>PBMS01000008.1 GCA_002722695.1 Methanobacteriota archaeon
GATTGGATTTGGGAAGCGATGACTCGAAACCCCGATTTGGTCGGGGGATTTAATCGACTGGATTCCACGATTCTCAAGGCCGGGGAAGGACGAGTCATCGCCAAAGAGGGCGCTGACGGATTGCTGGGCATGGCCATTGAGCATCCAGACTACCCGAAGGGATTGGGCGTTGTCATAAAGGTCGCCCACGGATGGAATTCACAGGCGACGTGGTACGTCGCACGCGCCCTGCTGGGCGTCCTAGGCATCACCTTGAGGAACCCTTACCCTCTTCATCGACAGAAAGCCTTCATTGTCCCCGGCATCGTTCCCGAACGCTACGTAGAGGTGCTTGAGACCGTGCCGACATGGGACGAGTGGGACCCCGACCAGGACCGATGGCATTACAACCCCGAGGTGAAATGATGGAGCCCCTCCTGAATTTCATCGACGGAACGTTCGTCCCAGCCGAGGGCGGTGAAACGTTGAACACCGTCAACCCAGCAACGGGGGAGGTCATCACCACACTCCCTCGCTCAAAAGCATCCGACGTCAACGCAGCAACACGAGCCGCCTTGAACGCCGCACCCGCATGGTCGGCAACCACCATGGACGAACGCATTCGGTGGTTGGACACGATTGCTCAAGCCCTCGAGGACGACGCTGAAACGGTGGCCCGCCTCGAAAGCATGGACACCGGCAAACCCATCGGTTTGGCTCGCAACGTTGATGCTGCGCGCTCGGTGGCAAATTTTCGATTCTTCGCCTCCCACGGTCGTCAACACACCGAACCGACCTTTGCCGATCACGGCGCCGTCAATCACGTCCACCGCTCACCGGTCGGATGCGTCGGCCTCATCACCCCGTGGAACCTTCCTCTCTACCTCCTCACGTGGAAGGTGGCACCTGCTCTGTTGATGGGAAACACCATCGTGGCGAAACCGTCCGAGTTGACGCCGATGACGGCGAATCATCTGGCGAGCGTGATGCAGCGCATTGGATTTCCGAAAGGGGTGTTCAACCTGGTTCACGGCCTTGGTCCCGAAGTCGGACAAGCGATTGTGGAGCACCCTGAAATCCGAGGCATTTCCTTCACCGGTGGGACGTCCACAGGACGAATCGTGGCTGCATCTGCGGCCCCCATGTTCAAGAAAATGTCCCTGGAACTCGGGGGTAAGAACGCCACCGTGGTCCTTGAGGACGCGCCCTTGGACGACATCATGGACGGCTTGGTTCGGGCCTCCTTTACCAATTCGGGCCAAGTGTGTCTGTGCGGGTCCAGAATCCTGGTCCACGCCAGCCTTTACGAGACGTTTAAACACCGGTTCATTCGGGCCGTTGAACACTTGATCGTTGGCGACCCAAGCCTGGAATCCACGACGATGGGTTCGGTCATCTCCAAGGCCCACCAGGAAAAAGTGGAATCCTACATTCGTCTTGCTCGAGAGGAAGGGGGCCGCATCCTGACGGGTGGGGTCGCAAACGAGGCACCCGTTGAACACGTCTCTCCCGAAGGAGCCTTCCTGCGCCCCACGGTCATCGAGGGGTTGAGCCACACCTCGCGCACAGCAACCGAGGAGATTTTCGGCCCGGTCGTCACCCTCCATGTCTTCCACGACGATGACGAGGCGGTGATGATGGCCAACGCAACGGAGTACGGCCTCGCAGGTTCGGTGTGGTGCAACGACGGTGAGCGTGGCCATGCATTGGCTCAACGCCTCGATACGGGCATTGTTTGGGTGAACACCTGGCTTAATCGCGACCTCCGCACCCCCTTCGGCGGCGTCAAACAATCGGGTGTGGGGCGAGAGGGTGGAGCGTGGTCGCTCAACTTCTTTTCAGAGGTCACCAACATCTGTGTTCAGGACCCATGAGGCCACATGTTCAAATGACCCCCACGGCACAAATGCCCATGGACGAAGCACCGTTGCCACTCTTTGTCCTTCCCATGGTGTTGTTTCCCGGAGAACTTCAGGAACTTCGCGTGTTCGAACCTCGCTACCGCCAGATGCTCGACACGTGCATCCTCGACGAGCGACCGTTTGGTTTGGTCATGAACGACCCGTTCGAGCCAATCAACGGCTGGGACGGCCCTCGAAGGCACGGGTGCGAAGCCGTTATTCTGAATCACGAAACCAAAGGCGTCAATCATTTCATCACCATCACGGGCGGTCGACGCTTCTTTGTTGACAGCGTCATCCCACCGGCGCTCCCTCCCTTCTCCGACCCCAGCATGGCCGATCTGATTCAAGACGGGCTGGCTCCAGACATTGAAACACTGCTGGACCACATCCCCGATGACGTTGAACACAGTCGCCTCTACGTCTCAGCCAACGTCACCTACCTCGAGGAGGAGGGGGACTTGTCGGATGAGGACCAAACGTTCCTTCGAACGTTGACTCGGAACATCGTCACCCGAGCCGGTCGTGGCATGAACGTCGACGCCGCCGTTCTCAGTCAGTGGGTGTCAACCATTTGCGAAGAACAAATCAACGACCAGCGAGAATCGATTTACAACATCGCTGCTTTGTGTTTGAACGACCTCGAAGCACGACAGCAACTCCTCGCTTGCTCAAGTGCGGCTGAAGCGCTGCATGAACTCAGGACTCACGTCCTGGCCTTCGTCGACGAAGAAGAATAATCGCAGGCGACGAGTTGAAAACACCAAGGGCGGTGGCGGAATCATGTCCGTCTACACCGAAGCCAAGAAGGTCACCACCCATACGCTTCAGGAAATGAAACGTGCGGGTGAGAAAATCACCATGCTGACGGCGTACGATTATTCTCTGGCTCGCCTCGTGGACCAAGCCGGTGTTGACGTTATTCTGGTGGGCGATTCTGCATCCAACGTGATGGCCGGACAAGTGACCACCGTGCCCATGACGCTCGACCACATGATCTACCATGCCCAGTGCGTGGAACGCGCCGTGGACCGCGCCCTGCTGGTGGTTGACATGCCCTTCGGCACCTACCAAGGCAACTCCCGACAGGCGCTTGAATCCGCCATTCGCATCATGAAAGAATCCAGCGGCCATGCGGTCAAACTCGAAGGTGGGGCAGAAATCACCGAATCGGTGGAGCGCATCCTGACGGCCGGCATTCCCGTTATGGGCCATCTCGGTCTCACCCCGCAATCCATCTACAAATTTGGCACCTATTCCGTGCGGGCCAAAGAGGAGGAAGAAGCCGAGAAACTGATTGAAGACGCCAAGATTCTCGAGGCGGCAGGGTGTTTTGCCATCGTGCTCGAAAAGATTCCTCGAGAACTCGCCAAGCGTGTCTCTCAAGCCGTGAGCATTCCCACCATCGGCATCGGTGCAGGACCCGACGTTGACGGGCAGGTGTTGGTGCTTCACGACCTCTTGGGCATCACCATGGATTTCTCTCCGCGTTTCCTTCGTCGCTACCTGAACCTCGCTGAGGAAATCGACGGTGCCATCAAGAGCTATTGCGAGGACGTGCGGTCGGGGGATTTCCCCAACGACGACGAAAGCTACGCTTCGTGATCATCCAAAGATGCTGAAGTACAGCAAGGAGCCGCCCAACGCCCCGATGTTGACGCCCATGGTGTGCCAAATAGCAGAGCGGAACGGGGGCAGATGGAAGCGCCACCACGACGTGCTCACCCAGATCCACACAACGACGGTCAGGTATCCACCGCACACAAAGCCACCCAAGCCGGTCGACCAGACCAACATCAACGGTAGGGCGAGTGTCGCCACGCCGGCCAGGTACTCCGTCCACCGATCGCCGGGGTGGTTGGTCAGAAGACGGTGGAGCAACGGAGAAAAAAGCATCATGAGAAGCAAGCCACCTTGGGGCGGGTTGGGCATGGGGTAAGGGTTGAGTGGCATGGCGAGGGCTTCCCAAGCAGCGCCAACCACCACACCGAAGAGGGTGGGCGCAACAACGTTGTCAAAGGTCTCCCGCCACGTGGCCGAGCGGGGAGGTTGCGGTTCAACCTCGATGGACGTTGCCTCAACCGCTTGCTCGTCCATGGCTGAACGACACCTGCGGTTGTTTATGACCCTCGTCCCCCGACAGCGTGGAAAGATGCCGATGATGAATTAAACCTCACCGGCGTGGGTAAGTCATGGGCAAGGGACGAATCGTGGCAGGTTGCATTGCACCGCACCCACCTCATCTGGTCTACGCTGAAAACCCACCTCAAAACGAACCCGTGGCCGAGGGCGGCTGGGAACAACTCCGCTGGGGGTACGAGCGCCTTCGAGCGTCGCTGGCCGACCACGACTACGACGCCATCGTCTTGCTCTCACCGCACTGGCAAACCTACGTCGGCACGCATTTCCTTGGCCTGCCACACTTTGAGGGTCTTTCCGTTGACCCCATTTTCCCAAATCTCTTCCGTTACCACTACGACATGAACGTTGATGTTGAACTTGCTCAGGCCATTCATGACGAAGCATCGGCTGCGGGTCTGCCTGTGAAAATGATGGAAAACCCCGATTTCCGAGTGGATTACGGCACGATCACGACCGGGCATCTCTTCAACCCTGACTGGGACAAGCCGCTGGTGGTCATCTCCAGCAACCGCTCCACGGCGTACTATTCGGTGGAAGTCATGCAGGAAATCATGATTGAACTGGGGAAAGTCACCCGAAGAGCGATTGAAGCCAGCGGGAAAAAGGTGGTCGTGTTGGCCAGCAATTCACTCTCTCATCGACACTTTACCACCGAGTCCGAAGTCCCAGAAGACATGAGCAAGGAGCACATCACCAGCCACGCAATGCACCTGTGGGACATGCGGATGATCGACTACATGCGCAGCGGTCAAGCTCAGCGTATTTTGGATGAAATGCCTGAGTTTACCGAACAAGCCATTGCAGAAAGCGACGGTGGTGGCCTCTCATGGTTGCTTTCCACGCTGGACGTCCCTGACTATCCGGCCATCCTTCACGGCTACGGCACCATCATCGGTACCGGAAACGCAGTGGTTGAGTGGCCGTGCCACGCCCACGAGGTGAGCGAACAATGAGCGAAGGGGGTGTGGTCGCCTCGTTCGTGGTGCCCGTCCACCCACACACGGTGTTGGCACCCGACCAAAATCCAGGATGGCGAAATCTGCGCAACGCTTTCGACGAAGCCGCCCATACAATACGCAACCTCAACGCCGACCTCCTCATCGTCTACTCCACCACGTGGCCGTCCATCATCGGCCACCAGATCCAAGCCGACCCGAAACCTGAGTGGGTGATGGTTGACCACGACTTCCACGATTTGGGATCAATTCCGTACTCCTTCAACATCGATGAGGCGTTTGCGCATGCATGGGACGATGCCAATCGAAACAGGGGCTTGCAGAGCCGATGTGTGAACTACAAGGGCTTCCCCATCGATGTCGGTTCCGTGGTTGCCTTGACGCTGCTCAATCCGGACAACAGCATCCCCGCAGTCATCGTTTCATCGAACATGTACGCCAACCGAAACGAAACCACCGTGCTGGCAAAATCGTGCCTCGACGTCATCAAAGCCCAAGGTCGACGTGCCGTAGCCATCACCGCCATGTCGTTGTCCAACCGGATGTTCACGGATTTCATTCAACCCGAGGACGACAAAATTCACTCCCTCAAGGACGACGAGTGGAATCGGAAAATTCTCGAGTTCCTCGAGCAAGGTCGAATGGAAGACGTTGGTCAACTGTCGCGTACCATACACCGCCAAATTCGCGTTCAAAAAGTGGTGGCCTTCAAACCGATGTGGTGGCTTTCGGCAATGAACGGAAATCGAAACGATTTGACCGGGCAGGTGCTTGCTTACGAGTCCATCCACGGTGCAGGTGGTGCCGTAGTTCACATCGACCCCACACCCAGCGGTGTGGGCGACAAAGAATACGACGAGGACGACGTCGAATATTTCCAAGGCGAACGGGGTGTGCTGGACTCCGCTGATGAACAAAGCGAGGACGCCACACCGTCCAACACCACTCCGGAGGTCTCAACCACCAGCAGTGGACCCAAGCTCTGGGACCCGGTTGAGGGGGAAGACGCTGTGAACACCGACACCGCTCCAAAGCCAGTGGGCGCATATCCACACGCTCGGCGGGTGGGGGACATGCTCTATCTGTCGGGTGTCGGACCGCGCCAACCCGGCACCAACGCCATACCTGGCGGCCCCATCCATGATGAGGCGGGCAACCCCTTGGACTACGACATCAAAGCCCAAACCCAAGCGGTGGTCAACAACGTCGAACGCGTGCTGCACGAAGCAGGAGGATCGTTGGAAAATGTGGTGGACGTGACCAGTTTCCTCGTCGACATGAAACGAGATTTTACGGGATACAACGAAGTTTGGGCAGAAACCCTCGGCAGAGTTGGACCGACCCGCACCACGTTGGCGATTCGTTCTCTCCCGACACCCATCGCCGTCGAAATGAAGGTCGTTGCGCATCTACCAAAATGACCGGATTCCGGCGTTTGATGGCCGCAAACGGACAAGAGTTCAAGGGCATCCTTCCATTAGCGGTAGTTGTAGGTCAATCACTTACCGGAATTCGGGGAATCGAAATGGTCGTCGAAAAAACAGTTGAACTCGCCCGAAGCATCGGTTTGAAGACACTGGTCATCCTTTCGTTGTCCTCCATGTTGGGGTCCGGCCTCTTCTTGCTCCCCGCCTTTGCGCAGGAAGTTGCGGGGCCGGGCATGTGGTTCGCCTTCCTGCTGGCCGGCAGCGTGGTCATCGCCAGTGCGTACTCAAAAGCTGAACTGGCCAGCGCCATGCCTCAATCCGGTGGATTTTACGTCTACGCCGAGCGCACGTACGGTCATCTGGTTGGCACCATCAGTGGATTGGGTTTGTTTGCGTCGTTCATGTTAAAATCCGCCTTTGCCCTGGTCGGTTTCGCTGCCTACATGGAAGTGATTACGAATCACTTTGGCATCAACGACGTCAACGCTAACGCGATTGCAATGGTTCTTCTTGTTTTCATACTGATCGTCAACCTGACCGGTGTAAAGGCCATCAAGAAGGTTCAGGTACCCATCGTCACCGGTGCGGTGGCGATGATCGTCGTCTTGTGCCTCATGGCGTTGTTCTCCAGCGACTTCGATGCCGGCCGACCCGTTGAGGACTTCCAACCCCTCAGCCTCAGCATGGGAACGGCGGCTGCACTTGTGTTTGTTGCCTTCTCCGGCGCCATCAAAGTCGGTGCCATCGGCGGTGAGGTTTTGGATCCTGAAACCAATCTACCTCGAGGGATGATTCAATCGCTCTTCATCGCAACGCTGCTGTACGCCGCCGTGGCGTACATCATGGTGGCCGTGATGGCTCCTGACTGGTACATGGTCGACGGACACGCCGTAGAAAACCCCATCACGGTCTTCGCCGATTCGGTGGCGGGGACGGCGGTTGTTCTTCTGGCGTCTTTGGTGGCCATCATCGCCATGGCGTCCATGGCACTGGCGGGTGTCCTGTCCTCATCACGATTCATCTACGCCATGGCAAAAGACGGGGTGCTGCCCGCCCCCTTGGGAGAGCTGAACGAACGCTACAAAACCCCCCACTGGCCGATTCTGCTCACTGGACTGCTGATGGCGGTGTCGATCTATTCCTTTGACGTGCACGTGATTGCGGAACTTGCATCTGGATTCATCCTCATGGTCTTCATCGTGCTGAACCTGACGGTGGTTGTGCTCCGTGGAGCGGGCCCAAGCCACGAGTGGAACCCTCCCTACCGGTCTCCGCTTTACCCGCTCCCACAAATTTACGGCACGTTGGCAGGAATTGCAATGCTCGGGTTGATGGGAGAGAAAGCTCTGTACGGCGGCAGTGGGGCCGTTCTCATTGGATTGTTGGCGTGGTACGCTTACGGACGACGAAACGTCCAGCCTCGCGAAGGCTCTACGCCCATGAGCGCCTTCCTGAGCAGAAGCGATGCAGAAACCAAGGACGACGATTGACGTCGCTGTTCGTTGTGAGTCCGAGCTGCCGACGATCAAGCCATGATCAAGCGAAGGTCTTCCAGACTTCGTAGCTCAGCGAGATAAATTTGCTCGATGGCGTCGTACATTTCCTGATCGCCAACATCATCCACAAGCTGTATGATGTTCGCGTACACTTCCGCTGCTTTGGTTTCGGTCTCGAGGGACAACTCAAGCATGGCTTTGAATTCGGTGGTGTGCACGATGGGGTGCGGGTTTCGCTCGGTGACGGGGATGCCCCCCAGTTTGACGATCGATCTGCGAACAACGTCAGCATGAGCCAGAGATTCCGTTGCTTCTCCGTTGAACATCGGGTCGAGTTGAAGTCGGTGAATCCCCTGAATGTTGGCTGCGTAGTGGGCGTACATGTTCACAGCACGAAGTTCCCACCCGAGGGCTTCGTTGAGGTGGTCGATAAGGTCCTGAGTTCCCATGGTATCAGGCTTGGACACAAAGCCATCCAATATGAATCCCTGCGTTGGGTGTCAACGCGTGTCATTCATGTCGAATCCATTCTCCGTCCGGGGTGACTTCCCAGTACTGCAGTTCTTCCGAGACGTCGACGTACCACCCGGTTTGGCCTTGTGTTGTTGAGGGCGTGGCTTGCATAACCCCGACCTTGCCAGCTTCTTTGGCAAGCGTTTTCATGGATTCAAGGGTCAATCCATGACGTTCATGAAGCGGCGTGTTGTCCATGACATCCAGACCATCGAGTTCCCCGTCTTCGTCTTCATCCTCGTCCTCAAAGGCGTCTTCAACCCATTCGTCTCCTGACACCTCTGCAGCCTTTCGAGTGAGCGTAATGAGCACGGCCAACAACAGCAACAGCAGAACGGCTGCCATGGTCATGGCTGTGTTGGTTGACCCCACCGCTCCACCCAACAACACGTTCTCCACGTCGTAGAAGGGTTGAGCCAAAAGGCCGCTCCAACGCACGGTGCACGAACGGTCCGTTCCGCCGTCCTGGACGTCGACTTCCCACGTTCCGTTTGTCACGAAGGACACAGGGCCTGCCGTGCAGCTCACGCTGGTGTTTGCTTTTGGTATGGAAAGGGTGTTGCCGTACACGTCCGTAGCGAAGGCGTTCAACAGCACCACTTCACCCTCTGAAATGTCTGTTCGACTCATGGACGCCTGGATTCGGACAGGAGCTCCGGCCTCGACGGTCAGCGGCAACGTGTGAACGGAGCCTTCGTCCTCAAGCACGAGGGTGTAAACGCCAACTTTCTTGCCGGTAAACTGCCAATAACCGACACCTGTGGGGGACGCTTCAAGTTCTCCCAAAGAAGTGTTCAAAGTGGTGGTCACCGACGTGGATTCCGCTATGTTGCCGTGGACATCGACAACTTGGATGAAGAGATCCTGAGGCTCACCTGCTCGAACGATGAGCCCTTCGTCAACATCCGTGATCAAACCGTGAGCGGTTCCAGCGACCACGGTTAACCGAACGGTTGCGAACACGCCGTCGGCGTTGACCCTCAATTCATGGCCACCCACGCTTGTGGCGGTCCATCGGCCCGCGTTGAGCAGCATCTCGAGGGTGATGTCTTCGCCGTCCAAGGTCCAATTGAGGGCAACATCGTCAAGAGCGTTGCCGTAGGCGTCAAAGAAGGTCGGGTTAAGGTCGAGATAACCATCGGCTGGCACGCGTGCCCCCTCGCCCTGAAGCGTGATGAAAGCAAGACGCCCCGGATGAACCTCGAACGAAGTGTCCGCTACGAACATCGTCCCAGAGCTGTTGTCAAACCAACTCCCTTCAAACCGCCAAGACTGTGCGGCTTGCGTTTGCACCAGAACGTACGACAACTCGGAGAGAAGTTCCTCCTGCGCTCCCATGCTCATGCTGATGTTGCCAGCGACCACCCACCGATTGCCTTTGATGTCCATAGCAACGAGTTCGATCACGACCTGATCCCCCGCTGAAGGTGTCATGGGTTCCATCCTCAGCGAAACATCAATTGCGCGACCGTGAACAACATCGACCTCAAACGAGGAGGCCACCAAACCGTCTGTTCCAGAGACCGTGGCCGGACCGGTGGCTGAAGGGTTCCAATACACCCGTAAATCGTCGTCCACGGACAGCCCACCCGAGGTAGCGGAGAGTGCGCCGATTGGGGGGGAGACAAATCCGATGTAGCCGTTTGAGTCCCTGCGCTCAAAGACCAGTTCATACGATTCTCCCGCCATGAAAATTTCAGGCGCATCCACGATCATCAGCGTAGAAGCAACCGCATCACCCGGGATGACTTTCAGAGTTGCACTGCCGGTGATGTTTCCCGAAGACACCGTGATGAGCCAGTCCCCCGTGTTTGTGGCGAGGTACTCACCTTGAGCATTGAACGAACCGTTCTCTGCAAACCACGACAACGATCCGACGTTTGAGAGTGGCATAGCGTACCCGTTGACGTCGACCAAGCGGGGTGATATCGATTGCGTGGTTCCAGCGCGTACCAGGAGCGGTTCGTCAAACTCAAACGCATACGGAACCCCTGCTGACACCGTCAGTGTTGCTCGGGCTTCCAGCTGATTGTAGCGCACGCGAGCGCTCACCTCACCCAGAACATCCGCCGTCCACACCGGTTGGCCCTGTCCGACGTAGTCGCCGTCAATGTCCCACACCATCGTTGAAGGTCCGGGTATTCGATTGCCTCGACTGTCGAGCAAATCAGCGGTTAGGACGGTTGGTTCAAGGACTCCGACGCTCAAACGAGTGATTTCAATTTGCGTCGGTACGCCGGGCTCAACCGAGAGGTTGTATCGGTCGGTCAGGCCGTTGTGTGCAGCTGTGATTTCCACCAACCCGGCCGACCAAGGGTAGAACTGACCGTCGTCGGTGATGGTACCGTTGCTGACCGACCACGAGACTTCGCCGGTGAGCGCGTTGTTCACGGGGTCGTAGATGGTGGCTGTGAAGCCGACGACCTCGTCAGCCGACACCGATGAGGGTGGGTTGTCGATGACGATGCGGTCAGCGGTTCCCGACCGCAGCACGTGAGCTTCCTCCTCAAGCGAAGAGGTGATGCTCGCCGACCAAACCCCCAGCAGCACCAGCGCAACGAGAACGGCGCAGGTTCGGGGGTGCGTCAACGAATCACGTCCTCACTCGTTGTATTCTTGCCATTCCTCTTCGCCGGCCATTCGGTACCACCAGGTGCCGTCTTCGTCTTCCCACCACTCCGTACCGTCTTCGTCAACACTCGTTTCGATGGCCGGTTCTTCATCCACGGCGGGAGGGGCCTCTTCAGAGGGAGGGCCAGAAGGTCCTGGTGCGGGACCGGTTGGCCCGGGCGCTGGGCCACTTGGCCCGGGAGCAGGACCGGTTGGGCCGGAGGTTCGAACATCGTCGTCGTCGTCCTCATCGTCGTCCCAGTCGTCATTACGACCGCCTCGCATGAACATCACGAGCAGTCCAAGAAGCACAACGGCGATCAGACCGAGCAGACCTGCTCCAACGTAGTAGAGCGTACCGCCTGCTTGGAAGAAACCGGCCAGATTACCGGTCACTTCAATGTCCTGATATTCGCTGACAGATCCGACTCGAACAGTGATGGTTTGTGGACCATCATCAAGGGTCGTGATCGTCCAAAACGATGAGTTGGTCATCACCGACGTCGCTCTACCCGTGGCTTCAACTTGGACGCTGCCAGGGACGGAAATCTCGTTTTCAAAGGCGTCAAAGGCCCGTATGGTCAAGTCAACGCTGTCGAGCTGATCGACCACCGATGAGGTCAGATTGGCCTCCAGACGAGCCACGATGGTTTGAGCAGCCACCGTGATTTCTGCGGTTGAAACCGCATCGCCCACGGCGTACTGGAGCGTGTGCAGGCCGGCCACTTCTGCGTCGTAAGTGTAGGTTCCGTCCGAGGTGGTGATGATGCTCAAGGTCGCAACGGTTCCGCCGTCCTCGGACCACACCACGTCTTGGTCGAATTGGTTTCCATCAGCGTCGGTCCCCGTCACCTGAATGTCAACTCGATCGCCCGCCGTGGGCGTCGTCGTGGACAAAACGGCTGAAACGGAAACGGCCTCGCCGTGAAGCACCGTGACAACGATGCTGTCGGAGACGTTGAATCCGGTTTCGCTGATGCTGTATGTGTCAAGACGATACTCACCAACGGACGTCGCTTCCCAACGCATGTTGACGAGGAGAAGTTGAGTGGTGATGTCCTTCACCGCTCCTGTTTCGACGTTGACCTCAAGCCAGGTGAGCTCGTCGGCCGAAATGGGGTTGTTGTCGGCGTCGTAGAGCTCCGTGGAGAGGTCCACTGCGTGGTCTGCGGTCAACTCGATCTCATCGCCGGTTGACATCAACGCGTCGTTGGCCACACCGGTCATGGTAACGCTGTGCAATGCACCGTGCCCCACCGTGATGTTGATCGCAACGCTGAGGTCGGTTTGATCGTCAACATAGGTGGCGGTAAGTGTGTACGCTTCCTCAGAGGCGTAGTAAGGTGAAAAGGTGGTTGAGTCACCCGTTAACACCTCGAGGAAATTGGACGGGTCAGCAACGCTGGAGTGGTCCATGGACCAATTTGTCTCAGGCACCGCCCATTGGTTACCCTTCGCGTCGATGGCGAAAATCTTGGCTTCCAGTGTGTCGTCGGCGGTGATGTCAAACATTTGCCAGGTCGCAACTTCGCCGTTGACGGTGATGCGGAGCGTTTGCGTGAGGCCGCGAGCGACATCGATCACAACTTGCGTCAATTCGGTCTCATAGCGTGCTTCAAGGATCTTGGAACCCGTCTTCACGGGGTCCCAAATTGCGGGAGCGCCCGGCGTCAGTTGGCCGTCGGAGGTCTTGGTCCAGTTGTCGGCTGGAAGAACAACAGCGAGACGGTTCCCGCGAACGTCGACTCGAGTGGTGTTGATGTACACACGGTCGTCGGCGGTGATGGACGTCGAGGATACATCGAGTTCGAGGTGGTCGATGGCTCCGTGTCCCACGGTGATTTGCAACGTATCGGAAGCTCCTGAAACCGAGGTGAGGTTGAGCCACCAGACGCCCACATGGTCGGGGAAGTACTCCTGATTCACTTCGGAGTAGTTTCCGTTGGTGGTCGTCCACGTGAGGTTCCCTGCATCTGCGGTGTCCAAGGGGTTGCCGAATTGATCGTACAGGTCTGCGGTGATGTCGCACCAAACACCGGCTGGAACGGTTCCCTCGCAGCCGCCCAACACAAAGTAGGACGGAACACCAACGAGGACGGTCACGTCCACCACGACCTGTGCTCCGCTCGAGGGATGGACCACAGTGACGGTATGAGTACCGGCAGCAAAGGGCAGGAAGGTGCTCCCTGACATGGTGCCGTTACTCGGTGTGTAGGTGATGGTCTCACCGGGCACGGCGTTGCCGTGCTGGTCGACCATGGAGGCGAGGATGTTCAACGTCTCATCGGCCGTTATGGTTGCCGTGAGGGGCGCAACCAACAGTTCGATTGGAGCGCCGGGGGTCACAAGGATGGTTTGAACCCCGCAGACCAAACCGAAACATGAGGTGATGCTCACGTTTCCTGCACCGCTTGGAGTGAACAAGCCGTTGGTTCCGATGCTTCCTGCAGGACTGTTCGCAGACAGCGCCCATGTCATTGGAGGAGCCTGCACCATGGACAGGTGGTCGTATGCGACGGAATTGAAATTCACCGCAGTGTCAGCGTCCGTGCTGAGGACACCCGACGGGCTGATCACGACGCTGGTGATGTTTGTGGTGTTGAACAAGATCAGCGGTCGATAATCGATGGTTTCTGCCGACCCTGAGTAGAACGAAGCATGGGCGTGGCCGGTGTTCGGCGTGGCGATGATGATCCACGCTGTCTGACTGGAAATGGTCATGCCGGGTGTGCTCACATCGAACCAAATCCAACCGGTCGTGTCAACGTTGACCGATGTGGTCGAGACGGCTTCGCCGTAGTCCACGCCTGGCATCATGCCCGCAGCGCCCCACGTTCCGCCTGCGGTTGTTCCGTTCCAGGTGGCGGAGGTTTGAGCCCAACTTGTGGACGAGACGATGGGGTGGACGCTGAAGGAAACGGACGTCGCTCCCTGAACTGAGGTCCACGATTCGACGTACATACCCAAGGAAGCCGAGTGAACGTTTTTGTATTGAGCAAACGGGATCTGAGCCGCGTTGAGGCCGACGGTGATGCGGCATTCGTCCGTCCACAAGGTACCGCAGTAATCACCAGCGCTCAGGGTGCGTTCTCCGGCAAAATTCGTGTTGGGGTATGCGCTGTAAATTGCGGTGTCTTGGACGTTGGTGTGTCCAAAGGCAGGCACTTCGTTACCGGTTTGGAACTCGTAGGTGTAGGTGTAGTCGTTGTTGTAGAGGTGATTGGGTTCACCAATGGCAAAACTCCAGCGTGCCGAAGACGGCCCCGGAATCGACTGATTCACGCCTTGGACCCACCACGAAAAGACACTCCCCTCGGTGAGGTTTTCATCGAAGCGGAAGGTTGTGTTGGTGATCTCCGAATCCTCCCAAGACCGGAATTTGTAGACACCGCTTTCGTTGGCGATGGTCACGATGTACCCTGTGGCGCCCGAAACGGGGTTCCACGAGAGGAACGGCTGAGTTTTGGCCTTGAGAAGACCGTTGTCCTGCTCGTAGAGGACCTCTCCATCGCTGGGTGTTGTCAACACGGGCTGGGCCGGTGGAACGATGCCGTTGACGTTGTCAACGTAGTCCAGGACGATGTGCGGCCTGTATTCTTCGTCGCTGTATTCGGAGGAATAGAAATTGTGAGAAGATCCTGTGGAACCCACCAAGGCCAACTTGAACGTCATGGTCGTGTTGCCGTTGGCAATGTTGGACTGTGCGAGGCTGGTCAAGTCCCACTCCATCCAACCGAACGGGTTGGTCAACGTCAGCGTGGAACGCGTGATTTCAGCCGTAGAACAGGACGGAGCTGTGGCCCAAACGACGCTGGATTCNGTGAAGCCGCTGCACGGGTAGGCGGCGATGGTCGTCGACGACGTNCCCGAAACGCCGGGTTGGTACAACCGGAGCATCATCTGGGTTGGAGTCATGGCCGTTGGCCATGGGATGTTGGANAGGTCGAACTCCATCAGTAGGCTGCTTTGGCCGGTACCCAGAGCGTTGACGCCCAACACCATCGTGTTGGATGCGCCACGGTTGACGGTGGCGTTCGAATCAATTTCGACATCCTTCACGGTCGGAAGCAAGCCGGTCGCTTCGAAAATGGAGCCACGTGAGAGATTGAGCGTCTGATTCCCGTCGCCGTCATCGCTGCCCTGATCAACGGGCACACGCAATTTTTGCGTTGCTGACCATTCACCGATTCGGTCGCCCTGATCGGCCCTGAAACGCCAGTGTTGCCAGAGGTCGCCTTTCAGAAGAACCGAATCCGTGTACGTGTTGTTGGTCATGTCGATGGTGTCGTTGCCCAACAAACCGGCGTTGATGTCATCGGAAGTCCAGCAGAGCGTATTGCTGCTCAGGAACCACGGGTCGTCGCTGCCGCACGCTGCGATTCGTGTGTGGTTGGAATAGGAGAGGTTCCACGTGTAGTCCGTGCTGTTCAAACCGGACGGTCGAGGCTTTGTGAGATCCCAAAGCGTTGAGCCGTCCGCAGGTGTGAGGCCTGTCGGCTGACTGGGGGTCCACGCCGTTGTGGTCCGGTAGGTCAGATTGAGGCGGGGACGGACGTCAACCAACGCCGCCTCGCTGGACGAGAACTGGACTCGACCTTCCACGTTGTTGGGTCCGTCAACCGGGAAAAGAACGACGTCGAGGGTGGCCGAGTTTTGAGCCAGAGCGTGCTGAACAAGACCCGTGACGTTGAACGCCACCGTACCGGTGGTGTTGACCCATTGAGCGGGGTTGAACGGAACGTCAAAGTCGTCCCCTGAGAAAGGACCGCCTGAGGCCCAGGATGACGTGTTGCCCGACGGGTAAGCGTACACCGATGATTCGGTCCACGCCGATGTGGATTCACCGACTGCAATGAGCGTGTCCTCGAACACGTCGATGGTGCTGAGCTCCAGACTGGCGTTCACAACTTCGTAGGTTCCGGGCAGAGGAAGACCGCTGAAATCCATGTTCATCAAGGCGATGGAAAACAGGTTGGGATTGCTCGTTGACACTTGGCTTCGCCCAACATAAAGCGAGGACGATGAACCGGTGTTGGCGTATATGTTGCCCGTGTCGAGGTAGGTGTCTTCGGTCACCGTTGGGTAGCCCATCGACGTCACGATGGAACCTTCCTGAACGGACAGGGTGGCGTGAGTGGCGTTGATCTCTTCACCCACATCGTTGGGCAAGTAGAACAGTGTGGATGCGCTTCGTGGACCAAGCATGCCGTTGTTCATGGGTTGAACCATCCAGCGAATCTCTTGTGCGAAATCCAACTCTTGGGGCGGAGTGAAAGTTTGGTTGGTGATGTCAAACGCTGCGGAAAGGACCCTCGAATCGTAGGTGTACAGACCGGCCATGTCGTTGTTGGCGTCGGCTTGGATGAACACTCGCCACCCCGTGGGCACCACGGTTCCGCTGTAAGACCAGCTGAAGGTGGGCGAGCGGTCGGCCACAACTGCGTGGGAGGTTGAATTCCACACGATGGCGTTGTTGCTCGGGCCTGTGTTCACGCCGCTCACTGCGGGTGTCGAGACGGTGCCGTCCTCCCACGTCAGCGTGAGGTAGGGCCGTTCGCTCGCACTTCCACCGGTGGAGGTGAACGTGATCTCATCGGTCGTTTGTGTTGACGTGTAGACCATGAGAGAGACGTGGTTTTGGCCTGCGGCGAGAGCGGCCTGGACGGATTCGGTCACATCAAAATCCATCCAATCGTCGGCAACGCTGGACACCAGGTCGACCACCACACCGATGTCGGAGCCGACGGCTCGTCCACCCTGTTGAGACCACGCGTTCACGCCGTCGTACGTGGTGGCGTTTGCACCGGTCGTCCACGGTCGAAGAACGGGACGTATCGCCACCGGCTCGTCCTCGACCGAGCCGTATTCGGCGAACAAGCTGAGTTCGGCGCCTGTGACGCGAGCGCCAGCGGGCTGGGGCACCTCGGCCAGAGGAATGCGAATGAGGGCTGCGGATTGGTAGCCGGTGGAAAGTTCGCCGACCCTGAGGGTGGTGGAATTTTCGTTTGTACCATCGGAACCCGTTCCGTTCTCGACGATGTAGGTGTCGACGAGGTGAGGCGTGTTGAGGTGAGGCAGTGCTCCATGGTGTCGCAATTCAACCGAGGCCTTGGTGGAATTGAACACGACGGTGTTCAAATCGGGCAACTGGAAATGGTAGGCAGAGGTCCAGTTTCCAATTTGGTTGGTGGCGGAGACGGCACGAACGCGCCAGTACCACGTCTCACCCTCGTCCAAATCGGATTGCAACGTGAACGACTTGTTGGTGACGTCGAAGCCCGCATCGTTCCACGACGCATAGGTCAGTGCACCGACGGAGGAGAAATCCGCCTGCGTGTCGAGCTGGACAATGTAGCCCGCCAGCGCCATCTGATTGTTGAACGACCAGGTAAGTTCAGGCCGTGCAACAGGGGTCAGGTCAACGCCGGAGCCGATGGACCACGAACCGTTGACCGGTGTTAACAAGGAAGGGTCGGCTGGAAGAGCGTCGGAGCCCGGCACGTAGACGAAGGTGAGTTCAGGTCGGCTGGACATCGAGTCCTCAGCCGTGCTGAGATAGGCGGTACGAGCACCGCCTGAACCGGCCCCGAGGACCCCGACAATGAAGTCCACACGGCGATCTTCTCGCATCGCATTCTGCACCGCAAGGGTGACGTTCCACTCCACGCTGTCGCCTTCAGAAAACGACGAGCCTACCGAAACGCTGTCCAGCAACGAGCCGCGTTCGCTGCCCTTTGCGCCTGCTGTGGCCCACGAGTTTGAGCCGTCGTAGCTGGACCACGTGGCGTCCTCTGCGTTCCAGTCGTTCTGATTGCTCTCCCAAACGCCGATGATCGGTGTTCCAAAGGTCGTTGACGTCAACGACATTGAGAGATGGGCGGATTCAACGGCGTATCCGTCGGGCAGCAGATTCGAGACGAGGTTGCAGCCCATGAGACCGGTGACCTCGCCGCCAAAGTTGCTGTACGCCACGGTCATTTCCGAATCACCATCGAAGTTGTCGTTGCTGGCTGAGCTGTCGATGTAGGTGTCCATGCACTCGGGGTATTGGTTGTCTTGCGAGCCGTTCCCGTGCTTGAGGCGGAATTCGTAGCGATCGTCGCCGAGGTACGTGCTCTCGAGCTGCGAAACCAGGAAACTTGAGGCCACCCACGAGCCGTAGTGCCCATCGCTGTCCACCGTCGCCATGCGCCAGAAGTACATGTTTCCGACCTCCAGGGTGTTGCTGCCCGTCATGGCCAGCGTTCCGTCTGTGGGGTTGAAATCGCTGTCCACACGAGTGTCGACGCGCATCTCTCGCAGGCGGAAATCTTCGTCGGTGGCCAACTCAAAGACGATGTCGTCACCTGAGGAAGGTTGCGTCCAGTTCAGCGACGGTTGGGTGTTGCCCGAGAGGTTGTCCCCGGTTTGGTTCCACACTGCGAGACCGTCAGCGGGGGCCGTGAGGCTCACGGCGTTGGGCGCCGTTCCGCTGCCCCACTCGTAAGTGATGGAAAAAGAGGGGGCGTCGCTGGGGTTGCTGGTCTCGCTGGAATGGAAAAACACACCCTCGTTGTTTGTGTACGATTCGAATTTACCGCGAACCGCCATCATCAGGTCGAGGGGTGCTTCATCACCGGCGTCGAGGTAGTTTTGGACGGCGTGGACAAGGTCAAAGGTGAAGCTGTTACTGGTCTGGTCGCCGTTGGCCAACGCGACCGTAGCGGTACCGTTTGATCGGCCACCATCGTACCACTGCACGCCGTCGAGAGACATACGGTTCCAGGTCACTTCGTTTTCGGACCACAGACCCGAGTCGTCCATGCCGTGAATCGAAACCACCGGGCTTCCGGAATACGACGAGCGCGTGAGTTTCAGGTCGGCGCTGAGGACGGTCAGATTGTCGTGGAGGCCAAGTTGATTGAGCGAGGTACGGAAGTGAATCAAGCGCTCTTTGTTGGACGTCATGCTCGATTCCAACAGCATGTCGTCCCCGTAACTGAGTGTTTTTCGGGTTTCGTTCACGAACGTGTCCTGCAGGAAATCGTGTTCCAATCCCGTGTCGGTTGGACCCATCGTCATGGTGGCGGTGCCGTCGCCGTTGTCAACCACGTCAAGGTTCGGCAAAAGGAAACTGGTCGAGGCCCAAGCGCCCCACTGGTCGTTGGCGTCAACCGAACGAATGCGCATGTGCATGGTGGTCCCGTTGTCCATCGCCAGCGTGGACGGAAGATTGTACGTCCCCGAAGTGCCGCTGGAGGCAAAGGACGACCACAACGTGGAGAAGTGCCAGGCGAGGTCGGACGATGAGCGCCAGTCCTCGCTGTTGCTCAACTGAATCTCAACGTCGGTACCGTTGTTCATGGCGTAGGAAATCGATGGGGTCGTGACCGGTTTGAGGAAGAAATCAGCTTCCATCCAGGGCGCTCCGTCAGCGACGGGCAGATTCGGGAGGACGCTTGATCCGCTTGTCGCAGCGGTGCCGGTGGTGGCGTCGATGACCAGCCTAGGTCGGTCGGCAGCAACGATCGACTCGGACATGGCGCAGTTGTACTCTGCGCCGTAAGACGCCACGATCACCGAAAGATGGGACGCACTTGAGCGAGATGCTTGCTGGGCCAGAGAGGTGACGTTCAGCGACAACGTACCGTTGCCAATCAGCGATGTTGTGGGTTCCCAAGCCCCTCGATCCGTGACCCCTTCGGCACCGGCGACATCCCAAAGTTGGTTGTTCTCGAAGACGTTCCAAGAAGCAAACGATCCGTTCCAAACCTCCTTCATTTCAGCGACGTACGCCTTCAATTCTGGGGCTCCGAGGATCTCCGTGGTGCACTGCAGTTCAATGCTGGCCTCGTGGATGGTGTCGCTCTGAGTAAAATTCATCGGGAATCGCAAAAGAATCCGAGATTGCTGCCCAAGTCCGTCGGCGAGTGTTCCCGAATCCGATGTGTTGTAGGTTGACGAGGGATCAGCTTCTGATAGGTGGGTATCGGCGTGAACCGAATGATACGACGTGGCACGATGAACCGGATTGTCCTCGTCCAATTCCGACCAACCCTCCAGCGTCTGGGGCAAGGAAAGGTCGGCGAAAATAAACATCAAAGCAAGCAAAATCGCCGTGGCTTGGGGACGAAGAAATCGTACGCTACGCATGGGACTCATCCCTTACACCACTCCCCGATATAGGGACTTTTCCCTTAGCGGCGCTGAGGGGCCTCCTTTGAAGTTCCGCAGATGCGGGTAAAAATCAACATTGAGCCATCCCAATGTTGATGGAGGCTCGTCGGTGACAAGCCAACGCATGAGCGAACTCTGGGTGGAGAAACATCGACCCCAGACGGTCGCTCAAATCCGAGGCCAAGCGGCCGTGGTTCAACGGCTGGGAACCTACGCTGGAAACAAGAATTTCCCTCATCTGTTGTTTGCAGGCCCGCCGGGCACCGGAAAAACGACGGCCGCCATGGCGTTGACCAAGGACATTTTCGGGGCCGATTTCCGACAAAACCTCCTCGAAATGAACGCTTCTGACGAACGCAAATTGGAGAGCATTCGGACCAAAGTAAAGCAGTTTGCACGGACGCAACCCTACGGCGGTGCTGCATTCAAAATCATCTTTCTGGACGAAGCTGACGCTCTGACCAACGACGCCCAAGGTGCTCTTCGTCGAATCATGGAGCAGTATGCGGAAACGTGCCGATTCATCCTGTCGTGCAATTACTCATCCAAGATCATCGAGCCCATCCAGTCGCGTTGTGCAGTGTTCCGCTTTCGTCCGTTGTCCGACGCCGACGTCGCCTCCCAAGTCGCCCACGTGGCCGGGTTGGAAGGACTCACGCTGGGCGATGGAGCGGTTGAGGCGTTGACGCGCATCTCACAAGGCGATCTCAGGAAAGCGCTCACGGCGTTGCAAGTCGCTGCAGCCCTGAACGCCACGGTCAGTCGAGAACTCGTCTACGAAACCTCAGCCACCGCACCGCCCGAGGCCTTGCACCAGTACCTCATGGCCTGCCGGGACGATGGCTTCCACGTCGCGCGTCGACGTCTGAGGGAACTCCTTGACCAGTTCGGACTTGCAGGCACCGACTTTGTGAATCAACTTCACCGTGAACTCTACAGCGCCGATTTTCTTGATGAGCGTTCAAAACTCGCCCTAACGGAATGGATGGCGGAGATCGATTATCGCTTGGTGGAAGGGGGCGGAGAGCAAATCCAGTTGGACGCCCTAACGGCTCAAATCGTTCAACATCTCCGGGCTTGATTCACTTTCAGTTTGCGTTAACGGGCCTACCAAACGTAGCAGTAGGTATGAACCGTGGCATCACCATGACCACCGTGCTTGCCCAGGTTGAAGATGCGTTGTGTTGGACGATTTTAGCGCCGGTGGTCCGTGCCCGCCGCCGTCGAGTTGAGCGACGTGTTTCCCAAGAACTCCACGACCGTGAGCGCATCGACCGAGTGCTCAACGAAATCGTGGAAAATCACGCTGATTTACTCTGCTGAGGCCGCTGGGGGATTGACCGAAAAGGTCCATGTGTAGGTGCGAGTGTTCTCCCAAGGATCACCTTGCTCAACGATTTCCACAACGATGGTGTGTTCGCCCGCTGCAAGACCATCACCGAGGAAAACAGCGAACGGTAGGTCCAAGTCAGCGTGAGGAAGGAGAATCGGTGCTGATTTGTTTTCGGCGGTCCGCCACGTACCGACGTCGCTGCCGTGTTCATCCCAGAACGACGGGTCGGATTCAATGACTTGGTCGGTGTTTTGGAAACTGTGCAGGATGGTCACGTTGGCACCGGTGTGGTCCACGTTGTCAGCCAGCCCAAACAGAACCCAAGCACCACCCACAATGCGCTCACCGCTTTCAAGGGTCCACTCGTTTTCAGAACCACTGACCTCGTCAGCAAAGGTGTAGTTGCCGTTGTGCTCAATGACAACGCCCCATTCGTTCGCAAGTTGGGGTGCAACGATGTCACCAAACGGAGGGTTGACCACCAGAAACGAGAGTGAAAGGAAGGTGAACGTGTAGAGAAAAAAGGCCCGAAACCATGTGCCTTTGGTGTAGTGTTCTTTGAATCGTTCCGGCATGATCATGCGGTGCAGTTGGGGAATCAGAATGAGCATGCTCAACGGAAGGATGTAGAGAACGTCGGTTTTGTCAAGGGTGGTGGAGGGCATCAGAATGTACCTCATCATGGCCGTGACGACCACTGCGTAGAGGATCACCAACCACATCGAGGCGGTGTCGGCTCGTTCCTTGACGTGGTACTTTACCGGGTCGAACGGTTCGATACCGAGGTCGGCACCCGAACGTCGCTTCTTTCTCTCTGCATTCTTTGCCCCATCCCGTTTTGAACGCTCGGCTTGCGCCGCCGCCATGGCCGTTTTGAGGTCCACCATAGCCAATCCTGAGCCGAACAGGTGTTAGAACACATCGGTCGGTCTCCCCTGAATGTGGGAGGGTCTTGTTCAGCGCTAACCTCCGATTTCTTCAAAGAGGGCATGGCTCACCGTCTGTGTAGGCCGGGGTGGCGTAGTTGGTAGCGCGTCGGACTCATAGGGCAGCCTCCAAGGCGATCGTATGACGTGCAAGCCCCTTGTGGTGTCTGAGACATCCGAAGGTCGCGGGTTCGAGCCCCGCTCCCGGCACCACCCTGCTGCGTCAAAGTGAACACTATAAGAGACCGAATCGTGGGCCATTCGAGGCATCATGGCAGAACCCTTGCTCCAGATGGAAGGCATCGAACGGCACTACGAAACCCCGGCTGGCGTGGTCAAGGCGCTCGACGGTGTGAGCTTTGAAATCCACGAAGGAGAGCGCGTGATTCTCCTCGGCCCGTCCGGGTCGGGCAAGACCACGCTGCTCAATTGCCTCTCAGCCCTCGACAGCCCAACGGGCGGTAACTATCGATTTCAGGGGAGCGATGTCCCCCGGTCCCATTCCGAGAACATGACCTCGTTTCGAAGGGACAACATCGGCTATGTCTTCCAATTTTTCAACCTCCTGCAAGACCTGACGGTGCTTGAAAACATCTTGCTGATTCAGGAGCTTGCAGGTAAGAAAGACCCCGCTCGAGCCAAAGAACTCCTCAATCTGGTTGGACTGGAAGCCGAAGTGGACCGTTTTCCCGGGGAGGTCAGCGGTGGACAACAGCAACGCGTTGCCATCGCTCGAAGCATCGCCAAGCGACCTAAACTTCTGCTGGGGGACGAATTGACCGGAAATCTCGACACCGAAACGTCCCAAAAGGTGATGACTGCGCTGGTGGAAGCCTGCGAACAAGAAAACATCACCTCGGTCTTTGTCACTCACGACGAGGGGCTCATTCGCTACGCGACCCGGGTGATTCGAATCGACAGCGGCGCCATCGTTTCCGATGAACGCGTTGATGCAGAGCAGTGAGGCGGGACCATGTCGGCGTTGCTCAACAAACGGTTGGCTCGAAGCCTGTGGAGGACGAAACTTCGTCTCCTAGCCGTCGTGCTGATGGTGTTTGTGGGCGTCTTCGCCGGCATCACCTTCGGCGGTTATGCCCACAACCTCGACGGAATGTACTCCACCATGCAAGCCGACGAGGACACCGGTTCAAATTTGGCCGACTTGTGGATCGACAACCGTAGCACGACGTGGACAGCCGAACAAGCCAGTGCGTTCTGCAGTGCCCTGACAGCGGCGTGGGCAACAAGCCCGCCGTTGGAGGCGAATCTCGACAGTTGCGAAGCGCGTCGCGTCGTTCAGGGGGCGCTGTTTCACACCAACGACACGGGCGACCACATCATCAACTCGCTTTGGCACGGCATCCCAGCCAACGCCAACGCCGATCGCGTTTGGATGCCGGACGGTCATTCGGAGGGGCGTGTTGCACAAACAGCCTCGGAAATCGTCATTGACGCGCACGTTGCAGAGGCGCTTGAGCTTGATTTGGGCGACACCGTGAACGTGGGAGCCGGCAACGCCAGCGAAGCGTTCGAAGTCGTCGGCATCGGCTACCATCCTCTTCATGTCATCATGGCACCCGAAGGATCCCTGTTTCCACCCGAAGCAGGACAATACGTCGTCGGGTACCTTTCCGAGGAAGGCATGGCGCGAATGGTCGGCGACGAGGTTGGCGCGAGCAACACCTTGCTGCTTGATGTTGAAGGTACGCCAGGCTTTGATTTACCAGACACTGAAGACTACGAAGGCGAGGAAATGGACGCCGTCAAAACCCTTGTTGAAGGTGTCATGGACGAGGTTGAACTCGACGGGCGAGTCCGAGACCGAGGCCAAAACGAACAGGTGGAAGTGCTGCGCCAAGACCTCGAGGCAACCAAGCGCACCACCGTCCCGTTCACCGTAATGATCGCCGTCATCGCCTCCATCACCATCGTTCTGAGTCTTCAGCGGCTGGTCCAGAGCCAAGCGAAGGAAATCGCCGTGCTTCGGACACTCGGTGTGCGCCGTTCGTCGCTGATGACCGGCTACCTCATCGCACCGATCGCAATCGGTGCGGTTGGGTCAACCCTCGGTGCCCTCTCAGGGCCTTGGGGAATGAACGGCATGTTGGATTTCTATCAGGACCTGGTGGGTGTTCCCATCGTGGACCGGGTGGTACCGGTCTCAGTCTACACCACCGTCGTCGCCTCAACCATGTTGGTGGTGTTTTTTTCAGGCGCCTTCCCAGCGTGGAAGGCAAGTCGTCTTGACCCGTTGGAGGTGCTGAGCGGGCAAAACGAAATGCGTGTGGGCTCCTCCTTGCTTCGCAGACTGACCGCGTGGATGCCAACAACCCTCGGCCTCTCGATTCGCTCGAGCGTGCGAAAACCGATTCGTCTGGTCATGACCTTCCTCGCCGTTGGCATATCGCTGATGCTCTTCGGTTCGGTCCAAATGATGTCAGCGGGCCTTGAGGACACGATCGTCGGAGGACTGGAAGACCAGCAAACTTGGGACGCACAAGCCTACGTCCTGCCCGACGGTGAGGGAAGCGTCATCGATTGGGCAACGGCCAACGGGGCGACCTACGAACCGTTGATCGAACTCCCGCTCGGTTCCGTGCAGGATGCCGACGGCGTGGACCGAGTGTTCAGCATGGTGGGATTAAATTCCTACGAAACGGGCATGCGCGCCGTGAGCGTTCTCGAAGGCGCCACACCCGCACCTGATGCGGAACGGACACAGGTTATGATGGACGAGGGAGCGATGGCTTTCCTTGGATGGGAGGTGGGTGAAACCGCCACGGTCAGCTTGAGCGGCATCGACCACGAGGTCGAGGTCGTCGGTGTTTCTCGAGGTGAGCTGGCGAGAACGATGTACTTCTTGCGCTCTGACCTCAGCGAAATCGTCGGCGTCAACATGACCTCGTTTTACCTCCAACTCCCGGACGGTGTCGAGGTCGACACCTCCTTGGGTGAAGCCTCGGCAGGGGTAGCTGAACGACAGACGATTCTCGACGGCATCAACAGCCTCATCGACCAGCAGACACAGATTTTCGACGCCATGATGTACCTCGGACTGATGTTCACGATCGCGGTCATGTTCAACACCATGATCATGAACGTTGCCGAACGGGATTTCGAACTCGCAACCCTTCGTGTCCTGGGCGCCTCCACTCGAAGTCTCGGCACCATGCTCCTGTTCGAAAGTTTGCTCATCGGCATCATCGGTGGCTTGGTTGGGGTTGCTTTTGCCTACGGTGGAGCCATCGGTTTAGCCGCCTCGTTCTCATCGTGGCAGTTCTTTGTCCCCATCGTGGTCGTTCCATCCGTAGCGGCTCAGCTCATGGCGGGCGTCATCGTCATCGCCGTGGCCATGACACCCATCGGGGTGTGGCGCCTGCGTCGAATGGACCTCGTGGAGAAGGTGAAGGACCTGTCTCAGTGAAGCGATTCATTCATGGGGCGACTTCACCTGCTTCCGTTCATGGTGGCGTTGCCTGAACCCGGCCTTCGCGTCAAAGTGAGCGTCTCAACCCACAACGGTACGGTGACCCACAGCGGCCTTGTTCTTCCGCCAGCGGCCAAGGGACACCTCTCGATCAAACTCGACAACGGCTACAACGTCTCCTACCCCGGTGACGACCTCGAAGCCTGGGAAGCGCTGGACGCTCCGCACACCGCTCCAGTCTCGGACCTCCACGCACCCGAGGAAGACGGTACGCTCCCCAGAGTTCGACTCATTCACACCGGCGGAACCATCGCCTCGAAGGTGGATTACGCCACGGGCGCTGTGGACGCAAAATTCGAGCCAGAGGAAATGCTTGATGCCGTCCCGGAACTGGCCACCATCGCCCGGCTCGACGCTGTGAAAATCGGCAACATGTTCAGCGATGACATTCGGCCGCAGCACTGGAACATCGTCGCTGAGGCCTGCGCTCAAGCGTTTGCAGACGGTTGTCGCGGTGTGATCGTCGCTCACGGCACCGACACTCTTCACATCACATCGGCTGCGCTGAACTTCGCCTTTGCGGGTGACGAACGCCGTCCTGCAGGCCCCATCGTGATGGTCGGGTCTCAACGAAGCAGCGACCGGGGTTCCTCGGACGCCACCGAAAATTTGCTCGCCGCCGTGCATTGGGCCGCTCATGGACCGTTGCCCACCGGCAGCGCCGGCGATGCGGTGTGCGTTGTTATGCACCACACGCAAAGCGACGGTGTGATGGCCGTTCACTCGGGGTTGGCCGTCCGTAAAATGCATTCATCTCGACGCGATGCGTTCCAAGCGGTGAACGGCCAACCGATGGCGACCCTCACGCTCACCGGTCACGGGTTTGAAACGCATCACTTCCCGTGGTATCAAGCGGCTCTTGAAGCCGAAAACAATCGACCCGTCGCCCAACGTCCAACCACCTACGAACCCGGTGTCAGAATCGCCCAATTCATCGCAGGGCCATGGCTCCACGCCGAACAGGTCGAGGCCGTGGTCAGCACCGGCGTCCAAGGCGTGGTGTTTCAAGGGACAGGACTGGGGCATCTCCCCATCGACGATACGCAGAACGATGCTCCTGAAAACCTCCGTTTGTGGCGCGTGTTGACGAGATGCGTTAATCGCGAACTCCCGGTGGTCGTGGTCAACCAGTGCATCCACGGCCCCGTTGACATGAACGTGTATTCCAAAGGACGAAAGCAGCAAGCGATGGGGTTGTTGGGTCACGGCATCAGCTCCACCCCCGAAACCATGGTGGCAAAACTTCACTGGGTGCTCTCGCAAAACGTTGATGTGAAAAAGGCGCTTTCAGCCAACCTTTGCGGCGAACATCGCGATGTTCTTCGAGAATGAGCGCGTGTATCAAGAACCGACAAGGAGTGGAATTTACGTGAACAGGCAAGACGACGCCTTGGAGGAACTGCGCGCCAAACGTGAGACGGCGCGCCTCGGAGGTGGTCTCAAACGACAAGAAGCGATTCGTTCCAGCGGCCGAGGCACTGCTCGAGACCGTGTCGGCCTGTTGTTGGATGAAGGTTCCTTCATCGAAGTGGACGCGTTTGTGACCCACCGAACCGACGACCACAACATGTTCCTGCACCAGACCTTGGGCGACGGTGTCGTGGCCGGACAGGGAACCATCGAGGGGCGACGGGTGTACTGCTTCGCCCAAGATTTCTCCGTCCATGGTGGCAGCATGGGAGAAATGCACGCGTTGAAAATCGCCAAAATCGTTGAGATGGCCGAACGAGCGAAAGCACCGCTGATCGCCATGTGGGACGGTGGAGGACAACGCGCTCAAGACGGTGTCAGCGCTCTTGCCGGAACGGGTGAAATGCTCGACCGGCTCGTTCAATGCAGCGGCCGAATTCCGATGATCAGCCTCGTGCTGGGACCCGTGGTGGGTGTTTCCGCTCTTGCAGCCTCGCTGTCCGACTTCACGATTTTGGGTGAGGAGCACGGCCAACTCTTCCTGTCGTCGCCCCTTGAAACCCCGGAAGTCCTCAGCGGAGAAGTGGACGCAGCTGGACTCGGTGGTGCGAACCTTCACGCCTCTCGCTCGGGCATTGCGTCCCTCATCGCCGACGATGAGGAGGACGCATGCGATCTCGCTGCCACCCTTCTCTCGTACCTGCCCGACCACAACATGGCTGACCCACCTGAGGTGACGACCGCCGATCCGACGACAAGACTCAACGAGACCTTGCAAGAAATCGTGCCCGACAACCCCAACAAACCCTACGACATGGTGAAGGTCGTCGAAGAGGTGGTCGACGACGGCGTCTTCATGGAACTCTTCCCGTCCTACGCCGACAACATCATCATTGGTTTTGCCCGAATGAACGGCTCAACCGTGGGTGTGGTTGGCAACCAACCCAAGGTGCTTGCGGGCTGCCTCGACATCGATGCCTCCATCAAAGCTGCACGGTTCATCCGAACGTGCGATGCCTTCAACATCCCTCTGCTGACCTTTGAAGACGTGCCCGGATTTCTTCCGGGTGTTGTCCAGGAGTGGGGCGGCATCATCCGACACGGTGCTAAGCTTCTGTTTGCGTACGCCGAAGCCACCGTGCCAAAATTGACCTTGGTCACACGAAAGGCGTACGGTGGAGCCTATTTGGCCATGTCGTGCAAGCACCTTCAGAGCGATTACAACGTGGCGTGGCCCACCGCCGAATTGGCCGTGATGGGAGCCGAGGGGGCCGTCAACATCATTCATCGACGAGAGATTGGTGAGGTTCCCGAAGATGAAAAAGAAGGCGTTCGTCAACGGCTTGTTGGGGAGTACAAAGCGAAGTTCGGCGACCCCTATGTCGCTGCTCGAAACGGCTGGCTCGACGACGTGATCGAACCGCAAGAAAGTCGCTTGCGCCTTTGTCGAGCGTTGAACATTCTCAAATCAAAGCGTGAGTGGTCGCCGCCCAAGAAACACGGAAACATACCGCTTTGATCATTTCAGCCGCTCAGCACGAGCCAAGAGACCGCCGCTTGATGAAGCGGATTGCGATGATTCCTCGACGACCTCGTCGTCGTTGAGGGGGGTGAAAACCTCGGTTTCGCTGGTCGAACCGGAACGTCGCAGGGCGAGGACACCCCCCACGACGGCGAGGACAAGCACGAACATCAACAGCGCAACGTCCGAGCCTGTGATGCCGCCCGACTCATCCCCGAGGGCAGCGTCTTGGTCGGTGTCCACCGTTGCACCTGCCTCAAGCGTGTACGATGCCACGACCGTTCGGTTGAGCGGCTCATCGACGATCCGGAGCTCAACGAGATACAGCGGGCTGGTGGTCGGAGACAGCGGCAAGAGGGTCACGCACTGGTGAACCCCGTCGTTGCTCGAGAGACACGAGTGCGAGACGTTGAGGAGCACACCATCAACGAACACCGAGCCGTTGGTGTCAACCTCGCCGTCAACGTCGGAAACGACCCACTGCATCGACGCGCTGAGGAGACCTTCCAGGCGTTGGACGCTCGTGATTGAAACAATCGGTGGGTCAGGTTCAGCCTCCACGTAAAGGGAGAGTTGGGCGGAATGATTGCTGGAACCGTCGGAGACGTTGAGCCAAAGCCCCTCAAAGACACCGAACACGTCGGGTGCCGGCGACACCGTGAACGTCCCGTTTTCAAACACGACCGAAAGATCGTCGTGCTGCTGTTCAAGCGTCCAGTTCAGCTCATCCCCGTCCACATCGTACGCCAAAGCTTCGACGTCCAGTGAAACGGATGCGTCTTCTTCCGTGGTGAGGTTCGTCCATGCTGATGCGTTGATTCGAATCGGATCGTCAACCGACATGACAACCACGGGAACTTCGATGTCCACGCCCGGTTGGGTGCCGTCGCTAACGACGGCCCGTAGGACGATCGCTCCGAAGGCATCGGGGAGCGGTGTAAGCGTGAGCACATTGTCAGCAAAGGCGAATTGGACGGGGCCTTGCTGTCCGGACGCCGCACCGTCGATGGTGAATTGAAGCGGCGTGTCTTCTGGGTCGTAAACCGCAGCTCGCATGTCGTACATTCGAGCGTCGCCGTCTTCGGTCAACTCTTGGATGGGAACCGCTGCAAGGACGACCACCGGATCATCGACGGGTGTGAGCACAACACGCAGCGAAGTGTTTGCAACGTCCTCCGTCTCACCATCGGACCGCAGGTTTACCTCGACGTCGCACTCACCAAGCCATTCCTCATCCAGCGCATGGAACACATGAACGGCCTGGCCGTCCTCGACAATCGACACGCCGAAATGGTCTGCATCGGTGCAGTTGAGCTCAACATTCGTCGCTCGCACGATTTGGCCGTCCGGGTCCACGGCGACCTCGGACATGTTCAGGATGCGTTCGCCGTGTTGGGGCACGTACACCGTTGGCTTGGGCACAGCCAAGTCCATGGGCGTGTTTTCTCTGTGATAGGTTTGCGTCCATTCAGCACCACCGCCCTCCACATCGACGCGTACGACGAGCTCGTGAGCACCGGGGGGCACGGTCGCCATGGGCAAAACGCACTGCACCGTTCCGTTGGGTGAAATCGTGGTCGTCGCACCGTGAGGACCGATGCGCCAACCGCACGTCGCACGAACGTCCCAGTCAGCGGGTAGGTCGAGGAAAGCGTCGCCGTTGCGAAGCACCCAATCCACGTTCACCTCCAAGTCTTCGCTACCGTTCAGGTGTGAGGACGGAGGATGACTTGCCGTGGTGTTCTCGAAGCGAATCCACTCGCTCGTCGAGAGGTCTTCTTGGATGTAGGCCTGAGGGTGGCTGACCGTGTACGGTTCAGACGGTCGATTGAAGGCCGCTCGGAATTGGCCGTGATCCCCACGAAGCGTCGTGTCAAGGTAAGGGACGACTTGGCCCGCGGCCAAAGCGATTTGTTCCTCCTGCGTAAGGGAAGCATCGGCCTCGTTCTCAAAGATTGAACGGGTGTCTTGGAATTGGTAATGGTCAGCCCCCAGCACGTGCATCCAGTGCCACCCGATTCCGTCCAGTTCCTTGAGGCGGTCAAGCGCCTCCTGCGAGGGTGCGACTTCGTCCACGGTGCCGGTCATGAACAACCCCGCTTTCGGTGTGAAAAACTGTGGCTCGGTCGGCCCGTCGTCCCAATCCCAATCCTCGTCGAGGCCCTCAAAATCGGTTCCCAAGCCGACCACGCCCCTCGGAGGATGATCCCACACGGTGAGAAACGGCTGGAGAAGATAGGCGGCTGCAGCACCCGTGCCGTGCCCGGCGATGGCCCAATGGTTGTAATCGATGTTTTCCGCACCGCCGGTGACGTGCTGGCCGCTGTTGGTCTGGCCGACCCTTTCTCGCATCTCGCTGAGGGTGTTTCCGTTGGACTCAATGTCTGATGAATCGGAAAGGGCGCCGGAAATGATGGTGATGTAGCCCCGTTTTGCCAAAGCGGAGGAAAGCAGCATGTAATCGTCGGAGGCTTCACCGTTGTCTCCGAAGAACGCAATCCACGGAAACGGCCCGTTGCCCGCCATCTCTGCATCCTCGCCGTCCTCCATGGCGGGATAAACCAGACGAAGTTGGACGTTGAACGCCGGATTAAACGGGTTGGTGTCGATGTCGGTCCAGCCAACGGGATAGTCGACACCGGTGTGCCTCGGCATGAAATTGGTGTCTTCTGCTGCACTTGGAGCGAACGGCATGCACAGGGACAGAACCATGAGCAGCGCCAATGACGCACCATGAGACGATGGAGGACGCTTCACGTTCGCCACACCCTGCAAAGACAACATCAACCCTTTGCCCTCATGCATAGGCTCCAAGCACGGTTTCGGCCTCGACCAACTTCGTCATCAGCAAGCCAAGCGAGGGGAGTTCATCCGACCGTTCGGGCGACCACAGTCGTCTCCAGCACACCAAATGCTGTGCAACGAGAAGCCATCGACCGTCGAGAAGACGGCCGTCGAGGAGCGTTGTGCGCTCTTCAACAGTTCCTTTCATCGGACCGTAGGTGGCGCTCAGTCGCAACACGTTGTCGTTGGCTTCCGAACGATCGTCAAAGTCAACCACGGCATGCGCGGGCTGATTGCAGAGCGCCGACGACCAGACCCCTTCTTCCAGAACTCGACGACTCTCGAGCAGGGTCAACGCACCCCCCAACTTGGCCCATGCGCTGGCGGTTGAGCGCGCCCCACCCCCACCGCCGTGCAGCCCCAGCACGTGCTTATCGGGAACCACACCGTGGTGCCTCAAGACGTCGACCACGCCCTCGCCATCAAAGCCTCCGCACCACCAGCCGCGACCGTCCCAACGAAGGGTGTTGACGGATTTGGTCTCCATGGAGTCGTCGACGCTCATCACAGCACTCGAGACGAGTTGATGCTTCAAGGGCGCGGTCAAATTCAGCCAAATTTCTTTTTCGAACATTCGAGTTGGCAGACCCTCCACCCTCGAGGCAGCCGGTGAAGGTTCCACAACGCCATCGACCGGTAAAAAGGCTGGAGCGGCGTGCTTCACGAGACGGGCGGCTTCAACCGCTTTGCTGAGCAATGCCGAGGTCCTGAATTTTCCAAACACGGACCGCGTGTACGTCCATTCCACCGGAGAAGGGACGGCTCCGGCATACCCCCATGCCAGTGCGTCGGTCATGCTGTCGACCTCAACCAGTTCCATGCGGAGTTGCTTTCCGTTGACGTCCATCCCGAGATGATCACAGACGATGGCCATCAACAGAGGCGAGAGACTGTGCTGCACGGGCTGTCCAGCGATCCCGTATCGTATCGCTGACACATCACGACCAAGGGTGGACAACTCAAAAAGGCGACGAATGCAGTGTTAACCTTCAAGAGGGAGCGTCCCTTATCCCGCATCATGGGAAGACTTGTGGGTCTCATGACCACCGGGCTCGGCGCTTATCTCACGCTGAAGATGTGGGCCCAGTTTGAAGAGAATCTCGGCACGGTGTTTGGAGCGGCGTGGGGCGGAATCATCGCCTTTGCAGTTTTTTTGATTTACCAGTCCAACAAAAACGAGAAGGCCTACGAAGCGTCCTTCGGCGAGATGGTGCCAGCCTCCATCAGCAAAGGACAAATGGAAGCCGACAACCCGCAGCCCGTCGCCTTCATCGCCGGCCTCTACCTCTCCATCATCGTCATCTTCGAAATCCTGCTCGGCAGTTTGTGAGGATGAGTCCTCATGGCGGGCTTGATGGAAGTTTTTCTTCTCAAAGACCGCGTGTCTCGAGACCGGGACAACATCTTTCTCATTCTGTTTGAGAAAGCCTTCATCCTCATCTCCCTGCTGATCGTTTTGCTCATCGGTGTTTCGCTTAATCTGCCCGGCTGGGGCGTGGTCGCGCTCGTAGGAGCATCGCTGGGGCCCATCGTCTACGGCCACTACTACGTGATTTACATCCGGCCCGTCAAGAAAAAGCAGAACCTTGATGTGGAAAAGAAGAAAGGCAAAACCAAGAGGAAGTGAAATCGTGCTCGGCTTTTCGACAATTTTGGAATTTTTCGGACTGGAAGGCATTCAAGGCATTGACATCTTCTTTGCGGCCATGGCCGTCATCGGCACCGTTCTGTTCACCATCTACTTCCTGCTGGTTCTGATCGGCGGTGTGGCCGACGGCATCGCTGAAGCCATCCCGTTCTTTGATGTCAGTTTCGAAATGGACGCTGAGGGCGTCTTCCACATGCTCACCATTCAGGGCCTGCTGAGCTTTATGATGATGTTCGGCATCTTCGGGCTGGCCGTCTCCCAAGGCGACTACCCGGCAGGGCTCGCCATCGGAGCCGGCTCCGTTGCAGGTATCGGCTCCATGTGGGCGGTTGGGAAGGTGTTCCAAGCCATTGCGGGGCTGGAGACGGACGGGACCGTTCAGCACAGCCAATCGCACGGAGCAAAAGGGACGGTGTACCGCACCATCAAACCCGGACAATCGGGCCAGGTCCAAGTTGAATTCCAAGATGCCTTGCGGACGTGCGAAGCCGTGGCTGAGGACGAAACGCTCACCATAGCGACGGGCAAATTCGTTCTGGTGACAGGAAACATAGCCGAAGTGCTGGTGGTTCGCCCGCTCAGCGTCGCTGACGCCGTCAAGACCGAAGAAGAGTGAACACAGACCGCCGTGTTAAGTCTCTTAAAGGAGATGCAGGGTAGCACCCATATGGCCGTAATGGATACACTGATACTCGTCGGAATCTCCTTGTTCGTGATTACCGTTCTTGCGACGGTTTATGTCGCGACCAGCCGATACAAGCTTGCACCCGCCAACAAGATTCTCGTCGTTTACGGTAACACCCAAGGCGCCGGTGCGGCGAAGTGTTACCACGGCGGTGGAAAAATCGTTTGGCCGCTCGTTCAAAACTACGCGTTCCTCGACCTCAAACCGATGACCATCAACATCAATCTCGAGCACGCCCTCTCGCAACAGAACATCCGTATCAACGTGCCCTCGACGTTTACGATCGGTATCGACACCAAACCGTCCATCATGCAAAACGCTGCAGTCCGTTTGCTGAACTTGGACCAAGCGTCAATTGAAGACATGGCCAAGGAAATCATCTTCGGTCAACTTCGTCTGACGGTGGCTTCTCTCACCATCGAAGAAATCAACGGCGACCGTGAAGCCTTCCTAAGCTTGGTCGTCAACAACGTGGACACCGAACTGCACAAGATCGGCCTCTACCTCATCAACGTCAACATCACGGACATCACCGACGAAGCCGACTACATCAAGTCCATCGGTGCCAAGGCAGCAGCCCAAGCCATCGCCGCCGCAGATGTTGACCGAGCCAACGCCACCCGAGACGGTGCCGTGGGTCAGGCAGAAGCCGACCGAACTCGTGAGATTCAAGTGGCTATGAACCGAGCGGAATCGGACAAAGGTCAGAAAGAAGCCGAAGCGGACCGACGTGTCTTCGTTCAGCAACAAGAATCCAAGGCCGTCGAGGGTGAGAACATTTCACGAGCCGACATCGCCAGTTTCAACGCTGACCTTGCGGAAAAGGAAGCAGAAGCACTGAAGCGCTCCGAGGTTGCCAAGCGTATGGCGCAGGTCGAAATCGAGAAGGCTCAGTACGAGTTTGAAGGAACTCGTCTCCGAGCCGAAGAGATTGCCCGTGAGGAAGTCTCGAAGCAGCAAATCGAGATCGCAGCTGAAGCAGAAGCAGAACGCCAACGCCGCATCGCCCAGGGGCAAGCCGACGCAACCCTTGCAGCGTACAACGCTGAAGCAGAAGGTCAGCGAGCTGTCCTGGAAGCCAAAGCAGAAGGTTATTCCAAACTCGTGGCAAGCGCCGGTGGCGACGCAAAAGCGGCCGCTACGCTGCTGATGGTTGAGAAGATCGAGGAACTGGTCGCTCGCCAGACGGAGGCCATCGCCAACCTCAAGATCGACAAGATCACCGTTTGGGACTCTGGAAACAACAGCGGAGATGGTGGAGCCACCTCCAACTTCGTTTCCTCTCTCATCCAAAGCCTCCCACCGGTCCACGACGTGGCCAAGATGGCAGGCGTCGACCTGCCCGACTACTTGGGCAGCATGAAGGAAGAGTGAATCTCCCGCCCGGTCAAGGCTCGTTAAACCGGCTTTCGCCGTCACCAAACGGGCGACGGCTTCAAGGACCGGATGTACCGGAAGCGTTGCATGACCACCGACCTTGAAATCGCTCGTGCTGCTCAAATGGAGCCCATTGAGGCCGTCGCTTGGAAACTCGGCATTTCCGCCCACGAACTGATGCCGATGGGCAACGGTGTGGCCAAGGTGAACTGGCGTGCACTGAAAGACCGGTTTTCAAAGCCCCAAGGCAGCCTTGTGCTCGTCACCTCGGTCAACCCCACTCCCTTTGGCGAGGGGAAGACGGTCACCACGATTGGATTGACTCAGGCCCTCTGCAGAATCGGTCAGTCCGCCACATGCGTCGTGCGAGAGCCTTCGATGGGACCTGTGTTCGGCATCAAAGGCGGTGCTGCGGGCGGCGGCCACGCGCAAGTGCTTCCGATGGAGGACATCAATTTGCACCTGACCGGTGATCTACACGCCGTCACCTCAGCCCACAACCTCCTCTCTTCACTCATTGACAACCACATCAAGCACGGAAACGAGCGAAAACTGGACCCAACTCGAATATCCTGGCCGAGGGTCATCGACATGAACGACCGTGCGTTGCGAACCATCGTCATTGGCATGGGTGGTCCGGCCAACGGGCACGTCCGAGAGGACCGTTTTGACATCACGGCCGCAAGCGAGGTGATGGCCATTCTCGTGCTGGCCAACGATTACGCTGACCTTCGCAAGCGTTTGGGCGACATCGTCGTGGGCACCTCGACCGAGGGCCACCCGGTCAAAGCCAGCGACATCGGTGGGGCTGGGGCAATGGCCTTGCTCTTGCGCCAAGCCTTCCTGCCCAACATCACCCAAACCCTCGAAGGGGACCCCGCCTTCATCCACGGCGGACCCTTTGCCAACATTGCCCACGGCAACTCGAGCATCATCGCCGACCGAATGGCCCTTGCTTCAGCAGATTTGGTGATCACTGAAGCAGGGTTTGGCTCGGACATGGGTGCAGAGAAATTCATGCACATCAAGGCCGCTACCTCCGGGAAAGCCCCGGATTGCGTGGTCATGAACGTCACCGTTCGTTCAATGAAACTCCACGGGGGGGCGTTCGGAGACCGAGGAGGAATCCGCCCGGACAAAGCCACCCTTGAGGCGGAAAACGTGGAGGCAACCACACTGGGCGCCAAAACCAATCTTGACCGCCACATTCGAAACATGAGCGCTTTTGGGGTTCCCGTGGTCGTTTCCATCAATCGTTTTGCATCGGACACCGACGCTGAATTGGACGCCATTGCCCAAGCCGCTCGCGACAGCGGAGCGAGTTCGGTCTGCGTCACCGAGGTCCACGCTCACGGCGGCAAAGGCGGGAAGGACCTCGCAGAAGCGGTGGTGAAAGCCGTCCAAAACCATGCAGCGGCCGGCCGTCCGTTCGTGCCCTTGTTCACCCCGGAAACCGACGTGCTTGAAAAAGCGGAGTCGATCGCCAAACGGATGTACAAAGCGGACAAGCTTGATGTGACCCCGAAAGCAATGCGAGAACTGGAACGGATACGCTCGTGGGGATACGGCCACCTTCCGGTGTGCATGGCCAAAACGCAGTATTCCTTCTCCCACGACGCCTCCCTTCTCGGTGCTCCAACTGGGTTTTCGATTCCCGTTCGAGAGTTCAGACTGAACGCAGGGGCAGGGTTCGTGGTGGCGGTCCTTGGAAACATGATGACCATGCCTGGATTGCCCAAGCGACCCGCAGCGCTTGACATGGACATGGATGAAGACGGGAACCTCCTCGGCGTCTTTGGGTGAGGGAATGGACGTTCTGGGGCGGGACCAACACGAGTGGCGTTTACGGGTTCAGACCGTCGACGACCTTTGGGTCCTGCAGCGCTTGATACAGCCGAGCATGTCGGTGGGCATGCTCGGTGAGCGTCGCGATCAAACCACAGGTGGTGAGGACGGCGGTCGCGCAAAGCAAGCCGAACGAAAGAAAATGTGGATTCGTCTGTCCGTAGAACACACCGAACATCAGACGTTCTCCGACGTCCTGAGGGTCCACGGAATCATCGAGAAAGCCCCGGTCGACATCGGCATGCACCACACGCATGTGGTGGGGCTTCGAGACGACCTCAAGCTCAGCACCGCCAAAGGATTCAGCAAACTCGACCGAGACCTGCTCGAGGAAAGTCTCCGCGCTGCAAATCAGCCTCAGGTGGCTTTGCTGGTGGTTGAGGGAGATGAAATTATCCTCTTTTTCGTGACGGCACGGGGCCTCAAGGAATCCGCCACATGGACCATGCGAGGCGGAGGGAAGCGAGGAGACTTGCGACAAACGGACAGCATCGCCGGCCAATTCCGCAAAACCGTGGTCAACGGATTGACCCAGCAGCTGAGCGAAACCATGCCGTTGGTTGTTTGTGGCCCGGGGCGCAACAGAGACAGGGTGCTTGCCGACCTCAAGGAGGCGGGGCACCAGCGCCCGATGATGTCCGTCGGAACGACCATGGGCGGACGCGGAGCCGCCAACGAAGTGCTGCGTGAGGGATTAGCGGGCGAGATGCTTGCTCAGCACAGAATGGTGCAGGAAATCGGCCTCCTCGAAGAGGCGTGGCAGCGGATATCAACGGGAGGTGCTGTCGCCTACGGACGCGCCGATATTCACCGTGCGACCGATGAGGGCGCCGTTGAGACCCTTTTGATCGGAGCGGACGTGTTGCGGGAATCGAGCGAGACGAACGGACTTCCATCGTGGACGACTCTGGCTGAAAAAGTGGAGGCCTTTTCAGGGAAGGTCGTCCAGTGTTCCCTTGATCACGACGCCGGCGAGCAGCTGCTTGGCTTCGGAGGTGCAGTGGCGCTGTTGCGCTATGCGATGTGAGGCCATGATGACCATCCGATTTTCAGAACTCGGCGACGACATTCGTGCCGACCTGCAGGGCAAACGCTGGCTGCTCCTCAGCGGTGAGGAACTGCTCCACGCCACGGCTGCACTGGCCTTCAGCGAGCTCGAGGACGTCTTGGTGGCGGTCGATCATCGCGGAAGCGAGGTGCAAATCGGGTTGTGGATGAGAGCCACTCACCTGCTGCTGGTGGACGACGATGCGCTTGCAAACGAGTTGCGAACAACAAGCGGCATCACTCGTGTCATCGCCTCCAAAGCCGATGTTGAAACCCATCTATGGTAGTGGGTCTGGAGGGACTCGAACCCTCGATCAACTCCGTGTAAGGGAGGTGTCATAGCCGCTAGACCACAGACCCTGTTGTTGCTGTGAGGGCCCCCTCTTGAAAAGTGCGCCCCAACGGAACGCTCAAGAGATGGACCTGCGAGCGCGGACCAATGGATGCGAATATCCAGTCCGCTGCGGCCAAACTTGTCCGTCGGCTCAAAGAGGGCGATTACTCCCTAACGCTGGCGGAATCCTGCACGGGGGGCCTTCTTGCGAGCACCCTCACCGACATCGCCGGCGCCAGTTCGTGGTTCAAAAAATCCTGGATCACCTACGCCAACGAGGCAAAAGTGAGAGAATTGGGCGTTGACCAAGAGGAACTTGCCTCCAAAGGAGCGGTCTCTGCGCAGGTGGCCATCATGATGGCCAAGGGTGCGCTTGAACGAGCCAACGCAGACTTTGCCATTGCCGTGACGGGCATTGCTGGACCCACCAACGAGGGAAGCAAAAAGCCGGTGGGCACCGTGTACGTCGGCATCGCTTCAATGCACGGTTGGGCCAACGCCCTTCGTACCCAAATCGGCGGTACGAGAGCTGAAAACAAAGCTGGGTTTGTTCACTTCGCCCTGCTCACGGCGATGAAGTGCTGGGACGACGCCATGGTTCGAAAAGACGAGGAGGCCAAGGAACAGATGAACGCCCTCGAAGAAGCCCTGCGTTTGGAGGCGGAACGGGAAGCGGAACGAGAGCGCCGGGACATGGAAGCTCGAGAAAGCGCCCCCTGGCAGGACGAAGCATGGTCCGAAGAAAACGAAGGTGAAGAGATCGGCCTCGTGGTCGAATGGACAGAAGGCGAGGAATGAAGCCTTTCCATCCGAACACATACCTTTTGAATCGTCGTCCCTCGTTCCAACCATGGGTGAGACATGGACCGACATCGTGGCTCACCTAAGGGGCCAACGTCTCCTTGCCCCGCAGTCGTTGCAGGAGCGATTGTTGAGCCTGTCGGACCCAAAATCTGTGATTGAGTCGGCTGCTGCGCTCAACCTCTCGGGCGGAATGCTCACCGCCTCCATGCTCGACGAGATGATCGCTCACATCGACCACGATTCCGCACCCATCACCGTCGACGCGCCCCAGGCCGCAGATGTCATCGGACAACCGCCTGAAGACCTTGCTCGAACCATCGCTCCAATGAAGGAACCTGAGCCCATGGACCTTCTGCTGCGCAACAATCTTCCGGACTGGAGCGAAAGCGACTTCTCCACACACGCCAGCGATGCTCCATCCGACATCACGGTGCATTACGACATCACGGGAAATTCCACCACCGAAGGAAAAATGAGCGACATCTCGGCCTGTTTTAACGACCGACTGCAGAGCATACGAAAGCTGATCGTGCAGAACTCCAATCTTCCACGAAAACACCAGGAAATTTCTCGCCTCCTGGCCGAATACAGCCGCTATCAGGGCTACGACAACAAAGCGGTGGCCATCGGTTTGGTGAACGAACCACGCTACACGAAAAACGGCCACCTGATGTGGGGGCTGGAAGACGAAACCGGCGAGATGACGTGCTTGCTCACCAAGCGAAGCGGCGAGGACAGAGACCGGGCCCACGAGCAGATTCTGGAAGCGGGCCTGATGCCCGACGACGTGATGGGTGTTTCGGGAACTTTCAGCCAAACCGGTGACATCTTTTACGTGGACGACCTGCATTTTCCGCTTGAAACCAAACACCAGAAGGTGAGTTCAGAGATTGGCGTCAGCGTTGCGTTCCTCTCTGACATCCACGTCGGCTCCAAGACCTTCCTCGAGGCGCAGTGGCACAAGATGGTACGATGGTTCCACACCGACCCTTTAGCAAAGACCGTCAAATACCTCATTCTGTCCGGCGATTGCGTCGACGGCGTCGGCATCTACCCGGGCCAAGACAGCGAATTGGCCATTCCCGACCTGTTTGCACAGTACAGTGAATTCGCGCGGCTGCTCGAGCTGCTTCCCGAATGGGTGGAATGCTTGATGCTGCCTGGAAATCACGACGCCGTGAGGCCTGCGGAACCCCAACCCACCTTCGAAAAAGACATCCAACAGGACTACAACACCACGACTTTTGTCGGAAACCCGTGCGATTTTTCTCTTCACGGTGTCCGTTTGCTCTCCTACCACGGCAAATCCATTGACGACTTCGTTGCAGGTTTGAAAACCGTAACCTACGCCGACCCGGTGGAAGCCATGCGAGAAATGCTCCGAAGGCGCCACCTTGCTCCTCAGTGGGGTGGAAAGACACCACTGTCCCCTGAACCAGAAGACGGCCTTGTGATCCGGACCGTGCCCGACATCTTTGTCACCGGACACGTCCACGGGCACGAATGTTTGGATTTCAGAGGAACGACGTTGGTGTGTTCGAGCACTTGGCAGGACCAAACATCCTACCAGCGAATGCTTGGGTTCCAACCCAAGCCGTGCATGTTGACGATCATCAACCTCAAGAGCCACAAATCGATTTCAATCCCGTTTGCTTGATGCCATCACTTCCACGGGTCATCACCGTCAGGCTCGTGCCCGCGAACCCGCAAGAACGCAAGCAACACCAGGACGACCACGATGAGCGCGACGAGTTGGAGGGTCGTGTTGGAGACCTCAGCGGCCGGTTGAGGTTCATCCGTCGGGGCGTTCTGAGTGTCTGAATCATCCGCCGGCGAGGCGCCCGCATCGACGGTGAACGAGAGACTGCTTTGGTTGACATTGCCCGATGCATCGGCGCTGATCACCTCCAGCGCATAGGTTCCGTCGGCCAAGATGTCGGTGGTAAAGACGTGGTTTTTCTTGGTTGCAAAGGCGTCCTCATGCACGGAACTTCCGTCGATGAGAATGCTTTCTGTCGCGCTTTCTGAGGTGTACCACGATACGGTCACACGTCCGTCCTCGAGAACTTCAGCAGCGAGGTTGAGCACGTCGGGTGGAGTTTCGTCGACCACGCTGCTGGTGTTGAACCACACGGTCGCATCGGTTGATTCGTTGGCCTTGATGTGGGCCCAATACGCCGTGCTGACCTCGAGTCCTGTGAGGGTCACGGCGTGGTCCATGCCCGCCGCCGTCCACACCTGTTCGGCGGTAGGGTCGGGGTCTTGACCCGCCGGAGCCACCTGTATCGAGGTGGCGTCCGCCACGGTGGTTGACCATGTAACCACCGCTGAGGAAGAGGTTACGGTGTCCACCGATGCACCGAAGATTTGCTGCGGAACCTCGGGCATCTCAAACCCAGTCAGTTGCGCATAGGTGTGACCGGACACGTCGTAGCTGGAGAGCATGTCCGTCTGACCTTCGCCTTCCAAAATCACGTCGATGATGTTCGGGTCGTAATCGATGCCGTCGTCCGGAGCGGGGTTTTCACCGCCGCCCAAGGTCCACGTTGCGGGCTGCTCCATGACATCGCGCCATTTTCCTGTTCCGAACCCGTCCTGACTTCCGATAACGATGATGTAGCGATAGTTGGGGATGTCGGACCCGATGACGCCTTTGCTGACGGTGAAGGTGATCGTCTTCGATTCCACGTCCCCCGAGACGTCAACGCCCCGGGCTGAAGCGCTGCCGGTTTGAGCCTGAACGGCTTGCACCGCACCCGGTTCCCCCGTTCCGCTGATCGCCACTTCCCAAGCCCAGTCCGGGTGCACTTCGGCGTTGGCGCCCGTCAACATGGACGTCCGCCCGTACGAGGTTTCACCTTGGTCCACGTAGATTTGAACGATTTGATGACTGAAGCCGTTCGATAGACCCCAGATGTCGGTCATCTCGCCCATGGTCAAAATGAACTGTGCGTTCCAGGCGCTTTGCCGGACGGTGAGGTGCGTGGCGTCCCAAAGACCGCCACCGTTGGGGGTGTTGAAGTCCGAGGCCAAAGGGTAGACGTAATCGCCGTCACCGGTTTCGTCGCCCACGGCGTCCTCCAATTCCAGCAGAGTGACCCAGTCTTCAAGGTCAGGAAGCACCATTTCTGCGGGCGCTGGTGGCGCCATTTCAGCGTCCGTCCCGTCACCGTAGGAAAGGGAATCTCTCCACGACGTGACCACCTTGACTCGAGTGGAGTATCGTGGTGCAAGACCAATGTCGGCCCACGGGACAGCAAACTCGTAGACCTCGTCCACTGCGCATCCCCCGAGATTCGAGCTGCCTGAAAGAACCCATCGTTCTTGATCGCCAACCTTCCCTTGGGCACTGAAAAGATTCCATTTGGCCCGCCCGTCTTCTCGAAGCGTGTCGAAATCAAACGCCACCATGTACTTTGACGGGAAGCCGAGGATTTGGTTTCCGTAATACGTCCTAAAGTTGGTTTCTGCTTCGTTGAAATTGACCGCATTGGGCTGCATGAAGTAGATGGCCAAGTCGGGTGAGTCGTATTGAGTCGTGCCCTCGATGAGGCTCAAGTCGTCCAGCGTGGTGGCGTCAACGCGAAGGAAAACATTGGATGCATCGTAGCCAAAGTGGAACGATTCTATGTCAAACTCGCCGCCCGAAATCGGCGCGTCGTATCGTGCAGCACCGTCCCACTCCCCGGGCAGTGCAACACCGTCAATCATCGGTTCAACAATGCCACTTGCGGCCGGGTTGGGAACCGCTGGGTTGGTCCAAAGATCTTGAAGATAAGGGGGTAGGTCGAGATTGATGGCTCGATAAATGTTGGAGAGGTGGACCTTGAACAAGACGTCCCAATTCTCGTCGTAACCGCTGTCCTGATCGAGCCCGTACCACCAATACCAATCGCTGCCCTCAGCGATGTAGAGCGATTCCCAAGCGGCTGGCAAACCCGGGTCGTCCGGGTTGGTTTCCTCAAAGTCAACGAGGGCCTGCCGCGCCTCAACGAGCCGTTGCCACCCAAGACTCTCCTCTTCCTCTCCAGCCCATGTCCTCAGGGTACCGTCAATCCATGAACCGGTTCCAATGGTGTCGATTTCGGGCAGCGTCGTTCCTTTGCTGAGGAATTCCGATGGCGTGGTGGTGACGATGGTGGGATGTTCAGCCAGCCGTCCGTACCACTCTTCCATGAAGGGGCGAGCGTTGTCGTAATGCTGAAATTCGGACATGAACATCCAGTTTTCCCCGTCCAAGGCCACCGTGAGAAGGTGTTGGGATGGGTCCTCCCCGGCGTCCAAAAGTTGCTGGCGAACGTTGTCAAGGTAGGAGATAAAATCGGAGACTGCGGCCTCGGGGGTCATCGTTCCGTACTGGAAGGCGATTCGATCGGAGATGACTCGGTCTCGGAAGATCACGGCGATTTCACCGCCCTCCTCTCCGGTCGCCATCCAGGGCGTTGCAAGGTTCGCAGCGTCTTCAACATCGACGTATTGACCGGTCGTGTCGGTGGACTGCTTGAGGATCTCCTCGTCGGAGACCATCCATTGGATGCCGACGTCGGTCACCGGTTCCACCATGGCTGGAGACACCGCTTGTTCACTCGGCCACATGCCGACGGGTCGGAAACCGAGTTCTGATTCGAACAGGTCCATACCGGTCACGAGGTGGTTTTGAACGTCCGCTGGCCAAGCCTCTTTGTTGACGCGGATGCCGTCTTCCATCGTCCACCCGTCCATCATCAACAGCGGCATGATGGGGTGGTAATACGGGGTCGTGGTCAATTCAACTTGACCCTCGGCGGCCAATTCGCTGTACATCGGGAGGACGTTGCCCATGTGCTCGTGCTGCGCATCGAGCACGTAGTTGAGATTCGCAAGTGTGTAATTCCCGTTTTGCATAAACAACGCCAGCAAGCCCTCGTCCCGATGAGTGCTGTTGTAATCCCCTTGGACGTAATCGGGCGAAAACTGGTAGAGGTACCACAACACCTGAAGGTCGAGGAAATCTTGCGGTGCGAGGAGTTCGTCGTCCATGATGGTGTCGGGTTTTAGATTGTGAAGCGTCATGTCGTAGAGTTCCTTGTAGCGAGCGCTCGACGGATAGAGCCACCCGAGTTTTTCATCGCTTTGCGAGACATTGTAAATCCAGCCGCTGTTCCAAAACGATTGGAACTGCATCGTGTGGAGCTCAAGAGCGGTTGCGTTTGGATAACCGCCGTCGCTCCACGACCTCTTAGCGATGTCCGTGTGAACATCGAGCGTTTCGTTGAGGTTGTAATCAACGAGTTGCTCGATGAACGACGGAACGAGGTTGTAGGTGACTTTGGTGTCGGTTTCAGCCAATATGCCCGGCGAATCGACGTATTCGGTCATGGCGTGAACCCGAACCCAAGGCATCTCGTACATCCCGGTCAGCTTGTTCTTGTAGTACGGTTGGTGCTGGTGAAAGACGATGGCGAGGTTGAGTGCGTCGTCCACTTTTTCAACGGTGAGCGATTCAACGATTGGGAGATCTCTGGGGACGGTTGTGTTGGTGATGTTTTCTGCGTGCCAAGCATGCGTGAAGGTTTCTGCCCCGTTGTTGCTGGCGGGATTTTGTGTGGGAAACGAAGCCCAGACGTTGCCTTCATCCTGCCACTGTGCGTAGACGATGATTTCAAACGAGGTGGGCGAACCGAACGCCGACCAGGGCAGCGCGAGTTCAGTGGCCTGATTGTCAGCCCAGCCCGCATAGAGCTCGACCGGCGTGGACTGGTCGACCCACGCATTTCCATCGTAAGCGATGTGCTGGTTGTAGGTGTCGTCTTCCAGCACAAACCCGTGGTCTGCAGCGAACGGAAGGGTGTGTGCAAAACCCCAATCTCGAGCGAGGACGGAACCGCCCTCCGAGGTGTTCAGATAAACGAAAAGATCCGCTCCCTCAACGGTGGACTTCCAGTCCGTCCCGTCCCAACCGAGGAAGAGCATGGTTTCGTTCCAGGTCATTCGGAACTCAACGCCGCTGTCGTCGGTCGCCATGAGCGAATCCGCAGTCCAGTCCGAATGGGCCCCGTCAACCGTGATGTCGTCGGGGGTTTGTCCTTCGACAAATCCTGTAAAAAGAGAGGCGAAAAACACCAACACGATGAACACGGCCTTGGAGCGCATTGCTCAGCCCTATCATGATAGATTGAAAGGCTTTATCGCTTGATGGGGGCCATGGAAGGGAAAGGTGTTCTGTGCCACATCACCTCCCTGCCCAATTCAACCTTGGACGACGCTCTTCGTTTTCTGAGGTGGCTGCGCGATCAAGGGTACAGCGCCTGGCAAATGCTCCCACTGACACCGCCCGATGAGCACGGTTCACCTTACGCATCCCCAACCGCATTTGCGACCTGGCCGGCGTTGATGCGTGGGACGGAAGCTGAATCAATGCCCGACGACGACTATTGGCTGGAGGACTGGGGGCTCTATGCAGCCATCAAAGAGGCTCACGGTCATCGACCGTGGTTTGAATGGCCACGTCCGCTTCGCGACCGCCATCCTGAGGCGCTTGAGGCCTATCGAGACCAAGCCAAGCACCACGTCCTCGAGCAGCGGACGGTCCAGCACGCATGGAACCAACTGGCTCATGAGGCCCGAAAATCAGACATCTCCCTCATTGGCGATGTACCGATGTTCGTCTCCCACGATTCAGCGGATGTTTGGGCCCATCGCAACCTGTTCCAACTCAATTCGGACGGAATGCCCGCTTTGGTCGCTGGCGTCCCACCGGATTATTTCAGTGAGGGCGGACAAAAATGGGGCACTGTTCTTTACGATTGGGACGCTCATCGCGACGAAGATTGGCGCTGGTGGAAGGAACGTATGAAGCGCATGCTCCGATTGTTTGACGTGGTACGGATTGACCATTTTCGAGGCATCCATTCCAACTGGGCGGTGCCCGTGGAGGACGACGATGCACGAAACGGTTGTTGGCAGGACGGCCCGGCGGACGATTTGCTGAACGCCATCCACGATGTGGTGGTTGACGCCGATCAAATCCTCGCAGAGGACCTCGGTGTTGTTCCCAACGAGGTGGTGGAACTCCGCCGTCGTTTCAAGCTCCCCGGAATGGCCGTTCTGCACTTTGGTTTTGGAGGTGAAGCAAACAACCCACACCATCCGCATGCGATCCAATCCGACCAGGTGGTGTACACCGGTACCCACGACAACAACACGACGAAGGGGTGGTGGGAGATGCTTGACCGGGAAACAAAAGGGAGGGTTTGTGCGCTCCTCGGGGACGACGAATCACCTCACAAAGGCCTGATTCGAATGGCCATGGAGAGCGCGGGGCGGATGGTGGTGCTCCCGCTCCAAGACGTGCTGGGCTTGGACAGCACCGCTCGAATGAACACCCCCGGAACACACGATGGAAACTGGCGGTGGTCGTTTGCTTGGTCCGACCTCCCGGGTTGAAGAATGCTCCACCGTGAACAATATAACCCATTTTTTGGTGGTGCTACTGATGCCACCCGTTGCGTATCTCACCGCCGAAATAGGGCTGTGGTCCGAACTCCACACCTATTCCGGAGGTCTGGGGGTCTTAGCGGGCGATCACGTGAAATCAGCAGCCGACGCCGAGCTTCCTCTGGTGGGCCTGAGCCTGCTCTATCGAGAGGGATACGGTCGCCAGCACCTTGACGACAATGGTGTCCAATCCGAGTCCTACGGGCCCATCGACCCGGCGGAACACCTTACGAACACGGGAAAAAGCATCCAGCTGCCCCTCGATGGAACCGTTCTCCACGCCACAATTTGGAAAACCGACGTGGTGGGTGTGTCCGGACATGTCGTTCCCGTCTATTTCCTCGACACCTACCACCCCAACAACTCAACGGAATTCATCGGCCTAGGCGCTCGACTGTACGGGGGGGATGACCGAACACGCGTCCGCCAAGAGTACCTCCTCGGCGTGGGCGGTGTTCAGGCCCTTCAACACCTCGGCCACGACTTTGTTGGGATGCATCTCAACGAAGGCCACTGCACCTTTGCCATGCTCGAGATGCTGCGCCAGGGGTGGAGCCGAAAGGAACTGGCGCAACGTACGCTGTTCACCACGCACACACCGGTTCCAGCAGGGCACGACCGCTTTGAGTGGCAACTGGTCCGAGACGTCGTTGGCGACCTGCTTCCTGCGGATGCTCAGGACCTCGTTCGAGGAGCCGGCGACCCAGAACAAGGGGGCCGTTGCTCCATGTCACATCTAGCGGTGGCCCTTTCAACATCGGTCAACGCTGTTTCAAATCTTAACGCCCAAGTTGCGTCCACGATGTTCGGCAGCACCCACATCGCACCCATCACCAACGGGGTTCATCACATCACATGGACTTCGCCGCAAATGGGAGGACTGTTCGACAGCCACCTCCCCGGGTGGAAGGAAGACCCGGGCCAACTCGCCTACGCTGGAAGCCTTCCAGACGATGCATTGCTCGAGGCACGCACCGCCAGTCGTCGCATCCTGAGAGAACTGGTCCACGCCTCTACAGGTGTTCGATTGGATGAAGCCCGACTCACCATCGGGTTTGCTCGCCGATTTGCAACCTACAAGCGGGCCAACCTGGTCTTCAGCGACCTCGAACGCCTCCGAGCGCTCGGTGCAGATCGGATTCAATTCGTGTTCAGTGGGAAAGCCCACCCCAAAGACGAAGGCGGCAAGCAGCTGATTCGAGACATCTTCTCCTCGGCCAAGGAGGTGGCTGACGACATCCCGGTGGCCTTCATCGAGAATTACGACATGGCGACGGGTCTTGCAATGACCAGCGGCGTGGACATTTGGCTGAACAATCCGATTCGACCTCTCGAGGCATCGGGAACCTCAGGTATGAAAGCGGCCATGAACGGTGTTCCAAACTGTTCCATCTTGGACGGTTGGTGGCCCGAGGGTTGCGAGCACGGCGTCAACGGCTGGGCCATCGGCCAATCCGAGGACGAGCGAGACGACGAGCGGGACGCCAACAACATCTACAACGTTCTGGAGCACGAAGTGTTACCTCTCTGGGACGAAGGCCCCGAGCGTTGGGCGAAACTGATGCGAGCCAGCATCGCCACGTCGGCCCGGTTTACGGGCACGAGGATGATCGCTGACTACCTGCACTTCTACAACCGATTTGCTTGAGCCAATTCATCCTCGAGCTTCGCCTCCGCTCCCGGCGGCTTTTTCCCCGTGATGAGCAGCACCGCCAAGAGGAGAGCAACCACACCGATCAGCATCGTGCGAAGGGTCTCGCTGGTGGACGAACTGGAGGACGATGCGTCGTCCTCGCACGCACCGCATGTCGGCACCGGACATGCTTCGTTGGCGGGCACCTCCTGCGTGGTCCCGCAGCAATCGGGGCAGACCTGCATCGCAGGGCCCTCGGTGCTCTGGTTGGTGGGGTCGTCGGTCGAGTTGACGTCGGTGGAATTTGTTCCAGCAGGTGGTTCCGGCTCCGCCTCGGATTGGTTGGACGTGGTGTCGTTTGAGGCTTCGAAAACACACGACCCGTCGTCCTCGGTGGCTTGGGGGTCGTGGTTGGTGGCCGATGCGTCCGTGCACCCGGCAACAGCCGGCTCAGGGTAAGTGCAGGTTGCGTCGTCTTCGGTCGCCTCAGGGTCGTAATTCTCCGCAGCCGGGTCCATGCATCCCAACAACGGCGCAGCGTCCGTTCCACTGTCCGAGTCGTTGGCTGGAGGCATCGAATTCAGTTCAACCACGGAAACGGAATGAGCAGGGATTGAAAGTGAACCGTTCTCCATGACGGCCGTCCCGAAACGAACGGAGTCGTTGGCTCCAAACCCGGACAGTTCCGTTGGACCACCTCGGTTCAACGCCACGGTCATGACCTCATCGTCGTGCGTCATGTCGTAGACGAGAAGATTGGTCTGGGCGAGCCTGGTGCTGTACTCACCCTGACGCAGAGCGACGGAGGAGAGTCGAAGTTGACCGAGTTCGGAGATGTTCTCAAACAAGGAGGCTTCGTGACTGCTCCACTGGGATTCGCTGCGGTACATATGACGGTTGTCCGGGTCCGCTCCACCGTACTCTCCGTATTCGTCGCCGTAGTAAAGGAGCGGCGCTCCGGGCGTGGTCAGAAGCCAACCGTACGCTTGCAGGGCAGTGTGATACGCCGAAACATCGCCGGGTTGGCCGGGCAAACCCTGCTCCGCCCACTGGTTGTATGCATCGCCCGTTCCGGTGTCGGCACGACTGGTCAAACGAGGCACATCGTGGCTGCCAACGTAAGGCACCATCAGCGAGCCGGAAAGGTACTGGTCTTGGCTACGGTTGGTCCAGAAGTCGAGATGCTGGTAGTTCTCGTTGCCGGAGACAAAGACGTTGTCCACCACGGCGTGGTACAGGACGAAATCGGCCTGGCCGTCCAAACCGTCCGGACCCATGTAGGCGTTGATGGCCCCGTACTGGCCCTGATTGGCCTCGAGAGAGTGGCCCGACCACCCCATGGCGGTTTCGCCCTTCAGGTAGACGTCGTTGCCGACCGTTTCGAACCGGTTGTTGATTTGAGCCACGAGGTTGGAAACAGCCAGGTTCTCAACGTGCTTCACCGCATCGATGCGCGCCCCGTCCAAATCAAAGGTTTCCATCCACCACAACGCATCGGCGATGAATTGCTCCGATGCATTTCGGTTCTCCCAATTCACGTCGGGCATGTAGGCGGTGAACTGGCAGTCCAGTCGATGCTCGGTCCAATCGCACTCGGCCTGACCGCAAATGCAACCGGAATTGAACCACTCCGGGTGGCTCTGGACATATTCGTGGTCTTCGTGAACGTGATTGACAACGAAGTCCATCATCACGCGAATGCCACGATCGTGAGCGGCGTTGATCATGGCATGAAGTTCGTCCTCCGTGCCCAAGCGAGGTTCAACGCCCCGAGCTTCCGTGGGCCAGTACCCGTGGAAGGCCGAGACGTCGTGCACGCCATCGGCCGCTTTACCCGTGCCCTGCGCAGCGGCGTTGAAGGGAGTAAGCCAAAGCGCATTGACACCAAGGTCTGCGAAATAACCGGATTCAATCATGCTCGTCACGCCCGCAAAGTCGCCGCCCTGCCAGTCCGCACCGGAGGCCGCTCCGGTGGGGTTCCCGTCGTTGCTTTCGTTTCCATTGACGAAGCGATCGGTCATGATCATGTACACCAGAGCGTCCTCCCAAACAAACGATGCGTGCGGTCCGCGCCAAAAGGGAACCAACAGGTCGTACGCTTGATGCCCGTGCGTGTCAAGACCTTCGATCTTCAGGGTGTGCTTTCCGTCTTCAAATCCATCGAGTGAGAGCGTCCAGACCGAGTGCTGGGCATCCCACGTCGCACCTTGGAGTGCAGTTGGCGTTCCGTCGGGCCCCGCCCCCGTGGAGCCAGCGTGATAGGTGACGCTGAGAGCCGTATCGGTCATGCTCGCAGTGTAGTAAGGACGGAGATGGTCGTTTACTCGGAGCAGCGAATTCTCAATTCCATCGCAATACGATCGTTCGGGGTTTTCAGGGTCGAGGATGTACACACCATCGACCACGATTTTGTAGCAGTACAAGCCTTCTGCCAGTTCAATGTCCACCGACCACACACCTCCGGAGAGGTTCATGTCAACCGGTGCGTCCCAATCCCACTCACCTGCGAGTTTCACCGTGCTGGCTTCACCGACGTAGGAGACCGTGGTGGCCGTGGAAGATCGACCCGTGGTGGCCTGAGCGTCGTTGGAAAACAACGGCGAAAAGGAGACCATCAGCAGGAGGAGGACCAGTCCCAACGAGGAGCGGACAAGGCTCAAGGGGACCCCTCCTGCGCCGGTTCGGTGGGTCGCAGCAACGTGTTGGCGGTTTCAACCAGTTCATCGAGGTGACGACAAAGGAAGGATTGGACGAACTCGTTGCTGGGTTGTCGATACGCTTCGAGTGGAGGTGCATGCTGTTGTAGCACGCCTTTGTCCAAGATGGCCACCCGGTCCGCAAGCGTCATCGCCTCGATTTGGTCGTGGGTGACGTAGATGGTTGTGGTTCCCAATTCATCGTGCAGTCGCCGGATTTCATGGCGCATCTGGTGCCGAAGTTCCGCATCAAGGTTGGACAAGGGCTCGTCCATCAGCAACACTTGGGGACGACGAATGAGTGCGCGGCCCAGGGCCACGCGTTGGCGCTGTCCGCCGCTCAATTCCTTGGGTTTCTTGTCAAGGTGATCGGACAACTCCAGCATCGTGGCTGTTTCCTTGACCCGGCCCGCCATGTCTGCATCGGAAATCTTCTCCTCGCCCTTGGCCATACGCAGTCCAAACGTCAGGTTGTCGCGAACCGTCATGTGAGGGTAGAGCGCATAGGATTGGAAGACCATGCCAAGCCCCCGGGCACCTGCTGGGAGGTGATTGACGGCCACGCCGTCGATGGAAACGGTGCCTTCCGTAATCTCTTCCAAGCCAGCCAACATGCGAAGCGTGGTGGATTTACCGCAACCAGAAGGACCGAGCAGGACAAGGAATTCACCGTCCCTGACTTCAAGATCGAGACCCTTGACCGCCTCAAAGCCGTCTTCGTACCGTTTCGAAACCCCTTCAAACTTTACACTCACCATGTTGGTTCACCCCTTCACGCCTCCAGCTGAAAGCCCCTCGATGAGGAACTTCTGGAAGAACAAAAACAGGAGAGCAACCGGCAGACTGACCAAGAGGCTGGCCGCAGCGAAATCGCCCCAAGCCTGTCCGGTGCTGGAAATCATTGAGGCCAGCCCGACTGGAAGCGTGTACATGTCGTTGGACGTGTTGAACGTCAGCGCCAGGAGGAATTCGTTCCACGCTGCGAGAAAGCTGAACAACGCTGTTACCGCTACGGCCGGGAGCGAAAGCGGCAGCACCACCTTGGTGAAGACTTGGAACTGGTTGCAGCCGTCCAACAACGCCGCCTCTTCCAGCTCCCGAGGCACCGTGTCAAAGAACCCTTTGAGCATCCAAACACACAGCGGGAGGGCGGTGACACAATACGCTAAAATCAGGCCGAGGTGGGAATTGAGCAAACCAAGCGATTTCATCACCAGGAAGTAAGGAACGAGAATGATGATGCCGGGGAACATTTGGACCAGCAAGAAGGAGAACATCGAGACGTCCCTCCCAGTGAACTTGTATCGGCTGAACGCGTATCCGGCCGGAACAGCCACCACCAAGCCCAGCAGTGTGGTGCCAACGCTGACGATGAGCGAGTTCGTCATCCATGTCCAAAACGCCTCGCTCCCCAACATGTTTGAGAAATGCTCACCGGTGTAGGGCCCACCCAAGGTGCCGCCCAACGCGTTGCCTGGAGACAGGGCAATGTCCAAGATCCACACCAGTGGCAACACCGTGAGCACCACAAAATGTACGAGCACAACGTGGGCGCCAAACGCACGTAAACGCGTCTCATTGCGTTGATTTCGAGCCAACCCGTACTCGATGGCGCCGATGGAGAGAGAACGTGTGGACCATGCTGAAACAGGTCGACTGGAAACCCAGAGGATGGTCAGAGCCCCGGGGGCAACCAGCCAAGCCTGCATCCATCCGTCGAACAGCGTCATTGGCGACAAGGTGAACCGCACCAACCCCGTCAAGAGAACCCCCCCACCGAGGATGAGAGAAACGTTTCGAGACGACGGTGAGGCCTCCTTGGGGAGACCGTTCAGGAGGCCGGTGATGAGGACCAACCCCAGAACACCGATGAGGACCGTAGAGCCCCCGCCTCGAAGCATGTCAACGGACAGAAGGAGGAGGTTCACCACAAAACTCACCACGAGCCATCGGCGCAACGTCGAGACCTCGACGGGCGTGTACCACCGACGAACGGAGGCTTCGGAGATCACAGCGTCGCCTCCGTTGCGTTGGTTCGCTTCATGTAACTCCACGAAAAGACAAGCAGCATCAGGAAGATGACGACCGACCACGCTGCGGCAACACCGTAAGCCCCGTCCCGGAAGGCAACATCGTAAACGTACGTGATGAGAATATCGGTTTGTCCGGGCTCTCCAAAGTACAGGTCAGGGCCACCATCGGTGAGCAGATAGATGACGTTGAACATGTTGAACGTCCAAATAAATCCGAGCAGGGACAGCGGCACCAAGGCGCTTTTGAGATTGGGTAAGGTGAGGTGGCGGAACGTGTCCCACGTGCTCACTCCGTCAAGTTTCGCAGCCTCGTACATCTCCTTTGGTAGGGCTTGGAGAGCCCCGCTTAACGACATCATCATGAACGGTACGCCCAACCATATGTTGACAAAAATCACCACGATCTGCGCCCCGGTCGGGTCGCCTAAGAAATTGAGATCCGTCCCGAGAAGTCCGTTCACAAGACCCTCAGGCTGGAACATCCCCTTCCACACGAGAACGGAGATGTAGGAGGGAATGGCCCATGGAAGCAAGAGAACGGTTCTGTAGACCGTTTTACCACGAATGTTGCCGTACTGCAGAACCATGGCGAGGAACAAGCCCAAACCGATGTGAGCGGTGACGTTTACGACCGTCCAAACCAACGTAAAGAGCGTGACGCGCAGGAAGCCCGATGCGGTGAACACCTCGATGAAATTGACCAAGCCAACGAAAGATTGGTCTCCCAATCGCGTTGCGTCCGCATCGGTGAACGACAACCAAAACCCATAGAGCACTGGATAAAACGTCAGAACAGCAAGGGCGAGCATGGCTGGAGCGATGTAGACATGAGCGGATTTTGCGTGCAAGCGGCCCGCCTTCACGTCCATGGCACGACCATAACTCAGCAGCGCAATCAGCGACACCACAATGGCTCCCAAAGCGAACAGCACGGCTGAAGTGTCCCCCGTCGGTGGGAGAACGTCGCCCACGATGGTGGTGAGTTCCGATTCAAAGACCGTGCCGTTGTCGCCCTGAATCTCGATGAGATGGACGGCGCCGGGAACCATGCCTGTCAACGTGCACGCGATGACCGACGTGCTTGGAGAATACACTCGTTCGGTCGCCGTGCGGCTCATGTCGACACCGTCCGCTTCGCACAATTCGTACGGTGGCAGGTTCGACAGAGAGGAGGTGTTTGTGGAGAGTCGACTGTGGAGTTGCCCGTCCACCAGGACGGTGTAGGCCGATGATTCATCCGTGCTGAAATTGACGGCGATGGTTCGGTAGCCTTCGTTTGATGGAGGCGGAGCAGCACGTTCGAGCCCGTCGATTTGAGACATCAGCTCTTCGTTGGCACCCGCAAGAGCCGCATCGGCGGTGGCCGTTGCTGTGTAGACCTGTTCGAAGGCCGTGACCAATGGACCGTAGATGAGCGCCATGGCGCGAGTGGTGGGGGCAGGTGTTCCCGCCTCAACCTGGTCAATGAACCCCGAAAGGACGGGATCCTCTCGAATCGATGCGTCGTTTGCAAGCGACGCATGGGTCGGCAGTGTGTAGGTCTCAAGCGCAAATGATTTCTGAACGTCAGCGCTCGATAAATGCAATGCGAGGTCCACCGATGCAAGTTTGTGGAGACTCTGTTTGCTCACCGTCCATCCTTTGTAGGTGACCAACGGCGCCACTCGCTCACCCGTTTCTTCGATGACTGGAAGCAGAGACTGGCCGACATCGAGGCGACTGGCTTCGTAGGTCGCCCAGTTCCATGGACCATCGACGATCATGGCCGCTTTTGAGGCGATGAATTGGTTTTTCATGCCCTCCGTTTGGGTGCCGGTGGCGACCACACCGTGTTCAAGCTCCAAGTTGAGCAGCCAGTCAAGAGCCTCAGCAGAGCCGCCGGACTCCAATGTTGGCGACCCGGTTTCGTTGAACAATGAACCGTTGTACCCTGCTTGAAATCCAAACCACCAATACGCCGATTTGACGGGTAGGGCGAGGCCCTGAACATCTTGGTAGGTCAGGGCTTGGGCGGCTTCGAGCAGGTCGTTTTGCGTCCACGAATCGTCAGGGTACGCAACGCCACGCGCATCAAAAATCGCCTTGTTGTAAACCAGGGAAAGCGCATCCTGACTGGCCGGTACTCCGTAAAGGGCCTCGTCGTACCGCATGGCGTGGAGCGCTTGTTCTTGGAATTGATTGCGTTGAACCGGAGTAAGGTGAGGACGAAGATCCTCAAGCAGTGGGAATCCATCCACGCGAACTTCGCCAATCGCTCCGAGCTGGTCGCTTGAAAGCCGCATTAAGTCCGGTGCTTCTCCACCCTGCGCAGCCGTCATGAACAGGTTGTCGGCGTCGCCAAACGGAACCAACGCAACGTCGATTGTGATGTTGGGATTGGATGTTTCAAACGATTGAATCGACTGCAGGAACACGTTCTCCTCCTTGCTCTCGGCTGCGAACGTGTGCCAAACCGTGAGGGTAATCTGGTCGTCTGAAACGGAATCATCCAACGATGTGTCGTCCGAACCGCCCAGACATCCACTCATCAGGACAGTGCACAGCAGCAACGAAACCAAAGCTGCATGGCCGGCCTTTCGATGTCGAAGACGACCGGACATGGCTTCCGATGAAGGACGGCGAATTAAACCTCTTAGGAGGTCGCGTTAGACATCGCGGGAAAAACCCATCAGAGGCAGAATCGCTCGTAGGTCCTTTTCCACGACGACGGGGACCCCGGCGCTCGCAAAGGCTTCTTTTGAGCTGTCTCGAGACGGGTTGAAACCGATGAATCGGCTGCCCTCCACGTGCATGGAAAGATCCATTTCAGAATCCCCAACAGAGACACAGTTCACCGCTTCATGACCGTTCATAGCAAGCAATTTGGTGATGACGTCACCTTTTCCGCTGGCGTGAAGGCGACACACGCCTTCGTCGGTCAGAAACCCGTCGTCGTCAAACACAAACCCGTTTGCAATCCAGTCGTCCACCTTCAGCATGCTGGCGACGGAACTCACGAACAGATCCACACCGGCGCTGACAATGGCGACGAAGACGCCCTGATCAAGCAAGTGTTGCACGGCCTCACGAGCCCCCGGCATGAGTTTGATGCCTGCGTATGCACGGAACAACTCATCCTGGTGAATCGGTGTTCTGACAGCCTTCCACATCTGAATGTCGGATCGCATGAACTCAACATCGCTGAACTCTCCCCGGATGAACCGGTTCAGGTTCACAGTGTTGTCCGTACCGAACAAGTCGTGGAGGGTTCTCCAGGAACTCACCGCATCGACCAAGACACCGTCACAATCAAACACGACGACCGTCGGTTTCGTTTCACTCTCTGACATGGTTTCACCTGTGGTGCCTGACTTAACAGGCTTCGCAAACATCCGCTTACCGCGCGCCAAGGAGAGGAGGCCCTTGCGGGCCTCGCTCCCCGAGGCGATCGTCCGTTGGACGATTCGCTGGTTCGACGTTCAGGCTCAAGCCTTCTTGTCGTAGCTCAGGTCGTCCCAAGTTCGGAGCAGGGCACCGTCTCCGTTGATCGGAGCATAACTCAGGGTGATCGTAGCGTCTTCAAGAGGCGTACCGTCAGGTGCGTGGGTTCGCACAAAGATCGTGTCTCCAGAGTTGAAGGTCGAGATCGACCGGGTTTCTGACTCGGAGATTTGTTCCTTGGTCACGGAGTCCACGAAGGTCACGAAGGCGTCGCTGTTGGCTGGGTTGAACCCGTACACACCGGCGCTGTCGGCCAGATTCACCTGGAACGTGTTGAGAGCACCCGTGGCGTTGGTGTAGAACACCTTGACCACAACCGCTTGGGTTGCAAGCGCCGTCTGGGATTGCTCAACGGTGATTTTCCAGTGTCCTTGGTCGGCATCAAAGGCGTTGATGTCTTCGATGTCGAAGGTCACACGAGGCACACCTTTCACGTCGGTTTCGGCGAGGCTGGAAGCCCACACGTAGATGACACCGGACAGAACCACGGTGATGGCGACCATCAGGATGGTTGCGATCACCGGGCTGACTGCGGCGTCGTCCTCAGCCATCGATTCGACGTCCTCTTCGTCGTCAGCACGGCGGCTGGCGAAGGAGAGAGCACTGACGAAGAGACCCGTCAGGGCCACTGCGACGATGCTTGGGGCGAACGATGGAACGGCGCTGGCACCGATGGTTTCCACAACATCTGGCAGGTTCTGGTCCGTGGACAAGAACGTGCTCGCAGGCTGGTTGGCGTGGTTGCACGTATCAGCGGTGGCGAGCGAGGTCATGATGTTGTTACACCAGTTGCTGTCCTCAAGGAGAGGTCGGCGTTCCGAGGTCTTCGTGGCGTTCTTACCGTATTGTCCGGGCTTGGACCATGGCTCGTCGCTCTGCACGTTGTTCACGATTGCGTAGTGGGATCCGGGCTCATCGGCCTGGAAGCGGTCCGCAGCGGTCACCGACATGTCGCAGGGGTTGGCCAAACAGGTCACAACGTCCATCTCGACATACACGTGGGTGGTGTCCTTGGTGATGTAGACATCCTCGGTGTACTTGACACTGGCACCGTAGTCGGGCACAGCGTAGTATCGAGTCAACTCAACATCATCATGACCGTCCGTGTGATAGGTGATGGCCAGCATGTGGTCGTATCGGTAGGGGCCTTCGTCTCCACCGCCGTTTACAGCGACGGTGACCGGGACGTAGGTGCCGGTCATGACGTTGGTGACACCGTTGAAGCTGAAGCCAGCCACATCGTCGAAGTAGTAGTCTGGGACCAATTCTCGGACGTTTTCGACACGCACACCGATTTCCTTCGTGGCAATACCTTGCTGGTAGTCTGCAATGGCCATGATGCTTGGGTCGTAGTTGGGCACATAGGTGCTGTACTCGCCTTGCGTGGTTGGCGCGGTTGCGGTGTCTCGAAGGACCAAGCGGATCTGACAGTACTCAGAGCCTGAAGGACCGATCTGGTGGATACCGTTGTTGTTGAGGTAGTCAATCTCCCAGTCGTTGGCGTTGGTCGTAGCGTCCTCGATGAGGTCGAACACGAGGTCGTCACCGACGATGGTCGTGGTGAAGTAGTTCGTGTAGACACACTGGTCCGTGGACTCGACCGTCCAGTAGAGGTCGTCCAGCTCATGGTCGACGTCGGCCTTGATGGCGGACATGTCGTAGGTCAAGTTGTCCAGGTTCTCGTCGTCTTCCATCAAGGAGATGGACCACGGGAGAGCGGGGATCGAACCGTTGTCGGCAACCATGACGGTCTCGGTCGTGCGGTTCCAGTCGAGGATGACCGGAGCGTCGTTGACCGGAGCAACCGAGAAGACAACGTCGTACGTTTCGGCGTCTTGGTTCTCAGCACCGTTGTCGGCAAGGCCGAGCGTGACCGTGCACTTTCCACCCAACTCGTTGTTGGTGTTCTCGGTGATGGCCAGTTCGTTGTTGACGATGTCGACGTCGAAGGCGGAACATGCGTCCGTGGTACCAAAGTCTGCGGCGCTGGCGGACCAGGAGTAGACTTGGCGGGTTGGAGCTTGCTCGTTGGCCATGTCACGGATGTAGGAACGTGTGGCGTTCGACACATCGCCGAGGAACTTGGTGTGTGTACCAAATCCTTCAGGCAGGATGTTGTAGTTGCCGTCGTCTTCAGAGAAGATTGGCATGCAGTCGGTGCGCTCAACGTTGCAGATCTCGGGAGCGTCGTTCACGTTGTTCACCGTGTAGGTGATGTTGTGTGTGTCGCTCAATCCGTTGCTGTCAACGACCTCGAAGGAGAACACCACGTATCCGAACTGGTCGGTCAGTGGCGTAATCGTGACGTCTTGTCCGTTCTGAGACCAGTCGACGAGGATGTTGTCAAAGGCAACCAGTGTGCCCTCGTCAACGGTCCACGTCAAGTCGGATTCCTCGTCCTGCACGTCGTCAGCCAAGTTGGTCAGGCTGAACGTGAAGGCTGGAGTGTCCTCGTCCTTGTTGAAGTCCACAAGAGCGTCGCTGATACCGGATCCCTGTGTGGTGATCTCTGGGCACGCACGCTTGATGTCAATCGTGCTCTGAACGTTGGTCGTGTCGCCCGTACCTGCCACGTAGCTGTCGTCGAAGACAACGTTGGTGGCCATCGAGATGTCCTCGACGGTGGCCCAGTCGTATGCACAAGCCGCAGGCGTCTTGATCATCATGTCGTAGTTCTTCTGACCGGTGGCGGTGGTGCTGCCCTTGTANGACTGGTACACCAGNACCTCGGACGACAAGGTGCCGTCAGCGAGGTCGCCGTGGGACAACTCNACGGTCATGAACTTGGTNAAGTCCTGGAGCGTCGAGGAACTGTCGATGGTTTGCGTTGGGTGAACTGCACTCACGTCGGCCGTGGTCTCTGCCTGCACAACAGCGAGGATGTCGATCTCGTCGGACATACCGCCAATGCGGCTCCATGGAACACCAAACTCAGCAAGCGAGGTGGAGAAGTCCACATCGATGTTGGCCGTGCTCAAGGAGGATGGACTCCAACCGAGGAAACCGTAGCTGTAGAGGTCGTAGGAACCTTCGTTGTCAGCCCACAGCACGTAGTTTGCGCTGAAGGGCAGGTCGTGTGCGCCGCCGAGGCCGTTGTATCCAACATCGGAACCGCCGCTACCTGTGCTGAGGTAAATCAGCACGTCGGAAGTGGTCAAGTCTGCGTTGGTCATACCGAAGTAGATGCCGTCGCCCTCGATGTAGGTCACCAGGAAGTCGTCGGTGCCGTCACCGCTCATCACACCGGGCATAGCGTAGCCGGATGGGTTGAGGGCGTTGCCGCCGTTCCAGTCCTCGTCCGAGCCGTCGACCGTCATGGCGTCTGGCTGGAAGGAGGTTGAGACGTAGGATGCACGCTCGTCGTCGGTGGAGGTCAGAAGCAGAGCAACTTCGTTGGCAGGAGCGGCACCCAAGTGGGTGGACTCAATGCTCATGAGGTTGGCTTCATCGATGACCGCCGAGCTGGCGACCACGATCTTCTGTGCGTCAAGTGTGTTGCCAATCGAGGTGATGTGGGCGTTGTTGCCTGCGTTCACCTGCGTGGTGGCGTCGGCCCAGGAAATGTTCTCAACGCTTCCGGTTGCGTCCACGACGGACAAGGCCGTGGTGGCGTCAGCCACACCGCCGTCCCAGCGGAACGGTGTGTTTTCGACGTACATACCGATGGCGCCTGAGGCGTCCATGGGGTAGACCCACGCATCGGGGCCGTCAACGATGTGAAGTCCGGTACCGAGGGTACCGCCGTCCACATGGGCGTCGATGGCCACAACGTAGGTGTCTTCTGCGTACACACCGTAGTCGCTGCCGGCGAGTGAAGCGCCGCCAATCATGCTCAGGTCGCCGTTTTCCTTGCTCACACCGGTGGCGTAGCCACTCACCGTGGTGCCGTTCAGCACCATGACGGTGTTGGTGTCATCGCCAACGATCCCGACCGTGGAAGCCAGGCCATCACCTGTGAAGGTGGAGCCGACGTCGCTGAAGTCGCAGTCGTCGATCACCACGGCGTTGTCGCCGAGGTTGATGGTGTTCGTAGCGGATTGGATGGTGATCTGGTCGCACGATGTCAACGTCATTCCAACGGCGTTGGGTGCGGTACGTCCTGCGGACAGGCCGATGGTGTTTCCACTCACGTCTGGACCGGCGTAGCCGCCCGTGTTTCCAGAGGACTCAACAACCGAAATGGTTGCACCACCGTCGCCCCAAGAGTCGGTGACAACCAACGTGTAGTTGCCAGCGTCCGAGTAGGTGCGGAGTGGGTTGTATTGCGAGTTGCTGGCGAACGAGTAGGTGGGCCAGGAGTCCTTTGTACCGTCAGGCTTGGTGATCTCAATGCTGATCTCGTAGCCCCAACTGTCGGTTCCGAGGTTGAACACAGCGGTCTTGCCGGCGCCCAACGTCCAAGAACAGGACGTGGACTGTCGGTAGTCGCTGGATCCAATCGAACAGAGCGTGCTGGTCGGTGCCGGAGGCGAGGTCATGCTGTCGAGGTACATACCGCCGTCAGCGTCCGTCAACGTGTTGTCGGTGATGTCGCCATCGCCGCCAACCACGTACACACCCGTTGAGGTTGCGTCGCTGATGCCGCCGATGTCGTTGCCGTCAATCACGAAGTCGGACACACGGTTCATGTAGATGGCGTCGTCGCCGCCCACAATCGTGTTGTCCGAAATGGTGACGTCGGCGGTGTTACCGGGGTAGATGGCCACGGCGTGTCCGTTGCTTGGGTTGAACTCGTTGTCGGAGACCAGTGCACCCTGAACTTCGTTGGTGTTGTAGAACCAAACGTCGGCGATTTCGCCACCGTTCTCAAAGACGTTGTTGGTGATGGTCAAGTTGTCAGCACCGATTTCCGAGCTCGAGTGGCTGTAGTAGTACGGCGAGCGCTCTGCCATAACACCAACACCGCAATCGATGAACGTGTTGCTGTCGATGAGGTTTCCATCGCCACCGTTCACCTGCATGCAGATGTCCTGGCGGTTGATCGCATTGTTCAGCTGCTGGTATCCTTGGAAGTGGACGAACGTGCTGTTGGTGATCTTGAAGAAGTCAAGTTCGTAGCTGTTGTAGTATCCATAGCCCATGGCACCAATGACCGATGCAACACCAGAGATGGTGGTGTCGTTCATGTCCATGTTCAGCGAGTAGTATCGGTAGCCGAGGTTGAACCCTTGGGGAACGCCGCTGCTGGTGGTAGCGACAGCGGTCACCGATGCGTCGTGCATGTAGAGGTTGGATTCGCCGTTGTAGAATGGATAGAGTCGATTGGAGTTCTCGAAGTCGTAGGAGGCCGTTGAAATCCATGTGGATCCGTTCCAGTTGTGTGAACCGGCTCGGAGGTACATGAACGGTGCGTCCATCATGACGGTCTCGCCAGCCAGGTCGTTGCCGCCGTGGCTTCGGAGGTATCCGTACTCAACCAGTCCGTTGCTGTAGGTTCGGCTGCCACCGGTCGAAATACCGCCCGCACACTGAGTCTGCTTGGTGTAAGAAGCCGATGTGTAGCAGATTCGAGCGGTGAACTCGTCTTCCATGTAAACCGTGTCCGAGTTGCCCGAGGCGTCCGTGAGGGACATTGGGGCAAACACGTACCTGAAGTCAGCAGCGTTGTTGTTGCTGTTGGTCCAGTAGTAATCGATGGTCGCGGAAGCAACAGCCGTGTAGCCGTTCAGATTCGTCACGGAGAGCCCGCTGCTGTCCACCGTTTGTGTGGTGAAGAGCAGGTCGTTGGCCACGCCGTTTGAATCCGTTGTAGCCATACCGGTGACTTGACCTGTGCTGTCCTTGAGGACAATCGAAGTGTCGCCCACGTCTTCAGCGACGCTTGAGACGTTCGCCTGCAGAGTGATGTCCAACTGTCGCTGGCGGCTGAACTCACCGGTTCCGGTGACCTCAACTGCGTTGGTGTCAACGCTTCCTTCGATGAAGTCCATGTTGGATGAGCCAGTCATCACAACGTCCTTGGTGTTCGACATCACGACGTCGGTCAGCGTAAAGTCGCCGCTTCCGTCGGTCTCGATACCGATGGCGTTGTTCTCAATGGTCATGCTGTTGAACTCAACATCCTTGGTGGTTCGTGAGGCGTACTTGAACGCCGCACCGGCCGAGCCGGTGATGCTTCCTGTCAAATCTCCGCCAACGTCGCTCTGGTACAGAACACCAGCGACGACTTGATTTTGGAGATCGAGGTTCATCAAGTCCATTTGACCGGAGCCCGTGGTGGACACGAGCACACCGTAGTTTCCACCGGACACTGCGATTCCATCGGACGTGGCAGCGGTCTGTCCCACAATCTCAAGACCTGCTTGAGTTGGGCTGACAACCGACACATCCTCAAAGTTTCCAGCAGCGAAAGCGCCGCCGATTTGGATACCGGTGTCAGCGCCCGTGATGGTTCCGTCCTTGAAGAGCGGAGTACCGGATTCACGGAGGTAGGTTCCCAGGTCGCTTGGGTCGTTGCCCGAGCGAGCCACGAAGTCGTATCGGTCTTGGTAGTTGTCGGCACGGTTGTGAAGCACGTCAATCCAGACGTACATCTTCGAGATGTTTCCACCGTTTGCGACAGCGTTGGAGATGTCCACAATCGGGTAGGTCATTCGAGCGCCTTGTCCGCTGTTCATGTAGTAGGTGTAGGCGTAGTCCAGGCAAACACCGTAGTTGTTGGGGTAGCCGCCTGCAGCGTAGCTGGGTGGGTTTCCAACGTTACCGGGTTGTCCTGGACCGCTTGACGGTTGTCCACCGGGGCCCTCAGGCGGCTGGTAGACGCCCGTGAATCCTTGGTAGGTCTGCGCGGAGTAGCCCCAGTACTTGTAGGGGTAGCGAGACTGGAAGTTCCCTTCTGGGCTGTTCTGATCTTCCCAGCTGAAGCCAAACTCGTCGGGAGCTTCGTAGTAGCCGGGGAAGCTCACGGCCTGGTTAAGCCAATATCGGTAGAGGTAGTAGAAGTAGCCTTCGTAGTTCAGGTAGTTGGGTCCATAGTCGTAGCCGTAGTAGTTGCAGTGCCAGGATGGTGCACCGCCCTCGCCTCCGTTGTAGGAGTGCGTTCCGGCGGAGACCGCAGGATCGTTGGATCCGTAGGGGTAGTATCCCTCTTGGCCGCTGTCCGTGATGTTCCACGAGTTGCCTTGGTCGTCCTCAAGCATGATGTTCATTCGGTCGGTGATCATGTAGTACTTACCGGTGGCAAAGTTGTAGTTGGGGTGGGCGTTTCCACCTGCCCAGACGGAGTTGGCTCCAACCTGAATGTAGTTGCCGTTGCCCAGGTAGGTGGACAAGTCAATCTTGTAGGTGGTCCAGCCGACTGGCATGCCAGAGAGCGAAGGGCTTCGGTAGATGGTTGGCAGGGACATGCCGCCGTAGGCATCAATTCCAACGGTGTTGCCCGTGGAGGTGAATCCGTCCACTTGCGGGGCACCGTTGTAGCTGGAAATACCAACTGCGGCGTTCTTGACGATGACATCCGTCAGGGTGGCACCGGAGTTCTCGATGTGAATCGCCGTTCCGGTTTGGCCCGTGTTGATGATGCTCGACGAGTCGATGGAGGCGGAGCCGCCATCGATTTTGACCGTAGCCATGTCGTCTGCGGTTGCGGTTGCACCAAGAATGGTTGCACCGTCCATCATGTTCAGCGTAGCACCCATGCCGATGTAGAGTGCAGACTTGCTGGTGGCGTCCCATGCGACGTCCTTGAGGTTCGCAGCGTCGAGCGTGATGGTGCCGCCGTCTTGAACGTCAAGGTTCAGTCCATAGGTCGAAGAGACCGCACGAATGAGCGCAGGGTTGCCGGATGTACCATCGTTGTTCGCCGTGATGAAACCACCGGTCTTCAGCGTGATGACTGGAGACGAGGTGGCCGTGCTCTGCACACGGAGAGAACCGCCTTGGAGCTCGATTCCACAGGAGTCAAGTTCCATGTCTGCGGCGACCGTGATCGATGTGTCGTCAAACGTGAACGTGTTGGTGTTGCTGTCGTAGTTTCCACGAAGATCGTAGCCACCGGTGCTCATGGATTGACCCGTGTAGAACGGGTCGTTGATGAGCTTGTAGCAGTCGAGGGTTGGGTCGTTGAACACAACCGGAGCAGGCTCCAACAACAGGTCGAGGTGGGTACCGATGGTCACACCGCCGCTTGGGTACCAAGAACTGGCCAAGGTTGCGTCGGGGTAGTTGCTCGGGTAGGTCTCGTTCTGACCGGCCGTACCGAAGGCACGAACAACGTGGTCAGAGAACGAGGTTCCGTCGCTGTCTGCGACGATCACCCAGATGTCGGTGTTGCCGTTGGCGTCCGTGATGTGGCTGCCGACTTGGAACATTTCGTTCATGCTGCTGTCGAGAAGTGTCGAAGTGACCACGTGGTCTGCTTTGTACACTCGAGAGCCACTGGCCTCGCGGTAGACGGAGACGTTGCCCAATCCACCGAAGTAAATCATCGATGGGTTGCTGCTCGACGAAGAAACATCGTAAGCACAGTTGCCGGTGTCTCCGCTGGAGTCCGAACAGTCGTTTCCGTTAAGGTCCACCTCAACGAGAGCCACGTTGGTGCCTGAGCGAGCCTTGGCAACCTCGGTGGTGCCGGAGCTGACGCCCGTGCTTGTGATGCTCGATTGTCCCACGGTGATGTGGGAGTTTCGACCATCGATAACGTGGTCTGAGCTTGATCCGTGGTCCAAGTCAGCGTCGTTGATCGAAACCGTGTTCTTAGCAGAGGAACTGGAACAGGTGCTCTTGAACGACTCCATCGTTGGGGTGTCCATGATGATGCTCCATCCGCAACCAGCCACCGTGAAGGCGTCGATGTCGAAGTTGGCCATCGAAAGCGTTTCAGTGACAATCGACGAACCGCTGAGCGAAACGTCCTCGGCCGTGATGTCGGTGAAGGTTCCGGGGTGCATGCGCTGCATCGTGATGTCGCCAGCGGTGATGGTGTCAAACACCGCATCAGAGCTGGACGGTCCGTTGCCCGTCTGCGAGTATCCACCGGGGATCAGCCAGAGGTTTGCGGAGCCAAAGTCGACATCGGTCATGGAGATGCTGCCCATGGCGTTGATACCGGAGTTGGCGTAGCTGTCAACATCCACGTTGTGGAGCACGACGTGAGAGTTGGTTCCGAACATGGAGTCAATGCCCACACCGGTTTGTGCCGATGGGTTGGTGACGGTCACGTTCATGACCGAGACATCCTTCAGGTCAACATCGATGAAGTTCACATAGGAGTTCTCAACGGTCAAGTTCTCGGCGTGGAGTGCACCAGCGGTTGAACCTGGGTAGTTGACGATTGCACCGGCCCAGGACTTACCGTCTGTGTTGCAGTTCTTGAGGGAACCTTCCTTCAAGGTAGCAATGGTGTTCTCTGGGAAGTTGAAACAGGCCTCGTCAGAACCGTCGACGGAGAAGTCTTCCATCGTGACGACCGTCCCTTGTCCGCTGCCGTGCGTGAACACAGAGCCAACGTTGGTGAAGGTCACGTCGCTGAAGGTGTAGTTTCCGGTGTTGCAGTCCGCCGTTGATGAACCGCAGGTCGGTCCGGAGCCGGTGTGTCGGCTTCCAGAACGGAACACAGCCGAAGTTGTGTTCATGAAGTTCACATGGCTGAACTGGTGTCGATCGTCGGTACCGCCAGCGGTCGTACAGTCGTCGGTGAAGGCCATACCCTTCCACTCAGCACCGTTCAATCCGGTGATGTTGATGGGTTGGCTTGCGTTTCCGAGCGCCGTCATCTTTGTGCAGGATCCGTCAAACGAGATTCCCTTGCCGGCTGCCACGAAGATCTCAACACCTGGCTTGATGGTCAGGTCCGAGGAGACAACGAGGTAGTCGTTGGACGGGTTGATGCGGATTGGGCTGTCGGTCAAGTCCCACACTGGGTCGGACGTGATGTCAGCGGTGACGTCCGTACCCTTGCCTTCGTAAGGCATGACGCGGTAGTACACCGAGCAGTCTTGACTGGAGGTGACGTAGCAGTAGTACTGGTTGTAGCCGGTCCAGAACGGAGCGATGGTACCTGGGCGAGCCAAGCTGCTTCCCGAGTAGGGGAGGGCAGGTTGGTGGTAGGTCCACAGGTTGCGCTCAAGGTTCGTGTTGCCGTTGTCGATGAAGTACATCGAGCCTTGTCGGCTGAGTTGGACTCGGTCGTTGGAATCATCGCCGTCGTAGGTGGTTCCGAAGTAATCGAACTCGAATCCAGCTGGCAGGTCAATGTTTGCGTTGCAGCGAGCTTTGTAGGTGTTCCAGTAGTAGGACGAGATGCAGTAGTAGAGGTAAGGTTGACCGTTGGAGGTGCCCGACATTGCAGTGTCTGCGTTGGTGACCTCAACCAAGCCCTTGTCGAAGGCTTCCCAAGCGTGGGACGTCGAACTGGTTGAGATTCGGAAGTTCGAAGTGGTCGGTGTGTGCCCTGTGCCCGAGTTGAACGATGTCGACGAGGAGTGTGCAATGCTCGCACCTTCCTGTCGAGTCTGGTCCATGTAGCCGATCGACCAGGAGTTGTACGTCGTGCGGCAGTTGCTGTCGTACTTGTACTCAATTTCGTTGGTCACGTCGTAGAACAAGGCTTGGACAGTACAGAGTTGCCCGTAGGTGTAGTACGACATGTCTCGCCACTCAACCACGAAGACCTTGTTCGGGTCGCCGCGGCTGAAGGAGTATCCTTCAGTCAGTGTGCTGTTGGAGTTGACGCCGCTGGAAACCGTGGAAACGTCTTGAGCAGTGAAGTAGTACTCCACCTCGTCGTTGACTTCCAAGTCTTCAATGGCTGCGCTCCATGTACAGGCTCCCAGTGCACACTGTGCACGTGTTTTGCCGGATTCCTGGGTCATGGCCGTCGGCACCCAGCTTCCTGCCGTTCCGCCGTCAGGCGTGATTCGGTGGTAGAGGGTTGGACCAACGCCTGGAGCGCTGCTCACGTTCAAACCGGATGCTGGGTCGCCGCCGTCAATGATCTTGACCGATACGGTTCGACTCTTGGCGTGAGAATCCTGCATTGACGAGTGCGTGAAGTCCGGTGCAAAGGTGTCCGGAGTTGGCGCGACGCCACCGGCCTTGTACGTGATCTCACCGCTGGTGGATTGCTGTCCGTAGTATCCTGCGCCGAGGGCGAAGCCGCTCCAGCGGTAGGAGGTTGCGGCTCCGTAGATCATGTAGTACGCTGAGGTGCAGCGGTCGGTGGTGATGCTTCGGTAGAAGTAGAACCAACCGTTGGTGGTCACGCACATTCGGTTGGCCGTGGTCGACGAGCCAGTAGCGTTCCAGGAGAAGGTACCGAACTGGCCGGTGATGTCGCCTGGGATGGCAAACTTGTAGGCTTGGGACCGACCGTAGGAAACGCTGGCCGTTGGGTTGTCTCCACCGGACATCTTCGTGTCGATACCGGTCTCGGTGTCAACACCGACAGTGGCCCACTTGTTCTGTGCGCTGTTGTAGACGAAGATCAGGTTCATTCCAGGTCCGTCGTCCGCAGCGATTTGGAGGTATCCAGAATCGGTGTCTCGCAGTTGTTGGTTGAACTTGTTCGTACCGGTGTTCATACCGTAGTATCCAGAGGCGGGGGCCACGTTTCCGCGAGCGATCCAGTTGCCGTAGAAGGTGCTGGTTCCCGTGTAGAAACAGGCGCCGGTTCCGGTGTTACAGCCCGAGGTGTCGTACTCGAAGAAGTACTCGTCGGAGTGGGAGTAGTAGGTCATCTGAATGTCCATGTATCCGGTTGGGTTGAAGGTGCTCGCAAGGTGGATGTCCGTGGACAACACGGTCATCTTCTTGTGCGACTGTGGGGCGTTGGCTGGGTCGACGATGTCGACTTGGTAGGGTGTGGGCGTGGTTTGCGTGCCGGTCAGAGCAGGCTCATAGCCGACGTTGGCGCCGTTGCTGCCTTGGTTCAGGTCTTGGAACTTCCAGTAGTACTGGAGGTCGTCTCCGTACGAAAGGTCGGGCGTTCGTGCCTTGAAGTAGCAGTCGGTCGATGTGGACGAGCAGGTTCCCATAACGACGAGCTCACCAGCGTCGAATTGGTTGTTGGATCCCAATCCGAAGGTGGTGGTGCTCCAGGACGTACCACCGTTGGTGGAGTAGTACAGAACGGGAGCGCCGCTCGTGGTCGTGTCGATGCCGGACATGTCGTTCAAACTGATGAAGAGCGTTCGCTCGCCTTCAATGTACGAATCAATGCCCGTGTAGGGAACAAAGTCAGGGGTCGGAGCGTCGGCGTCCGTACCACCGGAGTAGGTGATAAGGATGTGCGAGTTTCGGCTTCCTGATGCGATGCCGTAGGTGCTGAAGTAAGCGCTGCCGCCGGTGTAATACTCACCAATTCCAACGTTGCCGGTGTTGGCAAGAGCGTTGGTGATGATGGACACACCACCAGAGGAGGCGGCGCATGCTGTTGCGGAGTTGCAGAGGTTGACGGTCTTCCAACCGGTACCGCTGCTGCTGACGGTGGCTGCGGACGGCGATAGGCCGATCGATGCCTTCAGGCTTCGTCCGGCCGTACCGCCGTAGTTTGTTCCCATGTAGGAATTGCTGATGGATGAACCGGAACAGGAACCGCTGCCCATGCTGTACGAGTAGCGTGGTGCGAGGCCGCAGGACTCCAGAACCTTGACTTGGAACGTGCGTGTTGAACCGTATGCGTAGTTCATGTATTTCTTCCATTCAATCTTGTCGATGGTTGCTCCAGAAGGAAGCGCCGACGAAGAGGTGAAGGTGTACTTGTGCCATGGGATGTAGTAGTAGCTGCCGTAGTATCGGTAGTGGCGTCGGTAGGTGTTGGTGTAGCAGTTGGCGTAGTAGATGTAGCAGTATCCACCGCTGGCCGAGTTGACTCGGAGGGCTGGGTCGATCACGATTGGATAGACACGGTCCTCGTCGAGGAGCCAGTCGGACTCAACAACGGTGATGAGAACAATCTCGGGTCCGTACACCGTGACGAAGAACGTACCCATGTAGGGCTCGTCAGCGCCTGCTTCCATGATGATAGGAGCGGGGATTTCAACGAGCAATTCGCCGGTTTCGATGTTGCGGATTTGAAGGTCTTCCTGCGTCTGGAAGAGTTCTTCACCGAGCATCGTTTCACCGGAGAACAGTGCGTAGCCAGCAGGCATTCGGAGGCCTTCGGACAGACCGAAGTACTCAGCAGCGTCTGGGATCACTGGGACCTCACGGAGGATGAGGTTCTGCTTGACCTGGTTCGTCTCAACGTGGTAGTCGAGGTCAAAACCTTCTGCAAGCGGGTAGCGGATGACGTTTCCGCCGACTTCCACGCCGTTGGGGCTTGGAGCAGCGATGAACGGCTCTGGAGCAGTGCCGGTGGCGTCAAGGGTGACGAGCATGGGGTTGATACCCGAAATCACGGGGTCAACAAACTCGTTGGCCTGAACAGAGATTCCGTTGGCGACCTCAGGAGCGAAGTAGGTCGTGAAGGTGTTTTCCGTCACGCCCCAGCCTTCTGGGTATGCCTGGATGTTCAGGTTGATGTCTTCCCAAGTTCCATCAGAGGACATGTAGTGAACAGGTTCGTTGCTCACCATCTGTGTGATGGTGCCGTCCTCGTTGAGGAAGGCCTTGGTCTTGGCGTCTCGCATCCCTTGAAGCTCAAGCGATGGGTCATATTCGTAATTCTCTTCAGCGATCTTTTCGGGGAGCTGGAAGTATTCTTCCTCTCCTGTCGAGTCTGCTTCCACAGACTCCACCGTTGCCTCGTTGTTGTCGACGTAGCCGCTCATTGGCATGAGCACCATCAACGCGCACAACAACAGTGCAATCCCGATACCGCCGAAGACGGTTTTCTTCTGGTTTTTCTTGTTTTCCAACATATGTCATTCACCCCATACGGACTGTATGCACTGCATCCCACAACTTACTCCATTTATGAGCATTGGGGTGCATATTCTTTGAAAAAATGTTCATGTCCTGCAAGTACGGGGTGCAATACCGCGGAAAAGCAGCAGCTTACCCCCGGGTTTTTGGCCGTATTTCGGTAAAAAAAATATCATTTTCCAGGCGATCAAATCTGGCAAGTCAACATGCCACGTTCACACGTGTTCTGCAGGTTGAGGTTTAACGACCGTGGACACGACCCATTCCACATCGCTTTGTGTCGCATGAATCAGAACCGCGCAGGTGTGGGAAGAAGCAACTGAAGGATCGGTTGAGAGAGAAAAGGCCGGAGGGGCCGCCTTGGCGACCCCTCCCGCGTTGTACACCTCAGAGAGGTGGATGTGCTTCAGCACGGGTCAGGATCAGTAATCCCAGTC
>PBMS01000009.1 GCA_002722695.1 Methanobacteriota archaeon
TGACGTTGAGCAGCGGGAGGTGAACGGTTCGAAGCGTCCCTGGTTTGATTCGCTTCCTCATGAACCGGACATCGCCCCATTCCGAGCCTCGGTCCCATTCTGGACGGTCTTCGGTTTGGTGGGCTTTCATGGCTTGGTCGATGGCGTTGCGTCGACGTTTGGGCAGTTCGTGGGCCACCCTGACCTTCCGGACGGTTTTCTTTTTCCGCCCGGGCATGGTTTTCCCACGACTGCGCCGGTCAAGAACGCTCCGTTTTCGTTTGAAGGCAAGAACCATCTATCGACTTGACCACGGCGTTGTTATGGGTGAGGACGGCGTTCAGCGAACCTATGCACCAACCTCCATTTGTTTTGGATGCGGACCGGCCAACGAACACGGCCTGAAAATCAATTCCTACCGCATCGAGGGCGGTTTGCAGTTGGAGTTCATGCCCGAGCCCCACCACCAGGCGTTTCCCGGTATGGTGAACGGTGGAATCATTGGAACGTTGCTCGATTGCCATGGCAACTGGGCGGCCGCCATGGCCTTGATGGACGAACAAGGCTTGGACGAGCCACCCTGCACGGTGACCGCCACCTACGAGGTCAAGCTTCGGCGGCCGACGCCCACGGGTGAACTTCTCACGGTGACGGCCTTTCCGACCGAGGTGCTCGACGACCGAGTGCATGTCGAGCTGAAGATGGTGGCTGCAGGGAAGGTATGCGCCACCGGCAGCGGACTGTTTGTGGCCGTAAAGGAAGGCCACCCCGCCTTCCACCGATGGTCGTGAGGTCTCAACATGGCTCGTGCAGATGTCGCTCAGCGAACCGTCATGCAGCACCATCGGACGCAGGTGTTGGCCACCATGCGCGCGCTGGGGCTCATCGACGCCCAGGCCGAGTCGATGCTGCTCAACGTACGGCTGGGTGTGCTTCGGTCGAGCGCAACCCAACGGCACGGTGCCACTCGTTGGGTACGAGAGGCAGACGGGACCCTCAAGGTGGACGTGGTTGACCTGCACCCGAACCTATTAACAGACGAATGGTCCGACTATGCGCAGTTCGTGCTCTTTCACGAATATCTGCACGTTCTTGGGCACCGAGCCCACGACTTGACGTTTCGCACGCTCGAGCGTTCCTGGCCGGACCGGGAGGCATCTCAACACGGCAAGGCGTTTACGCACGCTCGACGGATGGCTCGAGCAAAATGGCACTGGGTTTGCACCTCGTGCGATCAACGATTTCCACGACAGCGGCGAGGCGGAGGCCGGTACCTTTGCAGAACCTGCCGAACCGTGCTGGTGGACGAGCGCGTGCAGGACACCCAATGAAATACCTCAAGGGCATGGTTGAGTCAATGAAGCCACCATCCGGGCGACCTTATCGATGTCTTGCGTGGGCGTTGTGTTTGGTGGCCCTCATCGTTCACCCTGCGGTTGGTCCGGTGTCTGCAGGTTTAACGGAAGACGACGGAGAGATGTTCCTGTCGTGCCGGGCGGACAACGATTGTGTGTTGACCCCGACACCGGTGGGCGAGGAACAGGTTTCGGACCAGACTTCGGCCAACTTCGTCCAAACGGAGGTCATCACGTTCGAATTCACCATGGACCCGCCCCAACGCCACGTTGCACTTTTACCTGAAATTCTTGAAGAACTTGAGATTGATTTCAAACATCAAACCAACGCAGGGAGCCTCTTTCGACCGGCCATGGAGCTTCGATTGATCCTTGGTGAAAACGTCAACGATTGGTCCTTTGAAGCCAGCACGCTTCCCGATCTTGCGTCCTCAACCTACAAGCTGGAAGACGAACAGCTCGACCTCTCTGCGGGCCGCGTGCTCTGGAACGATGAGCCCGTTCGTCTGGTGTTTTCCGTAACACTCGACCGTCCCGGTACGTGGGCGTTGAACATGCGAGGTGCTTCCTTCCTCAGTTTCAACATCCCGTGGTCCATCGACGCTCAAGAAGCGAACATGGACGAACCATCGTCAACAAGCCAACCGGTTTCCACCGGTTTTGAGGAGGTTCATCGAGGCGCTCTGGTGGGCGAAGACCACGACTGCTGGGCGTTTGAGGTTGAGACGCATGAGGTGCTTCGCTTGCTCGTTGAATGGACCTCGGTGCCCATTGAAATTGAACAACCTCATCCCATTCCCGATTTAATCACCGCAGCCGGTCGCCTTTCTCCAAACCCCGATGTCGTGATCGATGACGACGGTGAAACCCTCCGCATCACCTACCGATGGCGGGCGTTGCCAACCGGCGATTACACGCTGTGCATGCACGGTTCTCCAGACAAAATTCAGCCGTACATGTGGACCGGTGTCTTTGGATACGAAGGCATGGGGCCCACCGATCCCAGTGGATTTACCGCAGCCAGCTACTACCCACAAGGGGCGGCTCATGTCGGTAATGCAGACGACCCCAGCGCCCTCAGCGACCAAGGGTTCGGCATGCTTCTTGCCTCCCTTGCCATGTTTGGTCTCTTTTTGGTGGTCGCTTTACGTCCAACCACGGCCTACAGCGTCCGGTTTGGTTTGTTTGTACCCGGCGTCTTGATGTTGCTCGTTGGAGGAATTCTCCACCCGATTTGGGCCATAGCGGGCGAGGTGCAACACCCCGAGGAGATCACCTTGGACGAGTTGATCGAAATGCGTCTTCAACAACTGTGGGACATCTCGGCCGAGGGGGTCCCAGAACAGACGCTTGCCACACACACCGGGGCTACATGGGGCATGCTTGAGGGTGAACGGCTGCAACTCAAATTGGACATTGAAGAAACCATTCCTATGGACGACGGTCGATGGCAGTTGGTCGTTCCAGAGTTGTCCTCGATGCGTTTGGATCAAATCATTTTCAGCCAGGTCAGCAAAGGTGCAGGTCAGCAAACGCAAGAAGGGATGTTGGAAAGCCAAACCGTCCGCTTTATTCTGCTCGCAGGCCGTTCCTTGCTGTTGGATTTGCTGATGCTTGAAGCGATGTTGGTGGTCGATGAGGCGCCGACCTCCTCGGTGTTCCACATCGACGTCGAAATGGTCTCCGCACCCGCAAGCGGTTCCGTTGCTGTGCCTGCATGGTCCACTCGACCTTCATCGGTGGATGCCTCGGATTGGGTGCGTCTCCAGGTCGCGCTCTTCCCTGAACGAATCTCAATCTCACTGTGCGATTGCGATTTGGATTTGCTCGACGTGACGTTTCAGCCATCGCAAGGATTTGACAGCAGGGACATTCCGCCATCATGGGGTGTCGAGAGCGCTTCAGGATTGCTGCCCTACGGTGGGGCCTTGATGATGGCGGGCATGGCGATGGGCCTTTCTGCAACGTGGATGGAGGTCCAACGACAACGTCGTGCTGAGGCCATGGCGGAGTCTTATGCATCGCCGCAGACATCGGATTGGGACTGATCACTCGTCCTTCTTTTTGAGTTGCTTGTCGACCGCTTTGGCCGTGTCTTCTTCAGACATTTTAGCGGCTTTGGCAGCGGCCTCGATCGACTTCGCTTCATCATCGGTGATCTCACCGTCGGCGGCGGCCGATTTAATGGCGGCTTTAACGTTCAGGTCGGCGGCTTCGGCGTCGGTGATGCCCAACGCTTCTTGGAAGGATTTGAGTTCTTGAAGTTCAGCTTCCGTAATGACGCCGTCTTCCCAAGCGGACTCGTAGGCGTGCACGAGGAATTCCTTGTACGCCTCTTGGTTCAGCAGCACGTCTCGAATCAGGCCCGTGTCCACACCCTGGTCGGCGTTGACCATGTCGAGCAACGCGATGGAGCGACGCACTTCCTTGACGGCCATGTCTTTCAGTCCGTGCCCTGCCCAAACAGCGCCAGCTGCAACGACCGCAGCTGCGAACCATCGCATGATATCGGGGTCGACCAAATTGCCGGGCTCCACGAGGTGGAAGATGCCCAAAACGGCCATGGCTGCACCGCACATGACTTCCACCCAGTCGTTCAAATCGGGTTCATCTTCAAACACCGAAAGACGTTCCTCGACCATGGCGTCCCTGTCGTCGCTCATAGAAGGACCACAGACCGGTGGGCCTTGTAAGTGTCGGCAAGAGATTTGGGGCGCTGTCCTTTTGAACCGCTGCCCGAGATGAGAGGGCATGGAGGTGCAGAATCGTGATGTTTCGAGATTGGATTTGCCCGCCCGATTCAGGGACTTTCTGTCCGACGATTGGGGCATCACTCACCTGCATCCACCTCAGGCCGACGCCGTCCCGTCAATTTTGTCCGGCGACAACACGTTGGTCGCTATACCTACCGCTTCGGGCAAGTCACTTCTTGCCTACATGGGCATGGTAAAACGCATTTCAGAAGGCCACGAACGCTCCAAAGCCATCTACATCGTTCCTCTGAAGGCGCTGGCCATGGAGAAGTACGAAGACCTGTCTCAAATCGCTGCCTGCATGGGCTTGTCGGTCGGGTTGGGCATCGGCGATGCAACCGCCGAAGCCAAGAACATCGACGACTGCAACATTTTGGTGTGCACCTCCGAAAAGCTCGACTCGTTGCTTCGCCATCGCTCCGAACTGGTGGCTGACGTGTGCTGCGTGGTTGCTGATGAATTTCATTTGATGAACGATGGGACCCGAGGACCAACCCTCGAGATCAATCTCACCCGGCTTCGCCACATCAAGCCCGATGCACAAATCATCGCCCTTTCGGCCACGGTGGGCAATTCAGCAGATCTCGCTACCTGGCTCGAGGCCAAGTTGATTCAATCCGACTGGCGGCCGGTAGCGCTTGAGTACGCCACGTTTCATGATTTTCACGTTGAACCACGAAAGATGCAGTCTCCCACCGAGGACGATGAACAAAACGTCCTCAGCCCCCCTCGGGATTTGGTGGGCCTCAAAAGCCATCCTGTTTGGAGCGTGGTGGACGATGGATTGGATCAGAGTGCGCAGGTGCTGATGTTCGTCGGCACTCGAAGGAGCGCTCAATCCGAAGCCAAAAACCTTGCAAAACGGGTTAAAAAACGACTTCTAAAGGAGGATCCTGACCGCTTGGAGAAGCTCCAAACCCTGTCTCAAGCCCTGACGGGGCGAAGCCAATCCAATCTTGCTGAACAACTGGCTCACTGCCTTGCATCGGGCGTTGGATTCCATCATGCTGGGTTGACCAACGCTCAACGAAAAGACGTCGAAGCCGCATTCAAATCGGGCCTCTTGGTGGCGTTGACCGCCACCCCAACCCTTGCCGCAGGGGTTAACCTGCCAGCCCGACGTGTTCTGGTCCGAGATTTGAAGCGATGGGACGACGGCATGAGTCGGCCTTTGCCCGTCATGGAAGTGCGGCAAATGCTTGGACGTGCGGGCCGCCCGAAATACGACACCAAAGGCGAGGCTTGGGTCTACTGCAAGGGAACCGACGGATGGGAGGTGGCGGATGCGGTCTCCGATCGGTACTTTTTCGGGCCCATTGAAGACATTTCCTCGAAACTGGCCTCTGAGCCGGCGCTTCGAATGCATCTTCTGGCCAGCATTGCTACCGGTGGTTTGGTTCACAAAGGTTCGATTGAGCATTTCTTCTCCTCCACGTTCCTCGGGGCTTCCATGCCCTCTTCCCAACTTCGTGAACGACTGAACACGATGTTGGATTGGCTGGTTGAGGAACGCTTCATCCGAAAATGCGGCACGGACGAACACTACACGCCTCTGGGAACAAACAAACCACTGGGCGATGACGAAGAAGCATGGGACGACACGGTCCCCGCATGGGCCATCAACGCAAAGGCCACTGAAGGTGTTTCTTGGGAGCCACAATCCATCGGGGCCTCATCACCCGTGCACACGAGCGCCCATACCGAACCCTCGATCGGTTTCTCAAAGGCCACATCCCTGCGTCAAACCGGCGGGTGGGCTCAACCGGTTGCGCACGACGAACCGAGCATGCGCTACGAGGCCACAGCGATGGGTGAGCGAGTCACCCAACTCTATCTCGATCCTCTCTCTGCTTCCATTCTTCGTCGCGGCCTTCGTCGAGCGGTCCGTCGATCGGTGAGAAAGGATGCGCCCGTCACCGATTTCGGGTTTCTTCATTTGGCGGTCTCAACGCCTGACTTTGTTTCCNTGTGGGCCAAGTCGGCTGATTTTGANGTCAACTCTCCCGTCTGGCTCAAGGCCAACGCCACGGAGAGCGAATTGCTGGTTGAGCCCGGNTATGCCGAAGCGTTGTTGAGCGACATTAAATCCACGTGGATGGTTGAAGAATGGACCGATGAGACCACGCTTCGAGACCTCGAGAAGGATCTTGATGTCCTGCCGGGCGACGTGCACCACAGAGTTGACCTCATGGGGTGGCTTCTTGCCGGAGCTCAACAAGTCTTGCTCACCGATGACGTCTTTGCCGACGAACACCTCCCCGTGGTCGCTGAATTGGTTCAACAACTCAGCACCTTGCAGCAACGAGTTCGCCACGGTTGCAAGGAAGACTTGCTTCAGTTGGTCAACATTCGTCATGTTGGTCGACAGCGAGCTCGAGAGCTTGCGGCCTTGGGCATGAGAGAGCCAAAGGACGTGTTGGCGATGTCCTCCACCAATCGGTCAACACTCCTTGCAAAACGAGGTTGGGGGCCCGTTCTGCTCGACAAAATTTTCATTGAGATTGAGCGTGTTCTTCGTAAACGACCACGAACATCTTCCGATACAGCCGATAGAGGCGACGATGCTCCGCTGGATGGCGAACGTGTTGAGCATGATTGAAAACACGAAGCGTGGTGGGTTGGTTCATGCCTGCGCCACCTTTCCCGATTGCAAAGGTGAACATTCAGGGGCTCTCGCCCAGCGACGCCATCGACCGCTTCCTCTCGGCACGGGAGCACGACCGTTGGGTGCTGTTGGGCGCTCATGCTCCGCAGAGCCTTGACCAGTTGTGGACCGCCTGGATTCAAGCGACCCGCAACGAGCTTCGAGGGACCATGGTCGCTCGAAGCGTGGATGCAGAATTTCTTCGTTACCTTGCCGGGACGCATCACATTTCAGAGGCTTTTGCTCGAGCAGGTGTTCAAGCCGGTCAGGGCTCGGCGTGGGTCGTTCGCTTGCCCCTCGCTGTGGGCGAGGCGAACGACCTCGGCCACCTCCAACCACGCTCCGTGGATGATGAGGGGTTTGAGGCTGGCCTCGAGTCGTTGCTCGACGAACTAGGTTGGATGGATGTTAACGGCGGTGTCAGTGTATCTATAGAGGGTTGTGAACTCCTCGGTATCGATGTGAGCGTATGGTCGGAAAACCGAAGGTTCGAATCCGTGGTCGCCCACGTGTTGATGGCGGACGACCAGAGTTCTTCCCACCGTTGATGGGAGGGTTGAAAGGCCCGTTGGTTGTCCCACCAGCATGGTCATGGCAGCCAAACAAACCGACGGACACCATCCGATGACGACTCGTTTTCTGGACCAAGAAAAGGTCCGGAAGGCCCTTGACTCAGCGCAGTCCTTCGGTGCGACCTACGCTGAGGTGCGCGTTGTTGCGCTGACGGAGTCCACCGTGGCCATGCGAGACGGGGCGCTCGAGAAAGCGATTCCAGGGCAAGAACTCGGCATGACGCTTCGTGTGCTGGCCGACGGTGCGTGGGGGGTTCATTCGACCACTGACCTCGCTTCTCTGAGCGACCAAATCGAATCCACCACCCGTCTGGCAAGGGCTGTAGCAAAACGCCGCTCTTCTGAGGAGGGGCCAAAAGCGCTTGCGGAGGTTCCTATCATTCAAGACGAAACCCACTGGCGGTCCAAACTCGACGTACGACATACGGAACTTGATGAAAAAATTCGGTTGATGAACGAGATGCACAGCGGCGCAATCGGCCATGAAGACATCGTTTCGGTTCGCACCGGTTGGAGCGACGAACACATACACACGGAGTTGATGACGACCGAGGGCATGGACCGCGTTTGGTCGTTCCAGCGTTCGCTGATTCACGGCATGGTGACGGCCCGCCGAGACGGAGAGGTGGTTTCCTACCGGACCCGCCACGGTGGTCAGGGCGGCCTGGAAGTTATCCATGACTGCGACTTGGTGGAATTGGGCGAATCTGCCCAGCGAGCAGCTCTGCGCTTGCTGAACGCCGAGCGTGCCCCATCCGGTAAACTCCCGCTTATCGCTGACAAGGACCTTACGGGCGTCTACATTCACGAAGCACTTGGCCACCCGTGCGAAGCTGACCTGGTTGCGGCCGGTGATTCGTGCCTTGACGGTAAACTCGGTCAGCAGATCGGCAACGAACTCGTCACAGTGGTGGACGACCCCACCATGATGGGAGGCTACGGCGCTTACCCCGTGGACGACGAAGGTGTGGACACGCGCGAGAAGGTCCTCATCAAAAACGGTGTTCTGACCGAGTACCTCAACCACCGAGAAACCGCTCACCACTTCGGTGTCGAACCAAACGGCGGAGCACGGGCTCAAGACGGGCTTCACCACCCGCTGGTTCGGATGAGCAACACGATGATTCACGGTGGCACCCACGCCGACATGGACGAGTTGATGGAAGACATCCAGTACGGCGTCTATGCTTGCGGAACCCGAGGCGGTCAGGTTGACACCGGTCGTGGTTCCTTCCAGTTCGCGGCCCAAGAGGCATGGCTCATTGAAAACGGAGAACTGACTCGTCCGCTGAAGGATGTCAGTGTCAGCGGTTTGACCCTCGAGATTCTCAAGAACGTCAACGGTTTGACCCGAGACGCCTCTCTGGCTTCCCCAGGGTTCTGCGGAAAAGGGCAAACGGTTCCCGTCGGCGACGGAGGGCCCATCATGCGCATCAGTGAAGCGTTGGTGGGCTGACATGCTTCCCGACGGTGCAGAAGAACGGCTCCTCGCCAACGCCGATGTCCTGGCCGATGCCTGTCGAGCCAGCGGCGTACAGCAGTGGGATCTCATCGGATTCCAGTCTTACGGGCACCAGTTGGACATCGAAGCGGGCAAGATCACCATGGCCGCAGGTGGCGGTGAGGGTGGATTTGGAGTTCGTGTGGTGGACGACGGACGCTTTGGCTTTGCTCACCTCGTCGACGTGAGCGGTGCGCAACGTGCGGTTGAACAAGCCGTGGCCATCGCAAAAAAATCGCCCTCGGTTGCAGGGTTTGTGCTTCCCTCTGAACAGCCTGCAGAGCAGGTCAACGGTCGAATGGACCGTGCGTTGTTGAACATGAGTCCAGAAGATCTGCTCGAGCAGGCGGACGGAATTCTCTCCGAGGTCAATTCTCTCGATGAGCGGGCCGTTGTAACCGGAGGCGGTGTGGGCGTTTCGGCCACAGCTGGTTGCCTCATGAACAGCGAGGGGGTGCTCTCGGCGGGCATGACCACCTCGCACGGAATCGGTCTGCAGGTCACCCTTGATGCGGACGGTGAGCTGACCAGTTCCTACCAGGGTCAATCCAGTCGTGCGAAACTCCCGGAAGTCCCAGAATGCGTTTCAAGAGCGGTACATTGGGCTCAAGTAACACAAAACCCACTTCGCCTTGACAGCGAAGCACACGATGCGCCCGTTCTCCTTACGAGTGAGGGTTTTTCCCCGCTCTTTTCCATGGTGGTTCCACCAGCGATGACGGGTGAAAAGATGGTCCGAAAGGAATCCTTCTGGTCGGATCGAATGAACGAGCAGGTCATCAATCCAAGTCTCTCAATTCGCGACAACGGTGTGCTGGAAGGAGGCATGTCCTCGGGCTCGAGAGACGCCGAAGGTGTGCCTCGGCGTCAACAGACCTTGGTCGAGGACGGACGTCTCACGAACATGCTTTGGTCGACTCGAGACTCAGCCCAGCAAGTTGCTGAAGGACGCATTGACGCCGCTCAATCGACGGGTTCAGCCTCGTCCGGAGGTCATCAATCGCCGCCCTCCACAGGATGCACGGAACTCTTCCTGACCTCATCCGAAGCTTCCCAGAGTAGAGATCAGATGCTGGAAAACATGGGCGACGGGTACGTGGTGAACAGCGTGATGGGCGCTCACACAGCAAACCCGAGCAGCGGTGACTTTTCGGTCACCACAAGTTCAATTCTCAAAGTAGAGGGTGGCGAAATCGTCGGTGCTCTCAAGCAAGCAGGACTTTCTGGAAACCTTGCCAAAGCCCTCAACGGAGCGGTGGTCCTGGGCCGCGATGTGCGTCGTCAGGGATCCTATTCATCGGGCAGCATGCACCTGCCGGACGTGTTGCTGATGGACGGCTTGAGAATCAACCCTGCGTGAACCCTCCAAGCATCCTCACGGGATTCTTTATGACCCGTCGTCGATGGTGATGTGTCCCATGGAGGTCAAGGGAGTGTCCAATCTAAACCAACCCGCACGAAAGCCCGCCGCCTGTTCTCCGCACAGGCCACGAACATCAACGCCTGGCGGAGGTCGCAAGCATGTCGAATGAAAAATACTCGGACTACATCGAAGCCGTCTTGAAGGAATGCCCGGACGCTGACGCCGACGAAATCGCCGAGGCGTTTACCAAATACGAAGAGGAATTCTACATTCCTCCTCAGGACGCCATGCGATCCGTGCTTCGACGATTTCAGAGCGGAACATCGCCCGCTCCCACCGGAGGCGGCGGGGGTGGAGGAGCACGCCAAACCAAGAAGGTCTCTGCACTTTCGGAGCTTGCCGGTGACGACCGCGACATAGAAATTGAAGTCGCCATCGTATCGCACAATCTTCGCGACCAAATGATTCGTGGTGACGAAAAGAAAATCGCGTTTGGAATGCTCGAGGACAACCCTTGGGAAGAGAACGGTCAACGAACACGGTGGGACTACAAAGACTGGGGGCCTCATGCCAACCTAACCTCTGGAAGCATCGTTCGGATTGAGGGTGCGAGTGTGAACGAATACAACGGTAAGATGTCCCTGAACATCAACCAGTCAACCCGAATCGTTGTTTTGAAAGAGGGCGTTGCTGCATCCGTGCCCTCAAACGATCCACTCGACATCAGCGATGTCCCCAAGGAGGGTTACATCTGTGTGGTCGGTCGAGTGCTCGCCAGCCGCCCTGACCAAATCCACCGCAAAGACGGCTCGGGCTCCATCGATGTGGTCCGCGGCCGCTTGGCTGACGACACCGGTACGATCGGTTTCCTTTCGTGGGAGCCCTTCGACCACGAAGTCGGGGCTCTTTTGAAAATTGACGGAGCTCAGGTTCGAAGTTTCCGCGACACACCCGAACTCAACTTTGGTCGCACCACGCGCATTGAAGTCTTCCACGACGCAAATTTTTCGGATTTGGACGCACTCGCCCAAAGCAGCCTCACCAACGTGGCTTCGCTGCGAGACGGCTCAAGGGATGTTGACGCCGTCGTACAGATCATGGACATTGCCAAGCGGACCTTCAACCGAGATGGTGAGGAAAAATTCCTTTGGTCGGGGCAAATCGCAGACCCGTCAGGTCGCTGCAGAATCAGTGTGTGGGACGCCCTCCCATTTTCTGAGGACAACCTGCCGGTGACCGTCCAAATCAAGGGCGCACGTGTACGTGCCTGGCAGGGGATTCCTGACATCACCGTTGACAACGCTGACCAGTTGACCGTTCTTGAGGCTCCACCGTGGGACGAAGGAATGGACTTGTCAAACCATTCCGTTGATGTCTCGCTCGGTGAGGTCGTGGCCGGTCCCAGCAGGGTCGGCATCAAAACCAGCGGTATGCTGGTGAGCGTCCGAGAGGATTCTGGATTCATTCGTCGATGCACGGAATGCCGCCGTGTTCTCCGTGACGGAGCGTGCTTTGAGCACGGTCCAAACGAAGGCACTGAGGACATACGTTGCCGATTGGTCATCGACGATGAAGGCGTAACTGCGGCCGTTCTCGTCAACAAAGATGCGTCCCTCCAAATTCTGGACATGACCGTTGATGAGATGCGCAGCCAAGTGGAGGAACTGGGTGAGTCGGGCTTCGTACAGCGTGTTCGAGAAACGATGCTTGGACGACGCCTCTCCGTTTCGGGCCGCAGCATCGTGGACGACCAAGGCGCCATGGTCTTGGCCGATGACGTCGATGTTGTGGAGCATGATGCGCAGATGAGAGCCAGTGAGTTGCGTGTTCAATGGGGGTGGGCTTGATGGAGCGCGCACGGATTGCTCGACAACCTGCTCACCTCTTGCTCGCTTCTGAATTCGGAAGTGCAACGCTCAACGAGAAAGGCTCGGGAGAGTACGATCCGTCCTTCGTTATCACCAAATTGGGCGCCAAGGTCAACCGAATTGTGGCCGCAGGTCTTCTTGAACGACTGGAACTGCGTGAAACAAGCAACGGTTCATCGCTGTATCAAGGCCAGTTGAGGGACCCCACCGGTCTTCACTATTTTTCAATCGGTGAATACAACTCAGAGATGATGCAAGAACTTGCTCACCAGTGGACCGAGCGTCTCGACGACGGCGAGCCCTTGCTCGTGATGATGACCTCGAAAACACGATGGTACCAAACCGACGAAGGAGCCGTCTACACCTCGCTTCGTCCGGAAGAGGCGTGCGTGGTCAAACGCGAGGTCTACGCCAATTGGCTTCTGGATGCATGCGAGGCGACCATGCGCCGCATGAATCAATTCTCATCGGCTTTGGAAGTCGAACCAACGCTGGATGCGTACGCGCGAGCCGGCTTGCCCGCAAGCCTTCTTGCTGCTCGAAACCATTACGGTGAGGTCGACCTTGAACCCTTTAAATTGAATTTGATGCAAGCGCTTGACATTGCAGAGGGCCGCCTCGAAGCCGCCACCACGCCGCCACCCGTGATGACCCTGCCCGACGGTGATGAAGCGGATGAGGGCTCTGGGCAGGACGTCCAAGCCTTTCTTCTGCAAGCCATCGGGCACCTGGATCAGGGCGAGGGCGTGACGTTTGACACCCTGCTCAAGAACGCCGTTGCTCGTGGTTTTGTCCGAGAGGTGGCTGAGGCCAAATTGGACGAGATGTTGGACGCTGGAGCGTTGGATGAACCGCGGTTTGGGTGGTTTAGACTGGCCGCCTCCGATTGAATTACCTCCAACACATTCAAGTCCTTTTCACGCTGTGGAAGCGACAGGGGTTGACCATGGCTGGAATGGATTTCTTCATTCGTCCCGCAACCGGGACATCAAGTTCGGATTGGGTTCGGATTGCAAACGCTGACATCAAAATAAAAATGACGCGCCGATTAACCCGAACCGTGGTTCGTGGACAGGAGGGCGATGACCTTCACGACGAAGGTGCAGAATCAACGCTCTATTCGGTGCGCGGGGAGATCACAATCGACGAATACAAGCGTATTGTGGCCATGTTCCGAACCGGACAACCTTACATTCACGACCCGTTTGAAGAGCGCGATGTTAAGGTCATTTTTTCCACCATGGAATACGACAGCTCCAACGAAGGGTTCCACTTTGAACTTCTTGAAGACGTGATTTGAGGCGGGTGAACAGCGTGCGCAAACTCGAGGAAAAGCGTGAACTCCTCTACGTGATTCGCACCATGGACGTGTTGATGTCATCAGGCGTTGGCCTTGAAGCAGCCATCCACACCATCGGGCGTGGAGGCTATGGCATCATCTCCGAGGATTTCTCCGAGATCATGAATCGTTTGCGAAAGGGCACCGGAGGTGGGCTTGACAAGGAGCTCAAATCCTTGATGAAAAAAGCCGATTCCCCGGGTTACAAACGTCTGCTTAACACGCTGTACACCAACGTCACGCAAAACACGGATTTGGTTGAGACCCTCAAAAAGCAGGGTGCTCGCATGGAAGAGGAACGTTCCGAAGAGGTTGAGAAGTACATTGAGGAGCTGGGCGGTGTCCCCGAGACCCTGCTCTCCATCGGTATGATCGGGCCGATCATTCTGTCCATTGTCGGACTCGTTCCTCAATTGATGTCGGGAGATTTGGGTGCGTTTATGTCGCTTCCCGAACCGGCCGTCATCAATTCAGTGGTGAACATGGGCTTGATCATAACGCTGGTCGGCATGGCGCTGGTTGGCCTCAAAGCCCACACCAAAGATCCGGGTTTGTGAGGTGTTCGTGTGATTTTCGGTTTCCTCGAATCCTTCAATCAGTCGCCGCTTCTGCTCTACCTTGGCGTGGTTGCTGTTGCTTGCGTTGGTGGAGGCATCCCCCCGATGCTCGAACGCCGGCGGCGTCGGGCCATTGAAAATCAGCTCCCAACCTTCCTCGAAGCACTGTCGGACTCGGTTGGTGCCGGTCGCGGTCTTCAAGAAGCCATGATGGAGCAGTCGGAATCGAACGATGGTCTTCTTGCCACCTTGCTCTCTGAAACCCTAAAAGAGGCCCACGCTTCTTCCTTCGAGGCCAGCCTGTCCGCTTTCGCGGCCAAAACTCGATCGAGCCAAGTCCAACGGGTCATGATGCTGGTCGAAACCGCCATCCAGCAGGACTCCTCCCTTCGAGACATCCTCTCGGACCTGAGCAGGGATTACGAACGGCTCAACGATTTGATGAACCAACGAGAAACTGAACTCTCCGGTCGAGGCATGCTCATTATCCTCTTTGTTAGCGTTGGCTTACCAGTGCTCATCGCTTTCATTGTTGGCCTTTTCGCCCCAGCCAGCAAGGGGTTTCAAATCACGAATTTCAACCAAACATTCAGTCTTTTCTTTGCAGCAGCATCGGCGGTCGCCGTCGGTGTTTCTGGCCGCATGATGGGTCGCCTCAAGGACACCTTGTGGTGGCTTCCAATGTGGATGGTCGTTTCCATGGGCCTCTACCTCGGGGCCGTGAAAGCAGTAGGAGGTTAAAGCATGTCAGAACAAATTCTCGAACAGTACGGACGCGTCACGATTTACACCGAAGCAAACCACCCCTCGCCCATCTATCATGTGGACGGGGACATTCAAGCCAACCCCTACGGAGACCTTGCGGCGCTGTTTGAGGACGATGCGCTTGAGGAAGTCATGTACAACGGAGGAACACAATGCGTGAAAGTGGCGCACCGAAACCACGGCATGTGCCGCACAAACATCTGGATCGACGACGATTCCGGTCTTCAAATTGCTAAAAACATCGCTTCCTACACCAACGTCCCTCTGGGCGATGGCCCCGGCCTCGTGCCCATCTTTGACGGCCGCCTGCCCGACGGTTCTCGTGTGAACGGAACCATCCCTCCTGTCTCTCCCGACGGTCCAACCCTGACCATTCGAAAGTTCAAGGAAGACCCGCTGACGATGATTGACCTGGTCAATTTTGGCACCGTTAATTCTCGCTTAGCAGCTATGATGTGGGTTTGGATCGAAGGGCTCGACAGTCGGCCCGCCAACTTCGTCATCGCAGGCGGCACCGGTTCGGGTAAAACCACCACGCTCAACTGCCTCGGCATGTACATTCCGTGGTCTCGGCGCCTTCTGACGGTTGAAGACACCGCTGAATTGCAGGTGTATCACGATCACTGGTTGCGCATGGAAACCCGCCGTGAGCGTCCCGACGGCACACCGGAGGTTGACATGAACGACTGCCTCAAATCCAGCCTCCGCATGCGGCCTGATCGCATCATCGTTGGTGAAGTTCGAGGTCCTGAATGCGCCACGTTACTGACGGCCATGAACACCGGCCATGACGGTTCGTTCGGTTCACTCCACGCAAACACGGCTCAGGAAACCGTGACCCGTATGATCAACCCGCCGATGAGCGTGCCCCCCATCATGCTGAGCGGCCTTGATTTGATCATCATCCAAGCACGGCTGCAAGTGAACGGCAAGACCGCCAGGAAAATCACAGAAGTGGCTGAGGTTGCAGGCATGGAGGGCGATAAGCCTCGGTTGAACGCTATTTGGAAGTACAACGCCGCCACGGACCAAATCGAAGAAACCGGTATCCCATCCAAGTTGCGAGAGACGATCTGCACCGCTGCTGGCGTCACGCCTGACGTCTTCGAACGGCATGTTTCTCAGCGGCAAGCCATCATCGAAGATTTGTGCGAGCGTGGGATTTCCGACATTCAGACCGTGACCTCGGTGGTTCAGAATTTCTACGCACAACAACACTGAACGCTGTGGAATTTAGCCGTTCAGGCGGTTCAACAAGTCATCAATGCGGTCAATTTTTCCGCGGACCCGAGCGATGTTGTCGGAGGCGTCTGCGACGGACTCGCCCAACCTCTGTTCTTCCTCCACCTCGGCCGTTTCTGTTGGTTTAAAACTGGCAGCGAGGCTTTTCAGCTCGGTCACAATGGCGTCAACTTCTGTTTCCGTCACCAAAACGCCCGGTGCAATACGCGGTATTTCTTGGGGAGAGAGGTACCCCAACTCGGCTCCAAGTATCCCAGCGCAAGCAAGAATCCTCGGGCGCAACGTGGTGGTGTTCACATCGTAGCCTTTTGACTCCAAGAATCGAACCACCAGCGCTTGCTGAGCTTCATCAAAGCCTTCCTCGCCGGACTCGAGGATGGTTTGGACAAGTTCCTCGAACGATGCGATGTTTCGTTCGAGTCGATCGACGGTCATGCGCTCAGTTTCCGACATATGAACGGCGCCGCGATGCAAGACGCGAAGCATGCGCTCACGCCGCAGAACCACCGGGTCGTGAAGGGCCTGACTCTCGGCGATTTCAATGTGCAAATCAAACAGAGCATGGAGTCGGCCAGAAACGCTGGGGACACGAAGGTCAAGGTCAAGCTCTCGGCCCTCGTTTTCAAACGCCATCCGAGCCTTGACAACGTCGTTGGGGTGCAGAGCAAGGATGTTTTCCAAGCGATCTCGTAAGGTGTTGCGAACCTCCTCGAAACGTCGCAAAGCCTCTCGCTCGCTCCACGATTGTGGCATGGCTGTTGCAGCGGTTGATTCGTTCTGGACTTTGTAATCGAGCTCCATGATCATCTTCGCAACGGCTTGGCGCACCGGGGGCAAATCCGTTGCAAAACCTTGGCTTCGAAGAGAATGAATGAAGGCGTTCATGTCCTCTTGGTCGGTGGTTGAACTGACCATCAGAAAATCCCGGGCAAAAGCGTTCACCTCTGCCGTCCGTTCGTGAAGTTCCATCAGGGCCGTTTCGGTTTCAAGGCTGTGCGTTTCAACCGTTTCCGTGTGTTGAATCATCGGTGGAACGGAGGTTCCATCACCATCGGGTGCGGCACGAAGTTGCCCATCCATCATCGCGTCAACCTGAGACGCCGACACGTCGTGTCCGATCGTCGCCAGGTCTTCTCGAAGCGATGTCTCGTCCTCAAAGGTCCACCCCTCGTCGTGTTGTTCCACGAACGTGGAAACGGTTTCTTCCATTGATTCGCTTTCAGCGGTCGCAACTGCTGAAACCATCTTGGGAAGATTCACCGGCCCGCGAGGCCGACGCAGGCTCTTTTTCACCTTCCCCCAAGCGTTTTCTTGAGACGCCAACACCCCCGCTACACGCGCCAGCAGCGTCTGTTTATTTCCAGAGAGTGGAAGTTCCAAATCCTTGCACATTGAATGCAACTCGTCGCGTGTCATGTCGTCAAGTCGTTCAACAGCGAATGATTTGGGGTCGTGATTCAGATGCAAAAACAAGCGTTGTCGGCGAGCTTTGATGGAGCCAGATTTTTTGATTCCAAAGACGCCCAATATTTCGCCAAGGTCGCTGTTCGGAATGGTGCGCAGTCCAGCAGGCGAGAAATCCCAATCTGGGAAGACCAGATGGCGAATCAGCCGAGCACGCAGGGATTCAACAGGCCCTGTTTTTGACAAGCCGTGTTGTTGAGCAAGGGCTTTGAGGCCGTCAAATCGGGACTGGTAAAGTTCCCCCAGCATGGCCGATGTGTCCATTCGTACCTCACCTCTACGCCTTTTCCCGCATTGAAAGCATATATGTCTTCGCAGTCATATGGCGGAGTGCAGGGCTGTTCTTGCGGGTTCGCCGCTTGACGGACTCGGTTTTCAATCGTCGAGATTCATCAGCCTCGGCTTTGGCTCCATGAAACTGTCCGGCATCCCTCGTACGTTTCGCTTGGTCGCTTCGTGATCGGTGGTCATCACGTCGAGCAGGTCCATGAATTCCTTGAGCAGATTCACCATCCCCATGTGACTGTTTTCTGGCAGCACCATGCGTTCGCATGCTGCGGTGATGGTGCCCTCTGCGTTGAGCACCTCGATCATCATCTCGACACGAGGACCGCTTTTGTAGGCCCCGCGCCTCTTGTTCGGGTCGACCAGGGAATTGAGAAGGGCTTCGTCCCCTTCCTCGGACGCCTTTTTCAAAATCGTCGAGATTTTTCTCTGCTCGATGTACGCACCGACGATCGGTTGCAACGACGGGTCCAAGCTCTCGAGAAGAGCCGCCTCAAGGCGATACGCCAGTTCCGCACTGGGATCCAGCATTTCCCGAACACTCCCTTTCGGGAAGCCTTGGCGGCAGACCAGGAGCGTGAAACCGTGAAGAGGTGGTGGGATGAAGCGCTCCCTGTTGCTTTCGTTCTGATTCCTTTGCAGGCCCAGCGTATGGCGACGTCCTTTCATTCGATGCCCTGCGTGGATGGCCCTCGGGACGATGAACCCGCTCAGGTGCCCTTGGAGTCGCTGTTCCTCGACCCACGGCCAAATGTCCTCTTCGTCGAGGTCGGCCACCGCTTGGGATGCGTCGAGTCGTTTTACGGTCTGCTCGAGGCTTTCCAAGACCACGTCGGGGCGCATGCGCCTCATCTGTCGACGGAGCAATTCGTGGTCGCACATGACCAAAGCGCCCTGTTCGAGATACTCTGGTTTGTCATCGGCGACGAGGACCCACGTCGGTTCTTTACGAGACAGCAATCCTGCGATGGACAGGCCTGTGACGTCGTGCTTTTGCCAGTCAAATGCACTCATGGCCAGCAAGTCTGCGGTCCCGTCTCGGAGCGTTTGAAGCGCCGTTTCCATGTGGGGCATCTGCTTCAACAGCAGGTCCCGGTTTTTCCCGTGGGTTTGCACCGCACGCTCTACTTGGAGGCGAACGCCATCGTTTCTCGACGGCGTGGTGAGAATCACGAGACGCTCACTGTTTTCCATCCTTTCACCTCGGCAAGGGTCGCCCCTTGCATGCCTAGGGCGTGGACGACCGGTTAAGAAGCCCACCCTCGTAGGCTTGATGTGCGCAGCAATGTTGAGACGCTGAATTCCTCGTTGGAATCCATGCGGGACGAGGTCAACGACGCCCTACAGGCGCTCATTGAACGTGAGGTCGACATGGGCGCTGGGGAGGTCGCACGTGAGGCTGGCCGAGTGCTGAACGCGGGTGGAAAACGCCTACGACCCATTCTCTTCCTCCTGGCGTATCGGGTTGCAGGCGGAACGAAGCAGGACGACGTCATGCCCCTTGCTCTCGCCTTCGAGTTGATCCACACCGCCACGCTGGTTCACGATGACATCAACGATGAAGCCCAGCAACGCCGTGGCATACCCACCATTCACGCCAACGCAGGCCAGGCCAAGGCGGTCATCGCAGGGGATTGGCTGTTCGTCCAAGGGTTCGGTCTCGGCGGGCGATACTCCGCCCAAATCGTGTCCATCATCGCACGCTGTTGCGCCAACATCGCTGTTTCTGAATTCGACCAACTTGACCACGTCCTCAACCTTGCCACTTCTCCAGAAGACTACCTCTCCATCGTTCGAGGAAAGACGGCCGGACCTTTCGCCTCGGGCTGCTATGCTGCGGGGTTGGTCGCAGGCCTAGAGGACGAGCAGGCTCGTGCTTTGGAACGATTTGGAATGGAGCTTGGTATCGCTTTCCAACTTGTTGACGATCTCCTCGATCTTCGAGGAGACGAGCGAATGGGCAAGCCAAGGGGGGCCGATGTCTACGAGGGGAAGATGACCCTCCCCCTCATTCACGCCTTGACGCTGTCGCACGGCAAGCATCGCCAACGCCTGTCGGAGGTCATCGAGGGGTTCAACGATGGAGACTTTGACGAACTGATGGAACTCCTTGAGCGTTCAAGCAGCATGGAGTACGCAGAAATTCTGGTACGAACGCATCTCGAGCGGGCTCAGGCCGAACTCGATCGCTTCCCCGAGAGTGAAGCCAAGGACATGATGATGATGATCACAAACCTGGTCAAAGACCGGCATGCATGAGGTGGGACCGTGGGCGTGAAGGACATTGAACATCGACAAGTCATCGTCATCGGTGCAGGGCCAGCGGGCAGTGCGGCGGCTCAAAAACTGGCCGAGGAGGGCTTGGACGTCCTGGTTCTTGAACGACGGTCCATCGTTGGAAACCCAGCACAATGCGGCGAATGCATCCCCCACTGGGGCGAGGTCATCGGCACGTTCAATCACCTCGAGGACCATCAATGGCTCAAGGAATACTTCGATTTCCCAGAGCGGCTCATCCTCCACCGCTTGGACAACATGCGTGTCTTTTTGCCCTCCGGGAAATCCTACCATTTTGAACTTGATGCGTTCGCAGGTCATCGGCTTCAGTTTGACGGCTACCTCGCCGATAAAGCGGTGAGGGCGGGTGCTGAAATTCGAATGTCTACATCGCTGAAGCGCCTGCAACAACAACGTAAGGCCAATCGTGAGTTGTTGGTTACAAGTGAGGGGCGCTTCACGTGCGACTATCTCATCGATGCCTCAGGCAGCCTTGCTCATGTTGGGCGCCTCCGTCACGGTCAGGACCGCGACGTGCGACCCGAAGATCAAGTGCCGACCATCTACGCTCAGGTCAAGGGCGACGTGCCCGAGACCTTTGACGTGTTCTTGGGCTCCGTCGCACCGTCCGGGTACGCTTGGATCATTCCGAAGGGGCCCGGTTTTGCCAACGTCGGACTCGGTGTTCGTGCTGGGAAACTCGAAGGGGACCTCAAAGGCCACCTCGAGCGGTTTTGCGACGATTTGAACCTAGAAATCATCTCCTTTGGCGGGGGATGGATACCGATGGGAGGCCCCGTCAAACGCATGGTTGACGGAACGACACTGGCCGTTGGCGATGCAGCGGGCCTGGTCATGCCCAGCAACGGCGGCGGCATCAGTCAAGCCATCATTTCGGGTTGCTTTGCTGCAGAGGCCATCGTGGCGAACCTCCGCCACCAAACGCCGCTCTCCACCTACGAAGACAGGGTCCGTGCATCCATGGGACCGGCGCTGAAGAATTCATTGCGCAGCAAAAACATGGGCTACGCATTCATGAGAGGTGACTTGATGACCGAACTGATTTTGAGAATTCTCGGCCCCATCGGTGGCATCAAGCGAGCCATGGAATGCGAACGATCGCTCTGGATTGTCTGAGCAACATCCAATACCCCCCCTCATCTCATGGCCATCATCGGTGCGTTCAAGTGATTCAACGGTCTGGTCTTTCTATGCGAGGTGTTGTTCGCCGCAACGAAGAAGCGGTCAGCCCCGTCATTGCAACCGTGCTTCTTCTCGCCATCACCGTCATGCTGTCCAGCATGGTGTTTGTTCTGATGCAGGGCGCCCTGACAACGGTCGAGAAATCGGCACCTCAAGCCACCGTGAGCGTTCGTGCGCTCGACAACGGTTTCCACGTCGTTCGTATCACGAGCCTGGACCAGTCCATCGATCCTGCTCGGTTGCAATTCGACCTTTTACCCGCCAACATCACTCAAGACTTGCCGATTCGGGGACAGGTTTCTGACGCCGATGTCTACGGCGTCATCGGGACCAATGTTTCCTTTCACGACCGTGACGCAGGCTATTCTGTGACCCAAGGGGATTACTTTGTCATCGACTCTGAAACCATCGGGTCCGACGATGGAACCTGGCGATTCCGCTTGGTTGAACAAACATCGAGCACCCTGATTGTGGACGTCTTGTTGCCTGCGATGGCGTAGTGCTCATCCGCCGATGAAGGACATCTCAACCTTCGTTCTGGACGCTTGAAGCGTCCTTCGCTCAACGGAGTAGCGGTCGTTTCTTTGTTCCCATATCGAACGAATGGCTAGGGCAACATCGTCGTTCGATGCGTTCATGCGAAGCATGCCTTTGAGATCATGACCGCTTGAAGAAAACAAGCAGGTGTACAGCGAGCCGTTGGCGGAGAGGCGGGCCCGAGAGCAATCGCCGCAGAATGGATTTGAGACCGATTCAATGAACCCGAATCGGTGTCCATCCTCCGTTTTGTAGCGTCGAGCCACTTCGCCGGGTGTGTTGGGTTGCTCTGCTTCAAGCCGCCCGTATTCGGTTTCCACCATCGACCGAAGTTCAGCTCCCGTGACGACTTCATCGAGGTTCCAGTCGTTGGTGTTCCCCACATCCATGTATTCGATGAAGCGAAGTGGTACGTTGCGTCGTGTGCAGGCCTCTGCCAACCCGATGACTTGTCCGACGTTGAGGGTTCTTCGAATGACGGCGTTGACCTTTACGCCGAGTCCCACGGCCAGAGCATGATCGATGCCCGAGAGGACATCTGAAGGCGTGTGGGTGGTGGTGTCGGCCATGGTTTGGAAGACGTCCACATCCACTGCGTCGAGACTCACCGTCACTCGATTTAGGCCTGCTTTGAGAAGGTCAGCAGCGTGCCGTTTGAGCAAAACACCGTTGGTCGTCATGGCAAGGTCGAGATTCGCATCGATGGTTCGCAGCATTTCGATCAGTCTGACCACATCCTTTCGCAACAACGGCTCACCTCCGGTGATTCTGACCTTTCTCAGACCGGTCTCCATCAGGGACTCAACGACCAGCGCAATTTCCTCGTACGTCAACAGGTGGTCCCGTTCCAAAAAAGCATGGTCGGGCCCGAAATGTTCTCTCGGCATGCAGTACGTGCACCGAAAGTTGCATCGGTCGGTGATTGAGATTCGCAAATCGTGCAACGGGCGCTGGTGTTTGTCCATCAGGCCCATGGAGAGGTTACAACCCAGCGGTTCTTGAATCTGTTTTACAAGGGTTCATGGCGGATTGTTGACACTGGCCAACCATGGCCAAAGCGTGGGTGAAGCGATGGTCGCCCAACGTGCAGGGGAATTTGGGCAGTTTTGTTCCGGCTGTTCGTATTAACAACGGCTTGTCTATAGAGGAAGTGGCGTGGGATTTACCGCCCTCAAAGAGCCACGCCATTCGTTGGCTGGCGCTGGCTGCTCAATCCGAACAAACGGTTGTGCTGCACGGAATGGCCAACGCTGGACAAGACGTGGTCTCGATGCGGCGATGCCTCGGTCAGATGGGTGTTCAGATCACGGATTTGGACGCTCAAGGCTCCCCTTTGCCGTGGGCGCTCAACAAGGACGACCAGCCTCCAAAGGACTCTGTTTCATGGTCCGTCGTTGGTGTCGGACCGAGCGGGTTAACCCCACCCATCAGTGTTCTTCATGCCGGGAACTCGGGAACAGCCCTGCGCATACTGATGGCCATCTGCGGTCGATTCAGCGTACCTGTTATGGTCGACGGTGATGCATCCCTCCGCTCTCGGAATCACGACGTCATGGTTCAGTCTCTGCAGGATCTCGGGGTCTCGGTCTCGCGGGGCACGGACGTCGAGGGTCTCCCGCTGTTGATTCAAGGCCCCATGAAACCAGCACAAACCGTGTCGCTGGATGTCTCAACCTCCAGTCAGCCGGTCACCGCATGGTGCCTTGCAGCCCCGGCGTTGCCTCAAGCGGTTGCGTTGGAACTGAACGGCGACGGTGTGTCGTTGCGGCACAGCGGTCTCACGAAAGAGATGTGCGCCGAAACAGGGGCGAAGCACGACATTGGTGCATCNACGNTGGCCCCTTGGACGCCGGTCTTCGCAACCGGCGAGGTGCACATNCCCCGTGANGCATCCATGTTTGCGTTTGCNTGCCTTGCGGCGAAGGCGGTGGGNGTCAACGTCAAGATGGGCCAACTTCCCGAGGCAAACGATGCACTCGNNCATGAAGTGCTTCACGACCTTCTTCCCTCCCTGGGATTGAAGTTGACCGGAACCACGCTCTCACCCGNCGATNAAGGGTCCCACCAAACCGTTGACTTGAGAAACGCCAACGATTTGATCACGCCGCTCGCAGCCATCCTCGCTCTCGGACAGGGCGGTGTCATCGTGGGCGCAATGCACGCAGCGTACAAAGAAACCGACCGCACCGTGGGGACGGTCAACCTGCTCAGACAGTTTGGATTGGAGACCACCTTCAACGAAGGCAAGCTCGTTGTCCCCGGTCGACAATCCGTTCGTCCCCCAAGTGAACTTGTTGAAACCTACGGCGACCATCGCATGCAGATGACGGCGCTGGTGCTGTCGCTGACGTGCGAGCGTCCGGTGGTGCTCAACGGTGCCAATCTTCACGAGGTCGCAGATCCAGAAGCCCTCGCTCGATGGCGTTCAGCAGGTGCAGAGATTGAGGCGTTCTTGCATCAACCGTGGTGACGCACGACCTCAGTGAATCTTGATGACCAACCGGTCTGCAGACCGCAGCGTTTCAGAGAATCAGCCGTGCCTTCCAAAGTGGTGATCGAGACTGTCGATTGAAATTCGCAGCGAAGTCGGGCGTCCGTGAACGCACGCCCACGGATTCGGGATTCGACGCATATCGTCCAGGAGCCTCCGCATCTCTGGCAGCGTAAGGTTGTCGTTTGCTTTGACCGACCCTCGACAGGCGTTCATGAACGCAATGTGATCCTTCTTGCCTTCCAGCGTATCAAGCGGTCCTCCGTCGAGGGCTAAATCTTGAAGCAAATCGATGAAAAAGCCTCGCACTTCCTCACCCTCCAACAGTTGTGGAGACGCCTTGAGACCCCAGCCATCGGGGTCTCTGATCAGATGGAACCCGAGCTCGTGCAAGCGTTCCTGGTGCGCATCAACCAGGGCAGATTGGCGCGCATCCAAGCCGAGTTGGAGAGGTGTCAATCGCTCCTGTGGTTCCCATGCTTGCCCGCTGTTCCTCAGGCGTTCATACCGAATGCGTTCGTGGAGTGCGTGCTGGTCGATGAGAAGGAGTTCATCCTCTGCTTGGACGAGAATGTATGAATCCGCAAATTGAGCAAGCGGTTCCATGTGCGGCAGTTCGTTGAGCTCACCGTCGAGGGGCGCCTCCTCGCTTGGACGACAGGTGTGGCCCAGGCCTGCATGCCGGTGCAGATCTCGCTCGGCCGAGGAAAGTGCCGCCGCCACCGGTTTTTCTGGAAGGTCGGGGAGAACGGCTTGACCCAGGGGTGAGGCCGACACCGGGCGCTCTTTGGCCGGCGCAGCGTGTTCCTCAGCTTGTTGGCCCACGAGGTTCAGTTGCTTCCCGGCCGCCACCGCCCAAGCAGGTGGAGGAACAGTGGGCTGGGAAGGGGACGGTGCGGGTGCTTTGCTCATACCGGCCGCAGAGGCGAGTGAAGGTGCTGGTTCGACAGCAGGAGGTGGGTTGAGGTAGGTTTCAACCGACGTCTTCGTTTGTTGGTTGGACAAGCCCTGCAAACCGGGAATACCTCCGGTGGCATCGGGCTCCGTTGGAATGGATTCCAAGGTGTGGGCAATGGCTCGTTCCAAGCGTTCCAGGACCCGCCATGAGTGTCGTAATCTCACCTCGCGCTTGGTGGGGTGCACGTTGACATCAACCTCGCCGGGTGGGCATTCCAGATTGACGACCGCCAATGGGTGCCGACCCTGCATCAATCGCGTTTTGTAGCCTCGACGAATCGCCTGAAGAAACGGTCCCGCGGCGACGGGCCGCTGGTTGATGAGCACGTGGATGTCGTCCCCTTTCCCACGGGTGATGTCGGGCGTGCTGATCCACCCGGACCACCGTTCACTTCCGGGGGCCTCCTCGTCATCCGGTGGTCGATTCAAAGCGACCAACTCGGTGGCTTGAGCGCCCATGATGTCGTACAGTCGGTCGAGCATGTTGTCCGTGGATGGTACGTTCAACAGCGTCCGACGCTCGGTTTTGAGATGAAACGCACATGAGGGATGAGCGAGGGCATGGTCCACAACAACGTCAACGATGCGAGCTGTTTCGGTTTCTGGTCGTCGTTGGAAAGCCAAACGGGCGGGTGTGTTCTGGAACAGGTGCTCAACCGATATCGTGGTACCGCGGGCCATGCCCACGGGCTTGACGGCTGACTTTGTCCCGTCCTCCATCACGATGCTTGCTCCCTGCTCGCCTTCAGGTTTGCTTGAAATTTGCAACCGCGAGACCATGCCGATGCTCGCAAGAGCCTCCCCACGGAACCCTAGCGAAACGATGGAGGAAAGATCCTCCTTCGTGCGCAGTTTGGACGTGGCGTGGCGGTCGAGGGCCAGGGCCAGATCCTGCTGTTGGATTCCACTCCCGTTGTCCTCGACGACCAAGCGATCAAATCCACCACGCTCCACGGTGATGACGATGGACGTGGCTCCGGCATCCAAACTGTTTTCCACCAGCTCTTTGACGACTTGAGCCGGGCGCTCAACCACCTCACCTGCGGCGATGAACCCAATCGTGGCCTCGTCGAGCTGCCGAATTCTTTGGGGTTTCATCGTGCACCCTCCATGTCGTTTTTCAGTGCGTACAGCACATCGAGGGCTTCGCGTGGACTCAACTCGTCAACCTGGGTGGCGTTCAATCGTTCGAGAACGCTCGTCACATGTTCCGGGACGGGCGGGTGTTCGCTCGGGGTGGATTTCATCGCGGCTGCGGCGAAGTACCCCATCAAACTGGCCTGTCCTGAATCACGAGTTTGGGGGGCGCCGAGCTCGCCTGCGCGTGCACCGCCCGCTTGTTGTTCAAGAAACGCCAGCAGGTCCGTGGCCCGTTCGACAACGCTACGAGGCAGGCCCGCAAGGGCGGCTACTTGAACACCGTAGGAATCGTCGCACGGTCCGTCAGCAACGGTGTGAAGGAATCGCAACTGTCCGTCGGTGTGCGCCACCTGGACGTGCACGTTGCACAACCCATCGATTTCACCTTCAAGGCCAATCAGTTGGTGATAGTGCGTCGCAAAGAGCGACCGTGCCCCAATTCGTGAGCACATGTCTTCGGTCACAGACCAAGCGATTGAAAGACCATCGAACGTCGATGTTCCACGACCGATTTCATCAAGAAGAACCAGAGAACGGTCCGTGGCGCGTTTGAGAATGTGGGCCACCTCAATCATTTCCATCATGAAGGTCGAACGTCCTCGCTTGAGGTCGTCGCTGGCCCCAACACGGGTAAAGATACGATCCACCAACCCAATTTTCGCCTGCTGGGCGGGAACGAAGCAGCCGGCTTGAGCCAGAACACAGACGAGGGCAACTGTCCGCAGGTAGGTGGATTTCCCACCCATGTTCGGGCCGGTGATGAGAAGGAAACTTCGTTTCGAATTCATGACGACATCGTTGGGAACAAAACCGGACTGCGTCTCCAGAACGGGGTGGCGTGCTCCCTCGAGTTTGATGGCGTGCTGGTCGGTGATTTCCGGTTTGGTCCATCCACGTTCTCTGCTGACCGATGCAAAGCACTGGAGCACATCGATCGACGCCACCCGGCGCGCAATGTCGGCGAGCGTTGAGGCGTGGCCTATGCAATAGGTTCGCAGTTCGAGGAACTTCCTGTACTCCAACTCCTTCAGTTTGGAATCCGCCGATAAGAGCAAATCGTCTCGTTCAACCAATTCCTCGGTGGTGTACCGAGAACCGTTGGTAAGTTGTTGCTTCCTTCGCCATTCCTCTGGAACTTTGTCCAGATGGGTTTGGGTCACCTCGATGTACCAACCAACCTGACGATTGTTTTTGACCTTCAGGGAGGGGATACTAAGTTCCTCCCTGAGTCGCTTTTCAAGGTTGGAAAACCATGTTTTCCCTTCCGTGGTCACGGTTCGCAATTCGTCCACATGCTCGTCAACCCCCGTTCGCAGCAGCCCTCCGTCCCTTAATCCGAGCGGCGGCTCAGAGTTGAGGGTGTGCCGAACGGTTTGCATCATTTCGTCGAGATGATCAAGCCCCTCGCTGAGATGGATCAGCAAGGGGTCTTGGCTGTCCTTGCACCACTGCATCAACGCAGGCATCCGTTCAAGAGCGTGCGCCGTTGCCACAAGGTCTCGAGCATTGCTGCGCTGGTAGGCCAATTGTGTGGCGAGGCGTTCCATGTCTCGGACGCCTTTCAAGGAGGCTCTCAATCCATCCAATCGACGAGCTGAGCGGGCGAGGGCGGACACGGCTTGATGGCGTGTTTGAATGGCTTCCATGTCCGAGAGTGGATGCAACAACCACGTCTTGAGAAGTCGACGCCCCATGGCGGTTCTGCACCGGTTGAGGGTTGACAAGAGGCTGCCGTCGTATTCGCCTGCGAGGGTCGAAGTCAACTCCAGGTTGCGCAGGGTCGTTTGATCGAGAAGCAGGTGCCCCTTCTCCTCCACGAGCTCCACGTCTTGCAGTGGTACGTCAGGAAGGAGGTGAACGGTGGCGAGGTAGTCGGCAGCCAGACCGGAGGCTGAAATCGCAAGAGGGGCGTGGTCAAGGTCCAGGTGACCCAAATCCGCCACGTTCAGCATGGTTTGCAATCGTTCTTTTCGCTTTGCAGGACCGAGGTTGTGTTGGCTGACCATCGTACCATCAAGGAGTGGGAACAGCCGTCCAAGATGTTTATCCTCGGCGTCCTTGGGTGTGAGGACGAGCTCACTGGGTTGCCACCTGAGAAGATCGTCTTGAAGTCGAAGAAAGCGATCGCTCCCTTCGTGCGAGCACGCCCAAGCCTTGCCGGTTGAAACGTCGATGACCGCCAAGCCGAGCGAATCGTTTCCCAACACCAGGCCGGCGAGCAAGGATTGTTCGTCGCCCTCCAGCAGACCCTCTTCGTACAAGCTGCCGGGTGTGTAGATTCGAGTGACCACCCGTTCGAGGAGTTTTGCCCCCGGGCGAGGTGTTTCCTCCTGTTCAGCCACGGTCACCTTGTAGCCTGCTCGTAGCATCGTACGGAGGTGGTCCTCCAGTCCATGCCACGGAAACCCTGCCATTGGTATCGGCGTTTCAGCGTTTTTGTCTCTGGAAGTAAGGGAAAGTCCCAACACATCTGCCGCCACTTCCGCATCGTCGTGGAAGAGTTCGTAGAAGTCGCCCATCCTGAAGAACAAAACGGTGTCGGGGTGCTGTTCTTTGATGTCAAAGAACTGGTCCATCATCCCTCGTTTGGTCATCGGTTCACGCTCCAAGGCTCACGCTGGGTTCAACCAACACCGGCGAGAGCACATGAAGGTTCTCAACACCCTGGCTCGGACGCAATGATTTCTCGCCCGAACGCTGGTTCAATTCGTTCGGCGCAACTGCTGAACGGCGTGCTGGAGCATCATCGCCAAGAGGACGCTCCCTCCGAGGAGGAACAGCAGGTTGAGGAAACCTCGGCCACTCTCTATAGAGCCGTCTGCAGTGACGTCAATCGACCATTGAATGGGGTCTCCACCCTCGTCGGTGCCGTGAATGTGGACGACGTCGCCCTGAACGCCAGCATCGCTGACGTCCACCGGTACGCTGCGGCTGAGTTTGTGCACTTCCAGTTCACCATCGTAGCTGGCCAAGTTGGTCGAGCCCAACGCCCCGATGAACCAGACCGTTCCGTCTTCGTCAGCGACAACGTGGGCCGATGGTGCTCCGATGCTCCGGACCGATTCATCGGCACCGATGATCAAACTCGAAACGGTCCCTCCCACGATCAGTTCGTTGTCGGTTGAAG
>PBMS01000010.1 GCA_002722695.1 Methanobacteriota archaeon
TCAGAAGTGTATTTAATCCGCCATCCGAAGTGAAATCTCAATGCTCAACGCCTTGACCCGCTTGGTAACCCGCCTGATTGTTTCGCTGCCCGGCAGCGTGTTGATTCGAATGTCCGGTCGGCCCCAAATGACCGCATCGGGTGGCCGGGTGTTCGATCCCGCGGGCCAGTTCGTTGCGGTCACCGCACTCAAGCAGGGCATTTTTGGTCTCGACGACACCAAAACCGTCCCTGAGTTGCGGGTGATTTGGCAGAAACAAATGAAACCCTTCGAAAAACCACCGCTCCGAAGCGTTCGCCGTCAAGACCGAACCGTTGAGGTCGAGGGTGGCTCGATCACCGTCGCCGAATTTTCTCCAAAGGCCGTCCAACCGGGCGGACCTGCCGTGCTCTTCTTTCACGGCGGTGGGTATTCCTCCATGGGGATATGGGCCTGTCGGAGCTTGTGCGAGTACTTTGCGAGAGAACTCAACGCAAAGGTGTACGCCGTGGGCTACCGGCTTGCGCCCGAGCACCCCTACCCCACCCAACTCAACGACGCAAACGCAGCGCTTGAATGGGTGCGAGCCAACGCTGCAGACTTGGAGATCGACCCAGAACGTATCTCGGTGGCCGGGGACAGCGCAGGCGGGAACCTGACGGCCGTGCTGTGCCTCAAGCGACGCGACGATGAAAAATGGCTTCCGAAGGCTCAGATGATGGTGTACCCGTTCATCGACTACACCTTTTCTCACCCGTCCATCGAGGAACTTGGCGAAGGCCACATCATCACCACAACGCATCTTGAATGGCTAAAATCGAACTTCCTTCATGGCCGACCGCTCGAAAAGGACCCGTACGTTTCGCCACTTTTCGCACCTGACCTGTCGGGGCTCCCGCCCGCCGTCGTCATCACCGCAGGCTTCGACCTGGTGCGAGACGAAGGCAAGGCCTACGCAGACCGACTGTCCGAGGCCGGTGTGAACACGCAGTACAAGGAATTCATGACCGAAGGTCACGGTTTCATGTACGCCGACACCACCAAATCCATCAAGGCCGCCAACGCAGAGATCGCAGCGATGTTCAAGACCTTGATCTGAGCGCCTTCAGTCGATTCGATTCCACGTGGCGGCGTCGCTGAACAAATCGAAAAACGAGTCCAGAGACGCATCGATCGGCTTGGCGTAGCCGCCGCCCATGAAAACGACCAGCGGCACATCGCCAGCCGCCTCGAACACGAGGTGATTCCGCTGTCTCATGCCTTCCCGGGACACGTTGAGCTTGCCCAGCGCATCCGCCTCCAGGCCGTCAACGCCGGCCTGATACAGAATCAGGTCGGGCTTGAACGCCGTGCAGATGTCCAGCGCTTCACGCACGGTGTCGAGGTACACCTCGTCGCCCGATCCCGGAGCCACCGGAAGGTCGTGGTCGCTCACGGACTTTCGGAACGGAAAATTGGTCGAACAGTGGACGGAAATTGTGCATGCACGAGGCTCGTTGGCAAGAATGGTCGCCGTTCCGTCGCCCTGATGCACGTCCAAATCCACGACGGCCACTCGCTCAACACCGAGGTGTTCGAGGGCGTGTCGGGCACAAACGGCCAAATCGTTGAACACGCAATACCCAGACCCAAAATTTCGGTGGGCATGGTGGGTTCCGCCCGCCATGTTGCCCGCAACTCCACCGTGCTTGAGCACGTGTTCCGTTGCTTCAACCGCCCCGCTCATCAGGACCCGCGTCCGCTGAATCATGGAAGGTGTCCACGGTGTCAAACCGATGCGTTTCTCCTCTTTGTCGGTGAGTTCCCCGGCCAAAAAACGGTCAACATAATCCGCGTCGTGGGCCAACAGCAGGAGATCTCGTCCAATGGGTTCCGGACGATGGAGCGTGATGCGTTGCTGAACATCGGAGGCGTTCAATCGGTCGAGCAGAAGCTGGTACCGGTCGCGAGGAAAACGCGCTTCCGGGTGAATCCCATCGGTGTAAAGTGGGTGGTACCAAAGCCCAAACTTGGACCGATCGGGTGAGGTGAAACGGTTGCTAACGGGCGACGATTCCACGACGATCCATCCCTCTGGCCCTAGCGCTCGGGAACCGACACATAAATGGGTGTTTGACCTATGTTGAACGCCCAAAAAGGTCCTCCGGGAAAAAACAGCCTTACATATTGTAACATGTGAGGGTCAAATGCATGAAAGGAGCAGCGCTCTACGAGCTGGCTCTGGGCGACCGTACGGATGAACGGTTGCGCAGCGCAGCCATCAACCTCGCCATTGCGGGCTTTCTCATTCACGTTGTGGCGTGCACCCTGCACGGCTTTTCGCTGTTGGACGTTCCGGGGATGAACAGCTTCATCGATTCCTACCTCGATGCTCTCTACACACCGTTTTCAATCATCCTCGCCTACGAGGTGTACGAACTCATTCGAGCCATTCCGGAATCGTTTTCTGTGGCCATCGGCAAGCAATTCGAAGTGATGAGCCTCCTCGTCGTCCGAGACATCTTCAAGAATTTAGCCGATGTTGATGCCACCCAGGGCTCCGCCTTGGACAGCGATGTGGCTCTCATCGGCTTGGAGGCTTTGGCGTTTCTGATTCTGTTCACGACCGCCCTGTACTTCCGAAGCATGACGCTCAACACCAAGCCATCGTCCGAGCCCAGTGCCGCTGTCGTCCGGTTTGTTGACCAAAAGAAAACACTCGCCATCGTTCTTGCGTTCGTGTACATCCTCCTTGCCATCTACTCTTTCACGTCGTGGTCTCTTAGCACCGTGGATGGGGAAGGGGATTTGAGCAGAACCGTGTTCTTCCTCGATTTCTTTACCTTCCTCATCCTCTCTGACATCGTTATCCTGCTCGTGTCCTACAAGCACATCACCGATTTCCCCCAACTTGCTCGAAACACCGGTTTCGTGCTCTCCACCGTCACCATCCGTGTCGGCATCGGAACACCCGGTTTCACGGGTGCCGCCTTGTTCATTCTCTCGGCCTTGCTGGCGGCTGGCGTGCTTCGATTGAGTTTGCAAGAGAGCAAAGGCGACGATCTCCCTGCGGAGGACGCTTCTGCATCACCAGCATGAACTGCCGCTCATCCCCAGAAACGGCGGGTCCGAGCGTACTCGACCTCTGCCTTGTGAATGGCCTGCAACAACCCCTCGGTGTCGCCGGGTGAAACCTTCACCATCAGACGGTTTGCTGTGGCCTCACCGATTCCACGACCCATCATGCACATGATGGCCTCCAGTCCACGGTTGGCGACCAAATCCGCATTCTTCACCATCCGGTCCTGATCCTTTGGGTCGTCGGATGAAACCCACTTCTCCAGCATCTCCTGCAAGCCCTCTCGGGCCACAGCCAACCGCTGCCCGCCGCACTTTAGACAGGTCCCCGGCCGTTCCATGCTGTGGAAGCGTGCCACACGAAACCGACGGACGGCGTTGCAGCGCAAGCAGCACAAAACGGCCCGCTCGTTGGTCAAGCGCCCACGGAGTCGCTCCCGGAGTGCGGCGTTGTCCCAGTTTGGCAACAACATGTCGTCTTGGGTGCGGTTGGACAGCCCCAACGGGCCCTGAGCCGTGACCTCGAGGGAGAGAACGCCCGATTGAAGCCCGCGGAGCACATCGGTTGCACCACGGACGTCCATCCGTTCGTGGAAGAGTTTCGAAAGCACCTCTTCCATCACGACCGTGCCTCGATACTTGCGCAGGAGAGCTTGAAGGTTGATGCGTCGAGGGTCAACACCGTGTCGCAAAATACCGAAGATTTTGGCAACCTGAGCAAAACGCCATCGAACCTGCCTCGAATTGGGCACGGTGATGCTCAGGAGTTGCTCAATGGCCTCAGGTGGTGTTTCCAAAAGCCAACCTGCGATGTCGTCGGGACGGACACCACCGACCTGGAGAGCGATGCGGGTTGGTTCCACGATGAGCCGCCCCCAACTTCCGGATTTGGTCGATGCCATGGCGAGAAGAAAGTTCCCAATCGCCTCGTTGATCTTGGAGCCTTGACAGCAGTTGAGCACGAAAGCGTCGTCCCGCTCTTCAAGGGTCAGCACCCGATCCGTGGGCAACGCACCCGTCGCCTCCACGTGAGCCGCCACCGTTTCAGCGAGCATGCTGCGCGCTTCGTCGTCGAGGGGGTAATCGGAAAGTTGTGCTAGGCGCGTGGGCACCAGCGCCAACGGGTCAAGCGACGGTGATTCGGGGGCCGGCAACAAACCGAGGTCGTGGGCGATGAGATGCCGGAGGTAGCCAACGTCTCTGGCCACCGATTCGGGGACCGGCGGTAATTCCCCCAACCACTGAGGCGCTTTGCCGTGGTCGTTGACCGGTGCTACCAACAGTTCGGATTGTTCGGGGTCCGCATCAACGATGAGCCAAGTTCGTCCGGCGATCACAAAGCGACGAGGGGTTCCGTCGTCGTCCTCGCCCGCATCGTTCAAGCTCAAGACAAAGGCTTCATCGACGTTTCCGAGGCTCCTGCGAGTCACGGCGTCCCGCACGCGGTAGGTCTTCTTGTCGGGAATCATTGAGAGATGGTTGGAGACCCATTCCCGAGTTTTCCCTGCGGTGGAAAACCATCCGTTGGCAAATCGCCTCGGAACGTCCACCGTTCGTTCGGTGTAGGTTCGTGGAACGGCTTCGTCCGGTGTGCTGTAGAGGGGCAACTCCTCGGGAAGGGTCTCCCCTCGTGCAGCGGCTTCTTCGCGTGCAACGGCGTAAACAGCTTTCGGCCAACGGTACCACTCCAGCTCGCTGGGCACGGGGGTGAAACGGATGACCCACCGTTCGGCAAGAACTTGAAGCATGGCTTCTGTGTCCGCACGCTGCCACCCTTCGAACTGCGGTGCGTTGGCGATCAATTGCGTGGCCTCGTCGATGCTGACCGCTTTGAAGCAATGAGCCATGAGCACCAGTTGGTTCGCAGCGATGACGCCGGGACGCTTGCGCCACACCACGGGCTCGATCGCACCAACCATGGCGCGCTGCGCAACGACCGCTGATTCCAACAGATGGTCAACGTCCCATGAGATGACGTGGCCGCGACCCACACCGCCCAAGCGGTGATCGGCGCGACCCACGCGCTGAAGCATTCGATCGACGGATTTTGGCGAGTGCACCTGAACGATTCGGCGGACGCTGCCCACGTCGATACCGAGCTCGAGGCTCGAGGTGCACACCAAGCCTGCGAGGGTCCCGTTTCGCAAATCGTCTTCCATTTGTTGACGGGTTTCTGTGGCCAACGATCCGTGATGAACACCGATGTTCAGGTCCGGCGCCATCGCTTGCAGCCGGGTTGAAAGCGTCTCTGCATCGCTGCGACTGTTAACAAACACAAGACACGGCGATTGTGTCCGAAGGATGTGGCACAGATGACGATACGAGGCGTGCTGCTTGGGGCTGAGTGAAGCCTCCACCGCATCGATTTCGTCCTCGGGTGTGGGCGATGGCGACTCCACGGTGAGTTCGGTTTCTCGCTGACCCGTGGTGATGAGAGGTTTGGCTTTGCCCGGGGAGAGCCACTCCGCTACTGCGTCGGGGTTGCCCACCGTTGCTGAGAGGCCGAGCCGCTGGACCGTGCGGCCAGCAAGAGCCTCGAGGCGAGCGAGGCCAACCCCGAGTTGCCAACCTCGCTCCGAAGCAGCGAGGTCGTGCACCTCGTCCACAACCACGGCTTGGACCGAGGACAACATCGCTCTGAGGTTTTTGCCGCTGAACATGAGCTGGAACGTTTCCGGCGTGGTCACCAAAAGGTTGGGGGGTTTCCTCGTTTGCTTTGCCCGTTGCGCTTGGGTTGTGTCGCCGTGGCGGACATCAACGCGCAGGCCAACGGCGCTGGCCAGCTCTTGGAGTCGGCGATCAACGTCTCGATTGAGCGCTCTCAACGGGGTGATGTAGAGAATGGAGAGTGACGGCCAGCCTTCGGAAAGGCAGCGATGAAACAGCGGAAGAATGCCCGCCATTGTCTTCCCTGAGCCGGTAGGGGCGATGATGAGTCGGTCGTCTCCCTTCATCACCTCGGGCAGGACGTTCTCTTGAACGGGTGTCGGTTCCCACCCCTTTTCATCAAGCGCCTCGGACAGAGACGGGTGAAGTCGGGAAAAGACGCGCGACATACTCTCCCCACCCTCGTGGAGATGGCCCATGCCCACTCCATTTGAGGATTTGGCTGTTGACCGGTGGTTCCGTCATCGGTCAATCGTGGTCGTCGTCGTAATCGTCGTCGTCGTCTTCGTCGTTTTCCCAGTCGGCTTCGTCTTCGTCAAACGCACCGTCGCCGAAATCAATGGACGTGCGAGTTGCTACCGTGATGACGACGGCCAGCGTCATGATGCTCAACACAGCAAACATCCACGCCAGCGGTTGCTCTCGAACGGAGTCGAACCATCCGAGGTACTGACCGTATGCGATGGTGACGGCATGTTCTGCTGAATTGTCGTCGTCGTTGGCTTCAGGCACCTCTTCCTCGTAGTCCACAACGACACGAATGCGATCAACGTCCTTGGATTCCCACACGACGCTGACGGGGTAGTATTCGCCTCCGCCAAGACCGTTGATGCGAACGACATCAAACGGTTCTTCGTCCGAGCCTGCGAAGAAGGCCACCTTGAATTGAGCGCTGGTGTTGCCACCGGCGTTGTGGACAGTGGCCGTGATGTCAATGGATGCACCCGGTGCGATGTGGTCGTCGCTCATGTCGATGTTCTTTACGCGCAGCTCCGCTCCGACGGCGCCGAGGCGGACCCACTGACGTTCGAAGTCCGTGTCGTCGGAAGCCAACTCTGGAATCGGGCTCGCCTCGGAATTGGACACGACGGGGAATTGGTTTCCGGCTGCGTCGTAACCCGTCACGTAGAAGCCGACGAAATCACCGGCTTTTGGCACCACGGTACCTTCCGCCGTGATGTCGACCACACCGGTCCACATCACGTTCTGACCGTCTTGCTGCATACCGAGCAGGGTCGAGCCGGCCCCGATGGTCATCGTGCGGGTTGCGTCGCGCATGACCCAGTGAACGACCTGCTTGGAGCCGGTCAGATCTGCGTCTTCAGTCCCTTGGAATTCCACTTCGATTTGGGACAGGTCGTTGTTGGCTGAAATATCGATCACGTTCATGGGAGCGATTCTGCGAGTCACGCGCGGGGCTGCGTCGTCGACCACGACCTGGAGCGTCGTTGAGACCAAGGTTCCCGTCATGTCCTCACCTCGGCCAGGGATGTTCGTGATGGAGATGAGGCAGGTTCTCGAAGGCGAAGACTGCAGGGTAAGCGCAGCGGAAAGCGGAACTTCAACGGCGTAGCCGCCGTCGTTGGTCAGCGAGCCGTCGGACCAGAGTTTCTCTCCGTCAAAGACCTCCACCAAGATGCCAACGTCCCGTGGTGCAGGGGTTTGGCTGCCTTCGTAGACCACGCGCCCCGTGAAGGCCAAACGGTCGTCTTTGCGGACTCGGCTGCCGTCGGCTACGGGACCCGTGCGGGGTTCACTGATGTCCTCAACCTCGAAGTCCGTCGGGGAGAGCATCAGATCGTTTTCAACCCTGAACGTGTGCTCGAGCAGAAGAATCCGACTGGGGTCAGCGCTGCCCAATTCCTTGTACAACAAGGCCACGTCGCCCATCTCCTCATCGGGCCAATCCCAGCTGAACGTGAAGTGGAAATCAAGCAAAATCCAGGGAAGGCCGGACTCGTTGGTGGTTTGCGTCATCGTGCTGGTGGGCGAGAGATGAATGTACGGTGAATCGGACCAGAAGGTGTTGTTGGTTCCCGAGTAGGAGATGGCTTGTGCGTCTCGTTCAGGGTTGGGACCCTCAAAGTCAAACACCAACGAAATGAACTCAAAGTCGATGGCGGTGTTGGCGTCGATGAAACCCAGTGAGATGGTTTGTTCCATGCCAGCAAACACCGCTTCGTCGTCCTCATGTCCGAACCATTCGAGGCCCGTGAAAATGGCGGACGAGTCCTTGCGCGTCCGGAACGTGGCGTCGTCGTACAGGAAACCTTCAGAGGCCTCAAACTTGAGGAGTTCGTCGTCGTCGTTCATGACGGTGAAATGCAACGGATTCCCTGCTTGGTCGCCTCCGTCCCAGAAGTACGATACTCTGCCCATGTTGGGGTTGCGAGACGTGTCGATGTTCGTGATGAACCATTTCGAACGTGCCTCGGTCGTGTTGGTGACCGTTTTCGAGACGTACTCTTCGGGGTCGGCTTCTCCGTTACGATTGGCGTCGTGGTCGGCCTCGACCCAGTAGTTCAACTCGAGTTCCATCGGGTGACCGACCTTGTCATCGACCAGAATTTGCACCGTTTGTTCGTTCGTTGCTGCTTCGTAGGCGTCGTCGAGTGGAGCGATCGCCTTGCGTTCAGGGTGCGTGGCGTCGACGAGGTAGGTTCGGCGCCACTCCGAATTCGGTTGCTGCACGTGATCGGGGTTTCGCTCGTTGTAGGTTTGGACCTCGTAGGTCAAACCGTCGGGAACGTCGATGGCTGGAAGGTCGATGGGAATGAAAAACGTGCCGTTGTTGTTTGTGGTGTCACGAGCGGTGCTTTCAACGTAGCCGTTTCGGGAGATGCGAACGTCAAAGGCGCTGTCTTTCGGAGCGTCATCCGTGTCTTGGAACCACATGGCGCCTACGAAGTAAAGCTGCTCACCAGCGGCGACCCACGCACCGTCCTGAACGTCCTGAGACGTCATTTCACCGTCGTTGTCTCGAACGTTCATCCAGCCCAGTCCAAACGAACGATTTGCGCGAAGACCCTCGGCCGAGGTAAGCGGTTCAGGGGCGAACCCAGCGGTGCCGCTGTCGTCAAGGCAACCAACTCGGAACCGGACGTTTTCCTGGTCGGGCATTTCGCTGGTGACAAAGAATTTCCAGTGGATTTCAAGGATGCCGTTGCTCTCCACAGAGTAGGAGGTTGGGTCCACCTCGATGTATTGGGCAGGATCGTTGGGGTCGGGGAAGACGTCGCCGTACTGCCACGACATCATGGGCCAGTTGGCGGCGCTTCCGGCGGTCATGAGCGTGAGATCCGCGCTCACCATTGAATTGGCGGCCTCACCGATGACATGCCTGGAAACGACTTCGTACGGCGTGATTCGCTCGTGAAGAATCTCTCCTTCCGGGATGGCCAAATCGAGGTTCACGGTCTGCATCGTGTAGGTGACCTCAAACGAGGTGATGGAGAGTTTACCCGCCGACTCCGACGTGAGGTCGATGGGAATGTCGACCGTACCCGAACCGGTGTTTGGAATGGCGTCGTTCAATTTGTCGACCAAGGTGTTGCCACTTTGTGCACTGGAAATCGTGATTGGACCGATGAGAGCACCGTCCGCTGCTGCTCGCTTCCATGCGGACGCCCCGTCAATGCTGATGCCGGGTTGACTGGGTGCGTTGGAGTGCAGCGCAATGGAGAGATCGGTGAGCGAAGGTGTGGCACCGGTCGAGGACGTGGTCAGCATGATTCGAACACAGTAGTAGGACGAGGTGGCCGTCATGGATTTCGTCGTGTTGGGCGAGGTGAAACTTTGGACACCGGACCCGCCCGTGCCGCAGGTGGATGAACTGGCTTTGTAGCCCACGTTCACGGTGATTGATGTCCCGCTGGGGCGGGTTTCGTTCCAGTCGACGGTTGCAGCGATAACGTTGCTTGCAGCCGTGCCGACGTACTGGTAGGCGTAGTAGTACCCGTTGGTCTGATAGTTCGTGGTGTAGGTCAGAACCACATCACCGAGCACGGGGGTTTTCGTGGCGGTTCCGTTGAGGGTCGCACGCCATTTGACCGAACTCCCCGAATTCGCAAAGTTGACTTTTTGCCCGGCGATTCCCGACTTCCACGTCACACCGCCGTCGTTTGAGACATCGACGTTGATGCTCGTTCCGGTGGGAATTGAACCAAAGATACCGTTCACGTTGATGCTGTTGATGGCTCGAGCCACCGAGGTGGTTTGGCCGACAACGGTTTGCGAGGTGAGGCTGGATGAGCGCACGTCGTAGTGAGCGCCATCGCCGTAAACGTGAACCTTGCGAATGCCCTGCGAGCAGTAATTGGTGCCGGACCAGTGACACGAAAACATGACCTTGTGCTCGTCGGTGTCGGTCATCCCGTAGTGCCCACCACCGGGCATCGTGCGCTCGCCCTGAGAGATGAGAAGACCGCTGGACATGGTGTAGTGGTAGTGGATGCTTTTGTAATCCGTGTTCATGTAGTAAATGTTGTACATGACGTTGGGCATGCTGACGGACAACCCTGCCCCGTGGTCGTAGTAGTACGAGGTGGAGGTCATCAACCACGTGCCCGTTATGACGGTGGGTGAGGATGGATTGACCTCTTTGAGGTAGTGATTTCGAGAGGACGCGTCGTAGACACCGATGTACATCTTCCCGGTGTTGTCGTCAAAATCAACGCCCGTGATGTAGTTTGGGTAGTTGTACGTGTACGACGTTTGGCAGCTCCACTGAACCTGAGTACCTTGAGTGTTCCAACCGACGCTCCACTTGTTGACCTTGTAGTAGGTGTAGTGGGCGGTGTAGACGTCCCCGTTGTACACGTCGGCATCGTGAATGCCGTACATGGCGTTGGTTCCGCACGAGCCGGTGAGATAGGAGGCCGTTCCAAGATACTGCCCGGTGGACGGGTTGACCCGCATGATGGCCGTTGGGTTGTTCGTCATGTATTGGCTGGAGTATCGAAGGATGTGTATTTCGGAGCTGTTGATCGGCACCACGACCCCCGTGTAACCCCACGGCGTGCTGCTTGAAGGACGGATGTCGGAGAATTGCTTGGTCGGACTCGTGTAGCCCTGATCGCTCAGCGCCACGAATTCACCGGTCGTGTTGAGGTGAGCGCTGCCGAGGGTTGCGATCGAGGAACTGGACGAGAAGCGCGGCGTCAGTTCGGTGGGGTTCCCTTTGAGGGTCACCGTTTCGGTGTCGACTTCGAGGTTGTCCCTTCTGGCGTAGGTGAAGGGGGAAGGACGGGTTGTGGTCGAGCTGGTGTAGTCCGTGTCCCCGGCTCCGCCGTAGTCGCTGTCGGAGGTGAAGTTCGTCCAGGTCGTGGTGCTGGCCTCACCGAGCAAATTGAACGATGCAGATTGGACAGCGGCGCCGATGGGCAGCGTAATGACGCCTGCAGCACCCGTTCCCTTTTGTGAAAACGTGTGCTCGTATTCGGTGGTTCCGTCCTTGAATTGGGTCTCTGTGGTGGCCGCTGCGGCCAATGGAGACATCACCGAGAGCACAAAAACGAGCGTGAGGAAGATTGCACGGCGCATTGCGGTCACCCGGGGTGCTGCGATTATGCTTCGCATCGCATTTGAATGATGCCCCTCCCGGGCAACACAGCATCAACGCAACAGGATGCGGAAAATGGGAGGGTTGAAGGTGTCAAGCATCTTCGTGGTGACCGGTGAAGACATGAGCGAAGAAGGGACCTTTTTCGGCCGGCTTTGGGCAAAACAACACGGAAATCAGTTCGGTATCAGCGCTGTTGCCGCAGGCTCAAGCGCCGTTGTTCTGGTGGCGTGCATGGTCCAACTCTTGTTCCTTCAAGACCATGCCGAATGGAACGATTTCACCGGAGCCGCCATCATCGGTGCGGTCCTGTCGTTCATTCTGTTCCTCGTATCCTTCCCAGAATTCCTCCGATTCAGGGGACACGTGAACGTCCTCGAGGAGATCAAAGAAATCCAATCCACGTCGGAAATTCGTCGTCGAAAAGCTGAGGGTGCTGAAGCCGCNGAGGCTTTGGGTGCGGGGCATCTTGAGCATTGGAATGCATTCCTNGACAGCAAAGGCGTGAAGCGCTGAGACCGAGGGACGTTCATGNCCGACCACAACCCGCTGCGGTCTCTGGTGCTTGAACTGGCGCTGGCCGTCGGCATGATCGCTTGTTTGGTCGGTGCAATGTTCATCCACACGGGNTCCATGCCNCCGCTGGTCGTGGTGGANTCGAAATCGATGATTCANAGCGAAACGGGGGANATCGGNAGCATCGATGCAGGNGATTTGATTCTCGTGCACGACCAACCNGCNGACACCATCGTCACCTTCGCAGAAGCCACCGANNCCAGCAACATCGCACACGGNTACGAGCAGCACGGNATGGCNGGCGACGTCATCATCTATTCNAAGAACGGAGAAGGCGGTACGCCCATCATCCATCGGGCCATCATGCGCGTGGTCGCCGAACAAACCGTGGCACCCGACCGAGCCTCGACCACGCCCTGCCCGGAAGAGGCCACGTACGATGAGGTTCGAATTGCAGAGGACGGGATGCCCGGTTCGTGCGTTTTGACATGGTCGGTGCCGGGAACATCGGTGAAGGACGTCGTCAATGTCACCGTCCATTTTGACGGCACCGACGCCGCCTATTACGACTGCAAGCGCCCGGCGCACAGCGGCGCCAACTATGTGGTTGAGCCGTACCTGGTGGTGTGGCAGTGGGCGCCAAGCCACGAGGGGATGCTGACGCTTGGCGACAACAACAAATGTTCGGTTGACCAAGGCGCTGGCGTGACCAACGGGTCGGCAGGGGTGCACAGCCCATCGGGTGTGGTCGGACCCATCCGGAACGACTGGGTCATCGGCGTAGCAGGCGGGGAAATCCCCTGGCTGGGAACGGTGAAACTGATGGTGGGCGGACCGAATTCCTACGGGACTCGAGACGTCCCTCTGATCTCCTTTTTGGCCCTCGCTGCGGTCATTGGCGGCGTGGTCGCTGCCCCGTTGGCCACCGAATCTGTGTTCCGCTGGTGGCTGAATCGGTCGCCGGAAATGAAGGATTACGTCGAAGACCCGGCCCAAGAGAAGGTTGCGGATTTCGAATCGGAATGACCTGCGATGCCCTCAAGGTTCTTTGAAACCCGAATCTGCAAGAGCCTCGTCCATCGTGAGCAAACCTTGGCTGACCCGCCGTGCCGTCTCAAGCGAAATCGTTAGGCGACCTTTGGAACGTTGGCGACTGATCCGTTGGAGGTTTCGAAGTTCTCCGGTCGTGGGCTTCACCGTACGCTGTTCGTGGACGGGTTTTCCAGACATCATCGCTATTTTGACGGCCGCCGTTCCGTGAGCGTGGCGTCGTTGTCCCGCGCTGGTCCGATGTTCGTTGACGATCTCGACATGAAAGCCCAACGAAAGCACCTGATTCAGGAGACGGTCCCGATGAACGGGGGAACCGTGACCGATTCGAACCAGCACCTGCGCAGGCAAGAGATGGTCGACCAGTTTCACGATTTCATCAAGCGCTTGGCCGATCGATTCCATCTCTCGCTTTCCCATCAAGACGCCCTCGGAAACAAAGGCGCAGCCGGGTCGAGGGCCTGGGTCGACACCAATCACGAGCACATCGGGAGGTGAGCGAAGTTGACGACCCAACAACCATGTCGAAACCGTTCCGCTTACGTCATCGGGGTCAACGGCCACACCAAGGCCCCCCAAGGTTGCCACCTCCTCGGGGGTGCCAAACCAGTACGCATCCGGTTCAATGGTTTCCGACGGCAAGACTTGCTTGGCCGGAAGGTTTCGCTCCTGAAGCTCACTCAGCAACCTGTGCGCGAGGCGAAAATCGTCGGTCCGGACGTACAGGCGCTTCACAGGGCGTGGTGTGCGAGTGTCCTGTTCTAACCTATCGGTCGGTCGCAACAACGGTTGTCCAAGAGCGTCCCCGTGGGTGCTGTGGGGCCGAAGTTATCAAGAACGATGGACAACGATGGCCAACCATGACAGGCGCTTACGAGCGTGAACTTCGGGAGGTTCTCTCGGGCACGGAAAAAGGCGTGAACGCCATCACCAGAAGCTGCACACCTGAGGAAAAAGAACGCATGAGCCGGGTGCGAGCACGCCCCTTCTTGGTCGTGCGAGCGGCCGGTTCGGGGATGGAGGGAAGCGGGGATTTGGTGGCCCTTCGCGGCGACTGCTGCTTCCCCATCGAAGTAAAATCCACACGCGCCGAGAAGCTCTACTTCTCGGGGCGAACCAAGGACCAACTCAACGCCATGATTCGCGAAGGCGAGCGTTCCGGTTTGATGCCGCTCTACGCCCACCGTCGCAAAGGTGTCCGCGGCGACTCGTGGCGGATTTTTCGCGTGAAGACGGAGGGCCTTCGAGGCACGCTGGCTCGACTTGTTTCCATGATCCCCGCCTTGCCGTTGAATCGAAACGGCTCCCCGTTCATCGATTGGGAGCAAGGCATGCCTCTGAACCAATTTCTGGGCATGATGTGTTCACCCGAAGGGGGCGACCGCACCCCGCTTCGTCAGCTGAAGAAGCGAGCCGGTGCGGGAAGGAGCACCACGTTGGCCGAGGACGATTCCAAGTCCGCCGAGGACATCCTCGCTGAACTTGAGCGGCGTCGCTCTGCGGTCCGGCCTGAACTCAGAGGTAAGGAATCACGATTGTGAACGAGAGCATGATCACAAGAACCAGTGACGAATAGCTTGAGGCTCTCGCAGAAAAATGGTCCACCCACATCGGGTGAAGGTCCCAGAGTTTGATTTTCCTTCCCACCCGTTTGACGCCGCTGAGGAAGGCGTGCAGCATGTCTCGAAGCATGTGTCCACCGTCAAAGGGAACAATGGGGATGAGGTTGGTGAACCCCAAAAGAATGTTGACCCACATCAACCAAAAGAGGAGGTGCGTGAAAAACATCAGCACTTCCGTTCCCAAAACAGACCCGAGCAGACCGTCTCCGGCGACGAGCAGAGACTCTTCAAAGGGGTGAATGGCGACGCCACCGAGTTCGAAGGGAATCATGAGAACGGTGAGGATGTGGAACGGAAGCGAGAGGGCTCGCTCGGCCCAGGAGGCTTCAAATCGAGGTGAAAGCGGACCCGCCAAACGGTCGATCCCCGACGTTCCCTCAGAAAGACCCTCGACGCCGAGGAACGGATCGCCCGGCATCACCTCAAGGTTGGCAAGCAGTTCTTCGCTCCATCCCAAATCAAGGTAATATTGGTGCTTGTCCCCAAACGTCGCCTGAAGTGTTTCACGAGTCCCGTCCTGGTGGATCACCACCATGTCGACGGTATCGTTGGCCGAATAGGTGGATAGGATGTCTCTGAAATCATCGGTCGTGTGGACCGGCGTCCCGTCGATGGAAACCAGCGTATCCCACGGCTGCATACCGGCCTCTGCTGCGCCACCTTCCAACACAATGCCCTGAACGTGGATAAACTCCTCCTCCGCCACAAACTGGGTGGCAAGGCCGCCAAGCAGAACGAGCGTGATAAAGGCCGTGAAGAGGTTGGTCGCAGGTCCAGCGGCGAACATACGAAGGCGTTCCCGACGAGGCGCTCGCATCAACTCATCCGATTGAGGCTCTGCAAAAGCTCCCAACGGGAGAGGGCCCAGTTGAAGCAGCCCGAAGGACCGGATACGCATCCCGTGACCTCGAGCGAGCAATCCGTGGCCAAACTCGTGAATCACAAGGGACACCACGAACGCAAGAACACCCCACCCCAACGGAATCACCGGATTGATGCCGGGGACGGCGACGAGCTGACTGGCAGGCAGCGGTTCGGCGACGGTTGGAGGAGAGATCAGCGAGGTGATGAACGCCAACACGACGACCAACGCAACCATCAACATGGCCACCGAACAAACCCACAGCGAGACTTCACCGTAGGCTCTCCAAAATTTCCGAGGACGAGCCATCCAATCGAGCAATCGTTGTCCGCGTTGGGTGCGAACCATCAGAACAATGCCCAGCGCTCGTGTGGCGTTCCATCGATCCAATGTGCCGTTGCGTTCCCATGTTCGGATGAGAATGTACCATCCGATGAGGAGTGCAAACAGGAACGCCCAGTTTGCCTGAACAGAACCCCAAGAGCCCACCATGCCCACCCGACGCGCTGTTCCGTCTTGAACATTGATACATCCGCACCGCAGGCCAGGATGGACAAACCTTGATGATGGGTCGGCTTTGATTCACCATCATGCACCCGCACAGCATGGCGATTGAAGTGTGGTGCGAGGAAACATGGGGCGAGCGCCCCGTTCGGATTTCAGACTGGGCCAACCACGACGACATCGTTCAGGTGTTGATTCGATTGTCGTCGAGCGTTCTCATTGCAGATTTCCTCATGGACGTGGACGGTAAATTGAACATCCAGCAACACCTTCACATCCCTCTGGAGACGTGGAACCCCGGCTCCATCCAAGGGTTGCGCACCAGCGAGGGGAAAACCCGGTTTCAACACCGACGTCGGAGCATCTACCTCTCAAGCGAGCTCAGAGTCGCCGAATGGGGGGCAGCGCTTCTCGAAGAGTGGTTGATGAGCATGCGAAGCGCCGTAAATCGCCCCAAGGACCGAACACAGCGGCTCAACGAAATGAAACGAATGAAATTGTCCGTTGAGAGAAATTTGGAAAGCGCGTCCTTGGTGAAAGTCAGCGAGGAGCATGAACGACTGGACGACCGACTCGATCAAATCAATCGTCGCTTAGCGAACTGAATCCTGCATGGTGGTGTCCGTGCCGGGAAACTGGTCTTCGCCCTCGCGATAGACGGTTCGCATGTTGTTGATGAAGTTCTTTTCTTTGACGACAATGGTGTAGTCTCGAATGCCAAAATCCTTCTCACCGTCCATCATTTCGAGAAGGACCTGAAGAGTTAATCGTGCACCTTCTCGATGCGGGTAGGCAAACACACCCATCGAGATTGGGGGTGAAACAACCGACCCAACACTGCCCACCTTTTCGATGGTGGCAAACAAGTTGGCGTAGGTTTCCGAAAGCAGCTCTCGTCGGGCTTCGTCTTGATTGGGGCGTCGGCAATCGGGGCCGACAGCGTGAATGATGTGCGTGTAATTTTCAGAAAGTGCGAACGGTTCAGTGACCACGTTTTGAGTCACTGCGCATGGTGGTGCGTTTATCTTTCGCATCTCAAGGCAGATGTTTCGCGTGACCTGCGTCAGTTCTTTGCCCGCTTTTTGGTGAATCATTCCGTCAAGACCTTCTCGCCCCGACAGGCGATTGTTGGCCGGTGTGATGAGCACATCCGCCGAATGATTCCAGACATCGCCGCCCATCACGCGGAGGACACCGTGCTTGCACGTGCGTGCCATGTAGAGCTCAGCCATCGCACCGAAGAGGGGGCCACCCTACATATTATCTACCCCGATTTGTGATGAAAACCAGCAAAATGATACCTCTTGAGCGACGCACTCGTGTTTCAACGAAGCGATAGCGCTAAAATAAGCCCCACAATCCACCGACCATGTCCACGAAAGCGTGCAGTATCGCTTTCGTCACCCTCCTCCTCGCCTCCCTCTTGCCGCTCGCACCCGCACCGATGCATCGGGGGCTCAGTGGCGTCGAACTTGATGATGATCGGTTCTCTGGATTTGTCGTCGGTGACCAGGACGTGTGGAACGGAACCCCGTGGTCTCTTGCGGCTGTTCCCGAAGGCTTCACGTACGACAGCGTCACCGACTACAGCGATGTGGGCGTGCTCATCAACAACCTCTCCGAAGAGAGTCGTACCATTGGCTGGGCCTACGTCGCTGCACGCAATATTTCGCTCGACCGAGTCTTCATCTTCAACGCCTCGGGAACCCCGACTGGAGAGACGATCAACCGGGATCAGTTCGACACGTATTTTGCATCCCCGTTCCTCGAAATGCTCCAAAACCGCAGTTCCAACGGCCTCAACTACTTGGTGACAACCAAAGGGATCCCGCTGCGCATCTCGGGAGGCAACAACAAAGCAAGTTTTGACCAGGAGCTCTCGCTTTTGGGAGGGGCGTACAACAGCACGGTGGGCGGAGATTACTACGGCACCCACACCTACGGCCCGCTCGCTGGAAAAGCCATGGAACCCTTCTCGCGAAGCAAGTACGGGTTTTTCCTCGTGACTCGACTGACGGGGTACACTGTGGACACCGCACTTGACCTCATTGAACGTGCCAACAACAGCTTGGGACAACGGGGGAACTTTGTCCTCGATCTGGCAACCAATCGCAACGAGTCGGGTTACAAATTTTGGAACGACGACCTTTACACGGCAAATTCAACGCTTTCTGGAATGGGGTGGCCCGTTCTTTTTGACGAGGAGACCGACTTTCTGACCAACATCTCGAACGTCATGGGCTACGCATCGTGGGGGAGTAACGACGGTGATTGGAACCGAAATCACCTGCCCAACAGCGGATTTGACACGCTTGACGGGGCGTGGCAAAGCGGGTCGAGGTACTGGACCCACACCTCCCCCACGGTCGCTCCGGTCGACGACTTCAACTGGACCTATCAGACCAGCACGAAGCAAGGTGGAAACGGTGCGTTTGAAGCCAGTCTGAGAACCGATTGCAATCAGGACGGTGGCAAAGGGCTTCAGGGCATTTACGGCGAGTATTTTGACAACGACGGCGTGAGTTTCTCGACGGCGAGCATGCCGACGCTCATCGACCGCCAACCGGACCGAATTCAAATCGAGGCCAACCTCGATCACGGCTCCTCAAACAACGCATATTCCGGGCTCGACGATCGCTTCAAAGTGAACTGGGGTGCTCGGTTCAGCGGACTTGTTGACGTTCCGCATGCCGGCACGTGGACCTTCTTCATCAACTCCGACGACGGTTCGGAACTCTGGCTCAACGGCGATTCGTTGGTGACCAACTACGGTTCCCACGGCATGCGAGAGCGATCTGGACAGGTCAACCTGACGGAAGGCCTTCATGAATTTCGAATTGAATTCTTCCAAGGAAACGGCCCGCACGGTCTGAAATTTCTCTGGGAAGGTCCCAACACATCCAAAGCCGTGATTCCGGCGAGCGCGTTTTACGTCACGGGCAACGTTGCGCCGCAACCAAACCGGCTGGTCCACCATTGGGCCTTTGAGGACGGCAACGGGACCGAGGCCTTGGACACCGGAACCGGCGGTGCCAATCTAACGCTTTCTGGAACCGACAACAACAGTTGGCGTTCGTGCCCTGACGGCGGATGCTTGTGGTTTGATGGAACCAACGACATCGCTCGTGCAGAGGTGGAAGATTATGCTGGAAACCTGACGGTGAGCCAGTGGGTATGGGCCAACACCACGGCCCAGACAACCTACGCATCGACGCTCGCCGTCAACGACCAAGCAGGTTCAAACGGCTCCTTTCAGCACATGATTTCAAACAATCAGTGGCGCCTCCACAACAACCAAACAAAGCCGTTTGGTGACGTGGTATCGCAGCGCTGGACGCACCTGGTAACGGTGTTCGATGACGGTGAGGTCCGGCAGTACATGGACGGTGTTTTGGTGAACGATGACACCTACCCAAACGGCACGTACACGAACATCGAACTGTACAAACTGGGCGTCAATCGTGCTGGTAGTGCTTATTTTGAAGGGATGATCGACGAAGTGATGGTCTGGGACGTGGCCCTTGAAGACGATGAAATCGTTCGTCTCCGCCGGACCATCGTTGACAACTGCACGCTCTATTCGGGAGCAGGTACCGACGTGGCCACGCTCGAGACCTCGTATTCGATCCCCAGTGAACTGAGCGGACACGCATGGAACATCCACGTTCACGGTAAACGAGAGGGTGAGGTAAACGGGGCGTTTGCTCTGGTGGTCCAAGGCACAGATGGGTCGGGCACAGTTCTCACCACCAACACCTCCAACGACCGAACCTTCACCACGTCATGGGCCACAGAAACCATGCGAATGAGGCCCGACGCAAACGCCACCGAATTCAACATCCGAATCGTCCTTGACATCGAGGCCACCGCAACGGTGGGTTCGTTTTTCATCGACAGCGTTGTGTTGCGTCCGATACGCCCTCACATGGAATGGGTCAACGGGTCCATCGCAGACACCGCCGTATCGACCGGAGCGCGTTCGTTCGAATGGGGTACATCCTACGGTCAATCTCTGGTCGCTGACCTGCTTGAGGACGGCGTCTCCGGTGTCAAAGGCTACGTCTACGAACCCTACCTAACGGCGGTGGGCCTACCGAGCACCTTCCTCCCGACGTACGCGTCGGGCTACAACCTTGCCGAAAGCCATGCGGCAGCAAACCTCTACACGAGTTGGATGGGGGTGGTCGTTGGCGACCCGAAAATGGCCCCCTACACGGACGTGCTTCACGACGTCAACGTGGTGGCAGCAAGGTCGGTCGGCGGGGTGAACCTCGGGGAACCCGCAACCGTTGAGGTGCTGCTCGAAAATTTGGGGATGGCTCGCTCCAACGGAACCCTTGAGATCCGTACCGTGCTGGGCAACTCCCTTCTGAACGCAGGTTATGTCACGCTTCCACCGGGCGATGAAATCGGCAGCCGAACCAGTGTCAACGTCTCCATCGTTCCACCCAACAGCGGCTATCTCGATCTGCGTGTGCGCTATGTGAACGCCACGCCCGAACGAAATTACGCCAACAACCTCCGTTCACTCTCCGTTGAAGTCAACGCTCCGCCGGTCATCAACGACGTCTACTGCAGCGCTACGTCCCTCGCACGAGGTGGCTACACCATCTGCTCGGTGGAAGCCTCGGACGACACGGGGATCGCAGGTGCAACCCTTGAGTGGCAAATCCTCGCTGAAAACCAAACCATCGACGAGTCCAACTGGTCAAGCGCATTCATGGGGGAAGCCTCCTCCTCTCGCTGGGAAACAACGCTTGTCGTTCCCGCTGATGCACCCCTTGGGAGCGTCACCGTCCGAGCCAACGTGACCGATGTGCACAACATAACAGCCAGCACAACAACAGAAAACGTCACACGAGTAGTGGACGCGCCCCCCACGTGGTTTGGACCCCACGCATCGGGTGTTGACCCAGCGGGATGGAACAACGCTTCCTTCGTCCCCAACAAGCCTGCCGTGGGCCTCTATCGGCACCTGTCCACGGTTCTCACAGCATGCGTGATGGACGCTGATTACCGTTTGAATTCACCCGCCCCCGTGTTCATGACCAACCGCGGAACCTTGGGGAATGTGTCTTACGTGGCGCAATCGGCAACCAACCTCTACTGTTACACAGCGACCTTGACGCTGGAACGAGGGAGCGGCCTTGAGGATGTGGACGTGGAGGTCCGGACTGCGTCGGGCTCGCTCCTGCTCCAACGGTCTCTGCGCGTGGCCGACCAAGCCCCCCAGCTCCATCTGTCGGTGGAAACATCGACCGGAGAGGCCTTGGACAGGGTGGTGGGCAACGGTGAGGAACGGGTTCGGATTGAGGTGACCGATCTCGACGACCCCGAAACGCCTTTTGTGGGCGACGCCACCTTGCGCTGGCCGGGAGGAGAACCCATTCAATTGCCGCTTGACATCTCGCCAAGCGAAGGGTTCGCTTTGGTGCCCCTGGACCAACTCATGATCCCGCTGGAAGCGGGCGAGCTGGACATCAGCGCCGAAGGACGTGGACAACACGGTGCGACGGCCACTGCAAACCTCAATCTCCCGTTCCTGC
>PBMS01000011.1 GCA_002722695.1 Methanobacteriota archaeon
ATTTCGTAGCTGTAAAATCCAGATTCGTCAACCGTCAGGGTTGCCACGTGGATGTCGTTGCTCGCCAGAACCGTTGAGGTGATGTTCAAAACCTCGCCTCTGTCGTCTTTCAACGAAATTCGAAGCACGGTTTCGTTCTCAACTTGGACCTCCAAGCGAAACGTGTCCCCCTTCATCATCGAAGCACCGTTGGTGTAGGGTAAATCTTCGGCTCCGTGGTCCACTGGAGTCACCCATGCGTGCATGAACAGGCCGCCAAGGAGCAGGGTAAGGCCGGTGAGAATGAACGCATCGCTCATCTTCATTTTTGGTGCGTTGCCACCTGCCCCCATGACCTGTCCTCGGGGGGCAAGCACTTGAGGACTGCGGCGCCGTGCTTTGGCACTCAGCGAACGCCAGGGGATTCAGCGATTTTTACGCTTCGGCCGAGGGAGGCCAAGTCGTTCTCGAACAAGTCGGATTTTTCCGCTGGTGGTGATGCTGGCCAAGCCGAAATTCTCCAGCGCACGTCGTTCGCTCAATGCGGTTCTAAACCCACGGGCGTCCTTCAAATCCACCCGAAGGATGGCAAGGCCCCCATTGGGATGAGTTCCCTGAACATCGCTGGGCTCCGTTAACTCGCTTCGCTGTGCCCCGGGAACAAAATCCATCAATCGAATGTTTGCGTTTGGATTGATTTGGGTTCGAAGACGATCCAGCATGGCCTCAACGTCTGTACGCAAGACCGCAGTCTGCACGACGAGGAGACCAATCCAGCGCCGCTTTTCTCGCAGCGCTTTGGACAACCGCTTGGCCATGCTTGCCCCAGCCTGTTCTTCTTCATGATGTTTCACGCCAACGGGAGGGAATAGCCTCAAATTGGGTCGCCGTCAGGAATCACCATGGAGGGTGGTGAAAACGTTGAAACCAACGTGCATGAATCGTCGCCGTTGCAAGAACTCCAACAGCAAGAGACCTCTCTCTTGGCCTTGTTGAAGGTTCTCCTGAGCGGTCGAACCCTACCGCACTTGGTGCTCATTTTCCTCCTTTCGAGTGCGCTCTTTTGGGCTGCTTCCAACGGCGGCGAATCCTTCGCTGCGATTGGCTTTCTCTCCATGGCAGGTGGGTACCTACTCACCGGCGTGTTCTCTGGCTTTGCGATGGTCCGACGTTGGATTCAACTCCCCCAAGAGCACGCTTCGGAGGACATTGGTCGAGTCAAACAACTCGTGTTTTCCTTCCGAATTTGCCTCTTCCCCATTGCGATGGCGGTCGTGGCTTTTGGTGTGCTCATCTCGCTGGTGGGGGAGCAAGGTGTGTTGGGCGACCAAACGGCGTCACTGCAGTTTGTGCTCGGTTCGTGCTTTGTGGTGTGGGCCGTTGTCCAAGGACGAGCGTTTAGCCGCTGGCTTGCCTCGGTCTCTGCTTCACGGCTGCCTGACCAAGCCGACCGGATGGAGGGGCGCCTTCGTAGATCAGGTGTTTCGACGATGCTTCTGGTGGTCGCTTTGGCGACCGGTGTGTTGGCCCTGGTCACCTTCATCAAGGATGGGACCGTTTCCGTCCCCGACCTGTTGGTTGACAATTTGCTGTTTTATGGCGCACTGGTTGGGTTGTTTGCGCTGGCTTGGCGTCGCTCCAACGGAGCCATGCTGGCCGCCTCAAATCGTTCGGATTTTCACGCTTTCTCCACGCGGTGGATGCTTCTGACGCAGCTCCTCATCACCTGGCACCTGCTCACGGTGTGGCGTCATCAGGCCATGACTCCGAGCGATGAATTGCGCCTGATTGAGGAACTTCTGCTGATGATGTTCACCGTGGTGATGGCCATTTGGGGTCTGACGTCCAAATCGTACCGTTCCAGCATGCAAATGATTCACTCACACAACGCTCTTCCTGTTGGTCTTGCCTTTGGCTACGCTTACGCCGGCAGCGTAGCGATGTTGACGGCGGCCCTCGACAACGTGGAAAACGTAATGATACTGGGGCATGGTGTTGTGATTTTGACGATTCTTTGGTTGCAACCGAGAATCATCTTCGCCACCATGGGGGACGCAGCCACAAGCGAACGCATCCGTGAGGTGGTTGAGTCCGTCGTGCCCGCCCCTGAACCTTCCGCAGAGCGTCACGATGACATCGTGGCGGCCTCCGAAGGGTCCGAATCAAGTTCCGCTGAAGCCGAGGTCGTTTCCGAAACAGCAGGCGAGTCACCGGCCGACGTTTCTGAGTCGATTGGGGAACAAGTGGCGTGGTCTGAGCCTGAGGTTCTCGCCACCGATGTGGATTGGGACGATGAACTTGAGCTGCTTGACTAGCTCGGACGAATACCAGACAGCAGACTCACAACTCGAATGCTGTCGACCAAGTCTTCGCTGACCCTTGCTCCGAGAATCACCTGGGCGTCGGCGTCAAGCGCGCTTGTGAACAGGTCTGCAACGGCATCAACTTGTCCGATGGTCATGCCCAAGCCACCTTCGACTTGAATGAGGCAGCCCTTGGCTCCACCCACGTCCATGGCGGCGAGGGGCGCTTTCAACGCCGCTTCGAGAATGCCTCGCGGGTCGTCTGGACGTCCGACACCCACCAGCATCGTTGCCTCGCCAGTTTGGTCAACGATGGCTCTCAAATCCATCAGGTCAAGGTTGATGAGACCCATCCGCATAAGTGTACGAACCAGGCCGTCGACCAGGTCCTCAATCCACTCAGCCCCCATTTGCCAAAGTTGTCCCTTTTCTCGAGCTTGCCGGGCCAAGCGGTCAAGGGAAAGACGCACCGTAACATGGGCGGTTGTTTCAAGCCGTTCCAATCCTTCAACGGCTATGTCCATCCGCGTGGTTTGTCGCTCGAACGGGAGGGCAGCAACAGCCAAGACAACGGCTCCCGACTGACGAGCTTGACGGGCAAATTCGTGAGCCGCTCCTGTGCCAACACCCCCACCGAGCCCCGTGAGCAAAATGACCAGTTCGGTGGTCTCCAGCAGTCGGTTTGTCAAGGTGTTCAGGCCTCGCATGCGTTGTTCAGCAAGGGGTGGCAGTGCTGCGCAACCCACGCTGTCGAGGGCATGTCCGAGTCGAAGAACATGAACGTCTTCTCCGGTCTTGAAGCTGGCATCGTCGGCATCGATCAGCACCAGATGAGCGCTTCCTTGACACTTTTGATGGGCTCGATGGGCCCACGCGCAACCGATGCCTCCCACTCCAGCAACGAGAATGTTGGATGGGTCCATGGATGTTCGGTGCGTGGCATCTCCATGAACTTTGGTGTGCTGATTCAGTCGATGTAGCGCAGGTAGCGACGGCGTGCGTCTCGTGCCCAAGCGTTGTCCGGTTCAAGCTCAAGGACACGGTCGTAATACTCAACCGCTGTTTGAAATTCCGAGAGGTGCCGACCGTAGAGGTGGCCAAGGTTCGACAGGACCGGTATGCACGTCTCGTCTTCACCGAGCATCCCCAAGAGGAGTTCCTCGGATTTTCCAAGGGCTCCCTTCAGCATCAGTTCCTCTGCTTCGTCCAGTTGAGCGAGCTGGTCGTCGGTCAGGTTGTAGGTGTTGTCAAACGCGTGATTTCCCATAGCCCTCATAAACCCCCGAGGGGTGAGATTTGATGAACTCTTCTGTTTAAAAAACGGCGAATTTCTAACATGATAAAATGGGGGCCCAAAATCTCTCAAAAAAGCAACACTGCGCCGCACCTAAAGTTGAGTTTTGCTGGTAATGTTTAAGGAGTCCTTGTGGGTCGGTTAAAGCGTAAGGGTGAGGCCGTGCAAAAATCTTCTCTGACGTCCCGCAGCATGGTGCTCGCTCTCGTGGGTACGTTGCTGCTTCTTCCAACGTTGGCCTCCTCCTATCACGCAGGCATCGGCGGACCACAATCCCACCAAGGCTCAACCGGCCAAGTTGACATTGACGACGTGGCCAAATCCGGCTGCCTGTGCCACAACGAAGTGGCCGACAACGCCGTTCAAGTGATTCTTGACGATGTTCCCTACGCCTGGGTTGCCGGCGAGACCTACACCTTCCAACTCCAGCTCATCGGTGGACCAGCAGCCACTGGGACGTACACAGCCGGATTCTCAATGCGTGTTGCGCTGGGCACCCTTGCCAGCGACGAGGCCCAAAACTGGGAGATTGACGGCGCTGTCGATGAACAAACGCTCACCCACACCGAGGCTTCAGCAGCCAACGAGGACCGAGCGTGGGTCGTGCAGTGGTCGGCCCCCGAGGAGGGCTCAGGGACCGTCAACTTCTGGATCGTGGGCAACTCGGTCAACGGCGATCAAATTCCCGGCGTCGAGGACCGATGGAATCAACTCAACTTCGCCCTCAACGAAGGCGACGAATCGTCCGCTGCCATGGGTACACGCACCCTCTTTGCCGGCGACGGCAACGTGAGCCCACCCGAGCCTCAGCATCACGGGGTTGATCTTCACCACATGGGAGCTAAACTCCGCGCCCACTGGCTGGGGCTCCTCGGGTTTGGAGCCGTCATCGGTGTCATCATCTTCGCTGGTCTTCTCCTTCGCTACGGGTTCTCAACGTCCTACCAAGGTCGCAGCAATCAGTTGCGCCTGCGATACAAATTGATGCGACGAGGTGATCAATGATGGACGACACAATCACGACCTTGCTTCGAGGCGTTGCCGACGGAACGATTGCGGTCGCTGACGCCCGCACGGCCCTCGAAGGTGCAGAACTGACCGAGGAAGAAATGTCCAGCGCCATCGACCACGGTGTGTTCAACGTCGCTGAGCCGGGAACCATCGTCAGTGCCTCCCTTGCGCCCTCAGGTGCATCGTACCTCGCAATATTCTTCCTCGCATGGGGATTGTTTTGGATTTGCTACTGGACCTTCTCGATGATTTACGGCCTCGCCAAGGGATGGGATCAACAACAACTCTCCTTCCACCTCGCCATGACGATGACCACCGTCATCATGATCGGCATCATCTACCTCAAGTACATCCTTCCCGACACCATCATCGTCAAGCACGCTCAAAACAAATTCATACCGGAACACCAGAAAGACTGGCGGGAGTACAAGTGGTGATGCATCATGGCACGTGAATACGATCTCAAGCCTGCACCGTCCGACCTCGTCGACGCTTCCAACACCTCAACGACGTCCATCAATCGTCGTCAGTTCCTTCGATACGGTTTCAACACCGCAGCCGGTGTGCTCACAGCTTCCTTGGGCATGCTGGGCTTTGCTGCCATTCTCCTTCCACCCGGTGGGAGCGGGGGCGGTGATTTGGCCGTCCAATTCTGGGCCAAGGGTCGAGAAGACGAAGCCTGGTACGGAGCCAAACACTTGCAACCCATGACAAAGGCCGATTTCGCGGCCGAAGCCGCCAGCTCAAGCACCGGCACCGCTGGAGCGGCTGGCGTCTGGAACGGCGTGCCCGTCGTGGTGAACTACGTCTCCCACTCCAAGTACTCTGGAACCCCAGAGTCCAACGGCAAAGCCCGCTTCCAGTTCATGGAAGGCTACGATGAAACGGGCAAGTACGTTGGCCACTTTGAAGACCTCGCTGAACTCGATGACCGTCTTCTTCCCTCCGACGATTTGGTGATGGTGTTCGGCCGATGCACGCATCTGTGTTGCATCCCCGGATGGCAACTCGTTTCCAATTCCTTCACTGAAGATTCCTGGACGCCAGGCGGCGGCGACGACGGCGGCACCAAGATGTTCTGCATCTGCCACTCGTCCCGTTTCGATCCAACGGCGCTTGAGATGAACACCAACCGGAACCGCTCCAACGGGGCCACGTTCAACTACGCAGGTATTCGCCGTGCTGGCGGACCTGCGCCTGTCGGCTTGCCCATTATTCCTATTCAACTGAACGGCGACGTCATCGAGGGCTTGCCAGATTACGTGGACTGGTACACGTACTGCGATTGAGGTGTTTACATGACAACAATGTTCTGGGTTCTATGGTTTTTTATCGCCTTCTTGGTCCTGCTGGTTGCGTTTACGCTCCGAAAGGAGAACGAAGAGATGCCTCGCAGGGACATCCTTCGGGCGGTTGAATCCACCGGTAAGATGGGCGTCGCCGAGCGTTCGTTCCTCTGGGTCTTTTCATGGCTTGACACTCGTTTCCGACTTCAGGACTACTGGAACATGTCCAAGGGTGCGTATTACAACATGCACCGGCAGATGCCACTTACGCACGCAGAGAAGTACAAACTCCGTATCATCTGGTACTGGTACCCCCTCTACTGCCTCGGAGGCATTTCCTTCCTTTCGTTCATCATCCTCGTGATCACCGGTACGGTGTTGGGCATCTACTACGTGCCCGGCGGCGAAGGCGATCCTTCACCCGCCTACGCCAGCATGCAGTACATCATGACGCAACTTCCCTTCGGCTACATCCTTCGAGCCGTTCACCACTGGACGACTCACTTCATGGTCGCCAGCGTGTTCCTCCACATGTGCCGAGTGTACTTCACCGGCGCATACCGCAACCCCCGTGAACTCAACTGGCTCATCGGTGTGGCTCTGATGGCCCTGACAATCGTCTTTGGCTACTCGGGCTACCTGCTGCCTTGGGACAGCTTGGCGTACGGTGCTGCCATCATCGGCATCAACCTCGCCAACTCCAGCCCGTTGGTTGGCAAGTACATCGCAACCTTGCTGTTCTCCGGCTCGGAATTGACGCCTCTGACGGTGACCCGGATGTACTTCATCCACGTGTTCATTTTGCCGGTGATCGTCACCACGCTGATCATCATTCACCTGTTCATCGTATGGGTACAAGGGATTGCGGAACCGCATTGATACAGAGGGAAGAATATGGGACTGATAGACAACTTTGGACGAGTCGCCTCCATGTACATGGAGGAAAAGGAAAACCTCCAGAAAGCGGAAGAGAAGCGAAAGCGAACCCGAACAGGTCACGGATTCTGGCCTCACGAAGTGCTGCGAGACAGCATCATCTTTGCGTCGATGCTTTCGATCCTGCTGTTTTACGCATGGTTGATCCCGCCGCCGCTCCACGGCGCAGCCGACCCCTACGCACAGGCCGGGTTCGTGTTTCCCGACTGGTACGTTTTGTTTTCCTACGGATACCTGCGCTGGGGTGAATACCTACCTCAATTCGTGGTACCAACAGGTTTCGTTGGCGACATTGTCGGCCAACCCATGTTCCCCTGGAACGCTGCTTGGTGGGGCGCCGCTCTAACCGGCATTCCCGTTGGCATCCTCGCTCTTCCGCCTTTCCTTGGCGGCCGAGAAAAGCGTCCGGTTGAGGACCCCTGGTTTGCCGCAGCCGGTGCGGTTTATCTCGCCCACATTTGGTTCATTTCTGTGTTCTCCATCAACATCTTCCTGGAGTTGTACGGGAAAAACCGGTCCGATTTCTGTAAGTTGGATTCACACGGCGATCTGCTGTGTGGAACGCGGGAACCGTGGATTGCCGAGGTGTTCAACTCGATACCGTGGGTGATGACCGGTGTTCTGATGTGGATTTGTATTTACTTCATCGGACGAGGGCTGCTCATCCGAGCTTGGGGCACCGGCTTTACGGTTGCCAAGAGCCGCCAACTCATCGTCGGCGCCCTCATTCTCTCCTCTGCAGCCACCGTTGCCACCTTCGACACGTACGACAAAGGGTTCTGGGACGCAAGGGGCCTGTTGACCATCAAGGATTACGGCGAACTCGAGGCCATGCGTACGCAGCCGAGCGATGTTCACGTCCACGACGTCAACGAATTCACGGACGACCGAGGATGGTCCGACAGCGGCGTAGTACCCACTTCGGCGTGGTTGAATTGGAACATCTATCAGCCGGCACGGTACATCATCACCGATTTCAACGATGCGAACGGGCATCAAGACGCTGAAACCCGGGACAACGCTGCGACCGAGGAGCATGTGTTCAACGGTGGCGACGGGTTCTCCGTCGACGGACACTTCACGATCACCGATTTCACAGAGCACGCTGAAGACGGCCACCCTGAATCCGTTGAAACAATCACGACGGATCTCTCGTGCGAATACCGTTCAAGCGAGCGAAAAATCAACGATGTTTCAACGCAATCCATGGTCGCTACGACCCTGATGGTGACCGACTCCTCAGGTGAGGAAGTCGTCTCGTTCGACAACTGCGCAGGCGCAACGGTTGAACTGGCTGTTGGAACCTACAACTACACCTACGAGGTTGTCGCTTCGGGTGCCTTGGCCCTCAACCAGAGCATCACCACCGAAACTTCGCTCGCCATCGCAGCCTACCAACCGCTGCTGATTTGGGACGACGACGCACCTGCCGGTCTCGCAGGCCACACCGTGAACCTCAGCAACTCCGAGGAGATGGCCCTTGGTGCAGGAGCCTACTCGTACATCGAGAATCCGAGTTACCACCAGAACCCGAAGTCGCTTGACGCCAAGCTGACCTACGCCATGTTCATCCCGTGTGTGACCTTTGGTGCCCTTGTCTTTGTGCTCCTTCGATACATGGCCCGTGGGTACGAATTTGAGATGAACAAGTGCTACGGCTGCGATCTGTGCGACGACGCGTGCCCTGTCCGATTGTTCAACGGCGGTGACAAACTCAACATCATCTACAACTCGTGGAACAACGAAGACGACGGTGTCCCGTTGTATTCCTGTTTGACGTGCACAGCGTGCACCAACGCTTGTCCGCAACTGGTCAACTACGACTCCTACGTCGACATCCGCCGTTCGCTCATCGTCGGTGGCCCACAAGCAGAAATCCCTCACACGGTTCTGCAAGCGGTGCTGAACGCTGAGGCCGATGAAGCTGCAGACGTTGACTTCATCGCCACAGAAGACTACCCCATCGCTTCCAACATCGGCTACTACCCTGGCTGCGTTGACTACCTCGACCAAGAAATGGTGTTCTCGCACGTCAACGAGGGCACCATGAACCTTGGCGACAGCACCACGGCGGCCTTCACGCTGTTTGAAGAGATGGGCACGGATGTGGCCTACCTCGGCCGAGACTTCCTCAAGTGCTGCGGCCACGACCAGAAGTGGCAGGGCCTCGATGAGGTCTTCGAGAAGCTCAAGGCTTACAACCAGCGAAAGATCAACGAATCCGGTATTGACACCCTCGTTTCGTCGTGCGCTGAATGTTTCCGAACCTTTGCCCGCGACTACGAACTTGAAGACGTCAAGGTCATGCACACCACGGAATTCCTCATCGAGCAGGGCTTTGACATGAACCTCAAGTCCGAAGAGACCACGGTGACCTACCACGACCCCTGCCGTCTGGGTCGCCAGATGGGCATCTACGACGAGCCTCGAGACCTCATCAACGCCGTTGACGGCGTCGAAATCGTTGAGATGGAGCACAGCGGCGAAGACGCCATGTGCTGCGGTGTGTCAAGCATGATGTCCTGCAACGAGAACGCTCGTTCGCTCCGTGTCACTCGCATGGAAGAAGTTCGCGCCACCGGTGCCGACACGATGTTGACCTCGTGCCCCAAGTGCGTCTCTCACTTTGAGTGCCTCAAGTTTGAGGGCGACGAAGCCTATGCTGACATCGAAATCCTCGACGTTGTGTCCTTCCTCGCTCGCCAAGTCAACGAGCAGAAATCTCAACTCGGTGCTGAAACCACCGTCGGCGAGACCGCTGAGGCTTGATTTGGTCGTCCGTCAGCGCCAGGGTACCGAGCCCGGTTGTTGCTGACCCGCCATGGGCGGCTTTTGCTGATAGAAGTTGAACACGGGCAGGAATTGCGATCAGGCCGTGTCCGAAGCTTGGTTTTCATCCTCGTCTTCGTCGTTCATACCCACGATTTCGTAATTTGAGGGGAAGAGGGCGACGGCCACACCGGCGAGAAGGGCCAAGAAGCCCCAGTTGAAGCGCTGTTGAACAAAGAGCAACTCCAGGGCGAGGACACAAAGAAGCAGCCCACCAATGTTGGATGTCCACACGAGCGTCTTGAACGTCGAGAGCGTCACGCCTTGGGTTCCTGGCTTGCGATACGGTCCGAATTCGCCTCCAAAGCGTTGAGCGGTCGGGTCTTTTCCTTTCTTTGACATTGGGTTCACCTCATCGATCGATCATTGTGATGGCGTCGGTTGGGCAGGCGAGCACGCACAGACGACAACCTGTGCACGCATCTCGGATGATTTTCGCCTTGCGGTTGCTCTCAACCGACATCAGTGGGCTGATAACGTCCACGTGGTAGAGTTCAATGGCGTCGTCGTCGCAGACGATGGTGCACTGGTCACAACCGATGCATTTTCGTTCCTCGACAAAGGCGACCGTTCCTTCACCGCCTTTTGTGTTGGCGCGCTGTTCACCGCGCTGCCGGTTGAGTGCGGTTCGAATCTTCAACGCCTCGTTTGCCCGGCGCTTACGCAACTCGTCAGCACCGGTCATGGTAAGACCCCCAGTGCAGGTTCCCCTTCAAACTTGGCAACGCACAGGTTCACGAGAAGGTCCCCAAAACAATAGAATGCGCCGACGAGCAAGGGTGGATTCCAAGCCGTGAGACCCGTCCATGGAACATCCGGTGACCACGCCCAATTGCCCAAGTAGGTGCCCCACAATTCCATAGCGAGTGCAGCCCACGCCATGGCGGCGTAGAGTCGAGGCTGAGGCCCCCACTGCGTGAATCCTAGAACGAGCACCAACAAGAAAACCCCCGAGGTGTCGTCGCCGGAGTACACACCGTAAGCGACCAGCGGGACAAACGGGAGCAAAGCGGGCATGGCCCAACGTGGATCCATCAACGACGCACCCCTCCGACCCAAATCAAACAGGAAATAGTGGCCGGCCGGAACAAACAATGGCATCAGATCGCGTTGATACTCGTAAATCAGCCACACCTCTGAAAAAAACAGTTCCATGGGTGTGGCGAGGGCGACCACGGCAATCATCTCGATTCGTTCTTTGCGGTCAGCTCGGGCGAAGATGGCGACAAAAACCCCCCAACACCACAGGTTCACCGGCCATTCTGCGGTGCTGTCTGGCAGCAAACCCCCAACACCCGTTGCGGAAATCCAAAGGCCCACGGCGATGGTTGAGATGTACAACCAAACCCGCTGGCTCATGGTTGGCCGAGGAAGCCCCGGTTTTCATGTTGTTGTTTTGGCGGAAGTCATGCTTCCCAAGCGGCCGCCTCAGCGCCCATGGCGATCATGCTCAGTTCAGCAACGAGGGCATGCCATCCATGCGCTTCCTCGATGTACGGGTTCTGCGTGTCGGCATAGTTCTCGAAACGAGCGCTGGGCGAATTGAGGTTCTCCATGTCCGTCTTCTTGGCGTTGATGCGGTAAAACCAGGAGGCTGCTTCGCCATCGACCAGGTACACCACCGGCTCCAACGTCTCGCCCTCCTCGGTGGTGAGCGCTGTTGGAATTCCTTCCTGAATCAAAAAATTCTCAACGTCGGCTCCGCCCTTGGCGTAGCGAAGTTTGTTCGCTTTTCGGTTTGATAGGTTAAGGATTTGGCTTCCAGAGGTCAGCATCATAACGCCGAGGCCGTACGTGCCGCTGTCGTTCTTGAACACCACCGTTGGCTCTCGCTCGATGCCCAACGAACGATATTTGACCCGCAACCCGTCAAGGAATTCGTCGATTTCCTCAGCGAGTTTGGTTCTGCACGCTTCTTCAGTCAAGCATTTGTTTTCTGAAACAAACCAATCCGGCATCAAGTGCCAGGCGTCGATGCCGATGAGGTCCGCCATTTCTTCGATGTAGGGTTTCAGAGCTTCGTAATGTTGAGATTTCCTTCGCCGATGCCATCCCATGTGGGGGGGTGGGGTGATGTTCGTGCTTCCTACGCCTGGAATGGTCCCGTCGGTCAAATCGTTGTTGAGCAGGATGAGGTCAGGAACGATGCCGTCCACCGTCAGAACCTCGTTCTCATCCAGGTTGACTTCGTCGAGCAACAACGGACCGGAGATGCCGGTAACAGATCTCAGTCCGTTTAAATCGGGCGAACCAACCGTGCATTTGTACCCAGATTGTTCAATGATGGCTTTGATGGTGGCAATGTTTTCGACGTAACCCTGGTTTCGGGTGTGGCTCTCAGGGAAAACGTGTACCCAGACGCAATCCGGCTTGGAGCGTTGCACGTGATCTTTGAACAGATCTGAGAGTTCCTTCAAGTTCTCCTTGGCGACGTTGTTGAACCCAGCAGGAAAGTGGTTTGCATCCACCACCCCCACCTTCCATCCTGCGTCTCGAACGTCCACGCTGCCGTAGATTGGAATGGCCACTTCGTTTCGCTTCTCTTTCATCCAAGCCGTGATTTCTTCTCGCTTTTCTTCCAGCGTGGGGCTGTGGTCTCGGAGGTTCATGCTGAAATCACTCCTGCAATCAACGCATCCATCGATTTCTCGGTCTTGGTGTGGCCGTCCTCGCTCAGATGCAGAGCCTCGAACAATCCCAGACCCAATGCCAATTCTTCCTGGCCTTGGAGGACAGCCGCCCATTGCTGGTAGTGGTTCATCAGCTCTTCGATTTGTGAGCGTCGTTCGTTCAAAAACTGTTCCAACATGCTGGGGGACGTCGCCCGTCCCGCCGGGAGTTTCGGACGACGGACAATCTCTGCTGGGAGGTTGGTCAGTTCGGCCGCTTTTCGAAGGGCGGCCTTCTCCTCGCGCCCGTCGCTGCGTTTCCATTCATTGGGAAGCGCATAGGAAGCAGAACGATGCGCCTTTCCGAGAAACGGAACTCGCACTTCAAGGGAATGCGCCATGGAATGCCGGTCGACCAGGCGAAGTTGGAAGTTACTCAACTGACCGTGCTCGAGTTCAAAGTTGAGCATCGTCTGAAGATCGGCCGTCACCTGAGACGGATCGTGGGAGGAGGCGTACCATCCTTCATCGGGACGGAGTCGTCCAGAGAGAAGGGACGCTTGATGCTCAGCGGGCAAGGCTGCCATCCTCCGGTTCAGTTCACGCCCGTGATGCTCCAAGCCCCCGTACCTCGGGTAGCCTGCGTGGAGCTCATCGGCCCCTTGGCCGCACAAGCCAACTTTGACGTGCCCTGCCATGTGCTCAAACAGGGGGTGGAAGAACATGACCGTAACGTCCGCATCCTCTCCGTGCCACGCTAGTGAGGGCAGGCGCTTCTCAAAGGCCTCTTCCTCCAACACATGTTGATGATGCACAAGGTCGTGGTGTGCAGCCACCACTTCGGCCGCTTTCCAGTCGGGGTTGTCTTCGTTTTCAGCCACCGTCCAACATTCTGGCACCGGTTGTTGAGCGCGTTCGGCCGCTTCGTGCGCAACGGCAGCGACCAAACTGGAATCCAATCCACCCGAGAGGACAATGCCGACCGGAACGTCAGCCATCAGGCGCTGTTGCACGCCGTCGACAAAGGATTCAAGCAAGGCCGGAGCGTTAAGGTCTGGATCCCATGAAACCGACGGAGCGAGGGTTTGTCGTTCGATGTTTGCTGCATCGAGCAGCGTGGCCTTCCCCGCGGCGTCCAACGACCACCGTTCAACCGTTCCCGGTCGAACCTGATGAACGCCCTTGAGCAGCGTGGTGCCGTCAAGAGGGTACTCCCAAACCAACCGCGCAGCCATGGCCACTTCGTCCAGTTCAGGTCGATGGGCATCGTGCGCCCGGAAGGCCTTCACTTCGCTGGCGAACATCAAGGAGGTCTCCACCATGGTTCGAACCAACGGTTTGATGCCCATGGGGTCTCGAGCGAGGATGAGTTCCCCGGTCTTCGGATTCCAAAGCGCAATGGCGTACATACCGTCGAGGGTTGACAGCCATGAGGCGTGCTCGCGTGCCGTTAACGTTCCCCGACCGTGCTGTGCGCTCTGATGAACGGCCAACACCGCTTCCGTATCACCCGAGGTTGTGAATGGATAGGTCCTATGACGATCACGCAGCTGACGGTGGTTGTAGATTTCACCGTTCATGACCACCACGGTTCCTTCAGGGCCCTGCATCGGTTGCTGGCTTGATTGGAGGTCGACGATGGAAAGTCGAGCGTGTGCAAATCCAATGAACTCGTCCATCCAAACATCGTTTTCATCGGGGCCTCGGTGGTGTTGGAGGCGATTCATACGGTGCAACACGCTTGGGTCGGGATGACCGAGCATGCCCGCAATGCCGCACATATCTCTCCTAAAGTGCCGACGCTTTTTCAATGGATGTCCACATCTTAACGATTTTTCTACCAAAGTGGGTAGCGGAACATGACCACAGCAAGCAGGACAATCGCCACTGCAAAGGCCATTCCGTAAGCGATTTGGGGTGGGTCCGAGGCGGTGGGTTCGTCTGCCATGTTCTTCCCTCAGGCCGAGCACGCAAACCCCCCATTTCAACGTATTGAACCACGGGGCTCGAAACCAACCGCTTCAAGCCATGACATGAACGAACGGTTCAATCAGCAACACCAACGCCAGCGGAATAAGCAGCATGGTGGCGTTGTCGTCAATGTACGTCAATCGAGGCCATTCGGCCAGCATGGAAACAGGAGCGAGCAAGAACGCCATCCACATTGGTGTTCCAAAGAGAAGGGAAGAGACCACCCAAATCACGAAGATCAGCAGCGTAGCGTACAGCATGACTTGACGGTTCTCCATGTCGTTCCTTCGCATTTCACCCATCAGCGGATCACCGAATGAGAGGGTGGCGATGAGCGGCCATGCATACGCTTCATGAGGCACGAGCAGCAGTACGAAACCCACACCCACGGCGCCCCAAGCAAGAGCCGAAATTTGGTGCGCTTCGTAATCCCGTTGTCCAAAAACGGTGAGGCCCATTCGAAGTCGCACACCTTCCAGAACCAGCGCCAAAATAACCACACCTGCGACGACTTGAGGCAGGTCCATCCCCAAAGCATCGGCCACCGATGCTCCGTGCTGGAAGTAGAGGTACGGAATACCGATCATCGCGAGATGAACGCCTCTCCGCAGGAGATGGCCACGCATGCCTCCCACGGATGTGTCAACCGGGTTGGTCATTTCCACTTGGGCACTCACGTCAATCGCCTTGAAGGGTGTTCAAAGCCTCTTCAATATCAAGGGTGCCCTCACAAAGCCCGTTCAACACGGCGTTGTAGGAGGGGTGCAGCACCAACCGTCGCTCGTGTTGACCCAGCAAGCGTTCTCGCATCCTCGCTCTCAGCGCACGGCCTGAACTTTCGAGCGACAGAAGCGCCTCTGCAGCCTCCGCCACACCCAGGCCTTTGAGTCCGGACGTGAGCAAGACAACCGGAGCGTCCTCGCCACCAAGAGAATAGGATTCGCGAAGTTCGCCTGCATGTCGCTCCGCTCCGTCCAAGTCCGCTTTGTTGACCAGCACAATGTCCGCAAGTTCGAGCAACCCCGCCTTCTCAGCCTGGATGCCGTCTCCTCGAGCGGGGCCTTCCACCACGACGATTCGGTCGGCCACCGCGGCGCAGCGCAGTTCGGCCTGGCCCGAACCGACGGTTTCGATGAGGACGTGTTCCCAACCGCAGGCCAACAACAAGGTGGCCATGTCTTCAACAATGAGCGGAACGCTGCCCGATGAGGAGCGAGTGGCGATGGAACGGACATAGACTCGCTGGTTGATCTCTGGGTTGTCGACCGACGACATCCGGACTCGATCGCCCAGCAACGCCCCACCCGTGCGAGGCGAGCTTGGGTCAACCGCAAGCAAGGCGACCTTTCGCCCTGCGCTGGCCCACTGCGTCATCAGCGCGTCCACGAGGACCGATTTACCGACACCCGGAGCGCCGGTGATGGCCATGGTGGACCACGTTTGCGTGTCCGAAAGAAAGGGCTTCAGGGGGAGTTCGCTGATGGCGACCGAGCCGTTTTCAATTTTCGAGAGCAAACGAGCCATGGCACGACGGTCACCCCCTGTCGCTTGTTGAAATTCGTCGCTCATGGTGGACACCCTCTTTACGCGGATGATTCCCATCGCCAATCGCTGCTCTGGCCAACACCCGCATCGTCCTTTGCCGCTGCCTGCTGAATAAAATCGAGGATTTCAGACGTGGGTGTGCCGGGCCCAAAGACGGCGCGAATGCCCACGTCGTAAAGTGCGGGGCGGTCTTCATCGGGGATGATGCCTCCACCGAAGACGATGACGTCGTGCAGACCCGCCTCGACGAGTTTGGTGCAGACCTGAGGGAAGAGGTGGCTGTGGGCACCGGAGAGCGATGACAGTCCGAGGAAACGTGCGTCTTCGTCCCGGACCGCATCCACGATTTGTTGCGATGTGCGGCGTAAGCCGGTGTAGATGACTTCGTGCCCGGCGTCTCGCAAGACGCGAGCCACAACTTTGGCGCCACGGTCGTGACCGTCGAGGCCGGGTTTTGCGACAACGATTCGCAGGGGCTGTTCCATGCACCTCCGACGAGGCTCATCCTATGAAAAAACCTGTGCGAGCATTGGCGCGGTCATTCCAATTGCGAAAGGATGAGGTCGACGGTGGCTTTGGCTGAGTTCAGCACGCCGGGAAGTCCGGCCCCTGGGTGGGTGCCCGCTCCCACCAGGTACAGGTTTGGAATGGCTGGGTCTTGGTTGGACGGTCGGAAATAAGCGCTTTGGGTAAGTTTGGGGGCCACCGAGAAGGCCGAGCCTTTGAACGCCGCCAATTCTCGCTCAAACGTCTTCGGCGTGATGTGGCGGCGGGTTGCGATGTGGTTTCTCAGGTCGGGCATCTCAACCTCCAACGCCTCAATGATGCGATCGCCGTATTCTTGGGCCATGCTGTCCCAGTCGACATCGGCTCGTCCAAGGTGCGGAACGGGGGCGAGGACATACGCAGCGCTGCATCCTTCGGGTGCAAGGCTTGGGTCGGTGACGGTTGGAACGTGCAGGTACAAACTGAAATCTTCGGGCAGTTCGCTCCCTTTGAAAATCTCATCGAGGAGCCCCTTGTATCGGGGACCGAACAGAATGGTGTGATGGGCGACGTCGTCGTAGGCGATGTCGGTCCCGAAATAGAGGACAAACAAGGACATTGACCAGTCCATTTTTTCAAGTTTCTTTGCGCGCTTTTGCGCCGCTTTGGACGACGCATAGAGGTGCTTGTAGGTGTGGTGGACGTCTGCGTTTGAAATCACCATGTCAAACCGCTCCTCAGAGCCTGCATGATCGCGTACGAGGTGTTTCGCAGCAAGGCCAGCACCCTCGACCTCGATGGAGCTCACCGGTGTTGAAAGGCGAAGTTCTCCGCCCAATTCCTCGAAAAGCTTGACGAGTGTGCGCACCAATGCGTGCGTTCCACCCTCGGGGAAGTGCACGCCCCATTCGCGTTCGAGGAAATGTATGAGGGTGTAAATCGACGACGTTTGGAACGGGTTGCCTCCCACAAGAAGCGAATGGAAACTGAGAGCTTGACGCAGGTGATCGTCCTTGACGTATTTTGAGACGGTGCTGTACACCGATCGGTCGGCACGAAGCCGCATGAGCGAAGGCGAAACCGCCACCATGTCCGAAAACCTGAGAAAAGGCCTGTCCGCCAGTTCGGTGTAGCCCTTCGCAAACACCTTCTTTGCGTACTCGAAAAACTGCTGGTAGCCCTTTGCGTCCGCCGGGCTTCGTTCTGCGATTTGTGCAACCATTTGTTCTTCGTCTCGGACGTAATCGAAACGGTCTCCATCGCTCCATATAAGTCGGTACATCGGTTGAACCTCCATCAAACGGATGTAGTCCTCGAGACGCCGACCGCTGAGCTCGAACAATTCGGTCAGCGTGTGAGGTGCGGTGATTACAGTGGGCCCCGCATCAAACGTGAACCCCTCGTCTTCGTAGACGTAGGCTCGACCCCCCGGGAGGTCTCTGGCTTCGTAAAGCACGGTTTGTATGCCCGCAGATTGGAGGCGTATCGCCGCACCAAGTCCACCAAAGCCACTGCCAATCACCGCCGCCTTTTTTCCGGTGGCATGCGCTTGACCCATGGCTCACCCAAGGGTTCCCCGTTTGATAATGTTCGCTTTTAATTGATAGAAAATAACGATAAAACAAACAACTTATTATAAACTGGACGAAGATTTACCACTTTAAGGTGTTAAGGTTGGAACACGAGCACAACCTTGCTGACCCCGAACAAATTCTCGCCACCAGCGGTGAGAGTTTCTTCTGGGCTCGTCGATTTCTCGGGAAGAAAATGGGACACGACGCCGCTGTGTTGTACTCGTTTTGCCGGACTCTCGACGACATGGCGGACGGGGATATACCCGACGGACCCGAGCATCTCATGGCCATCCAGTCCTCTCTGGCCAAAGGTGAGTGGGGCGACCACCCGCTCCTTCGCCACCACGCACCCATGGTCCAAGAGTACAACCTACCCACCGATGTGATCGCTTCGCTGGTTGAAGGTCTCATGGACGACCAAGCCCCAGAAGTGTTGCTCGCCGACGAAGAATCCCTCATCCAATACGCGTACAAGGTGGCGGGAACGGTGGGGCTGTTGATGTGTGAGATTCTCAACAACAGCGACCCCAGAGCGAAGGCTCATGCTGTTGACCTCGGCATCGCTATGCAACTCACCAACATTGCCCGCGACGTTGTCGAAGATGCACGGATGGGTCGCAGGTACCTGCCCGGTGCATGGGTGGACAACATGACGCCCGAAGACATCGTCGAGGCGGCGTCGGACCCGCACGGTCATGCTGGCGTCCAAATCACTCGTGCTGTGGAACGTCTCCTCAATCTCGCTGAATCCTACTACGCCAGTGGTCGCGCCGGCCTGGCCTACCTGCCCTATCGAGCCCATTTCTCCATCGGCGTTGCCGCCAAGGTGTACCGACAAATCGGTCGCCAATTGCTTCGCTCCAAGGATTCATGGCACGGAAAGCGGCAGGTCACCTCCAAACGCAGCAAGATGCTGTGCACCGTTCGTGCCACCGCCAACCTTGCCCGTCGCCTCCCCCATGTCCGCCGACCACACAACGATGAGCTGCACACGTGGCTTAGACCGTACATGCACCACGGCGGTGGCTGGTGATGGACAGCGAGGTTCACGTCCTCGGGGACGGCTGTGCAGCGATGATGCTCGCTGCCCGAGCAAACGAACTCGGTTCCACAACCCTCTCCATTGTTCGTCCTGACGCAGCTCCTGAACCGAAGGACCACATGCTTGGGTTTTGGGCCACCCCAGGATTGGAGTCCGCTGCTCGCAACGCTCGCTTTTCATGGTCAACGTGGTCGGTGATCAGCGACGACGCCAAAGCGGAACTGGTCTGCGAGGATCAACCCTATCATGTCATGCACAAAACGTCTTTTTTGGAACGTTGCCGGGCATCCGCTGTGTCTCACGGAGTGCGCTTCATCGACGAAAAGACGCACGCCGCCGGTCACCCCCAATCCGTGTTTGACACTCGCCCGCCACGACCGCCTGAAAACGCAATGCTTCAGCACTTTGTTGGCCTCGAGGTCGAGGTTGACCACCCCGTATTTGACGTTTCCACAGCGGTGTTGATGGACTTCCGTGTTGATCAGTCTCAAGGCATGCATTTCATGTACGTCCTTCCGTTTTCAACCACGACCGCTCTCGTCGAATCCACCATGTTTACGCCCCAGACCATGCCTCGAGAGTTCTACCTCGAGGCCATCGAGGCCTACCTGTTCACACATCACAACGCCACCATCAAAAGCATCCTTCGAGAAGAACAAGGCGTTATCCCGATGGGCACGCTTGCGCCCCACGACCCTGCCATCCCCGGCCTCGGCGCCAACGGAGGCGCCATCCGACCAGCGAGTGGCTACACCTTCGCATTCATTCATCAACAGATTCAGAGCGCCCTCGTCCGCAGACAGAACGGCCACGGCTTGAAGTTCAAGCGCCCACACAAGCGTGTTGATGTCTGGATGGACGGCGTTCTCCTGACCGTTCTTCGGCACTGGCCCCATTACGCTCCACGTCTCTTTACCCGCATGGCGCAATCCCTCAGCGGTGAGGAATTCATCCGTTTCATGACCGGCAAAGCTTCCTGGCGTTTGAGGTTCAAGGTCATGCGAGCCATGCCCAAAGTACCGTTCATTCGCGGCGTTTCCAAATGGATGTTCAGCCGCCCGCGCAGGGTGGTTCAATGAGTTCCCTTGCGATGCTGTCAAATCTTGACACGCTGAACACGCTGGCCCTTTTGGCCGTGGTGTTCATCGGATTGCCGCACGGAGCGATGGACGGTGCCCTTGCCGTTCATTTCGGATGGATGAAGCGACCATTGTTTGCATCGACCTTCCTGATCACGTACGTCGGACTCGCCGCCGTTGTGGTCTTCTTGTGGTCCATCAATCCGGTTGTGAGTTTCGTGGCGTTCCTCGCCATCAGCGTGTACCACTTCGGCCGAGGAGATTCAACCTCAACTCAGACAGGTCGCGAGGTGGTCGAAAGTTTGGCCCGAGGAGGGCTGGTTATCGGTGGTATCAGCCACTTCCACCCGGCCGAGGCAGACGCTGTGTTCTCAGCCCTCGTGGGCTCCACCACGACCGGCGTATGGCTATTTTTGGATGCCGTGGTGGCCCTCACTGCGGTATGTTTGGTTGAGTCCATGCTCTTCAAGCAGCGTGGAGAGAGGAGCCGATTTCTGATTGAGATGAGTTTCCTGACCGTCGTGTTCATCACGTTGCCTCCGTTGGCTGGTTTTGCCGTTTATTTTTGCCTCGTGCACTCAATGCGGCACTTTTCCGCCATGCGTGGTGTTCTTCAAGCGACGGTCTCAACACTCCGCATCACCCAAACGACCGTCGTCTTCTCACTCCTCACCTGGGCCTTTGGCCTCCTTGTGTTTGCCCAACGGACGGCTTCTGTGGGCGTTGAGCCCGCGTTGTTGCAGGTGGTCTTCATCGGTCTTGCGGCGCTGACGGTTCCCCACATGTTGTTGATCGACGGGTGGCTGAATCGAGTCGAGTCCTCCGCCCCCGCAAATGACGCCTAGGGTGTCCGTTGTTGAGTCGGTTGAGAACCACATGCGCCGGCTTCGTTGAAGAGCAAGCAATAAGTGCGGCTTGGGATGTCAAGAACTTGGGGAACTTGATGTCAGGCACCGACGAACGCCTCAAAGACTTACGAAACCGCAAGGCTCGAAGCGAGGCAGGAGGAGGGCAAGCTCGCGTTGATGCCCAACACAATCGTGGGAAAATGACGGCACGAGAACGCCTTGAGTTGCTTCTTGACGACGGCAGTTTTCAAGAAATTGATGCGTTGGTCGAGCATCGGTGCCGGGACTTTGAGATGGACAAGAACATCATCCCAGGTGACGGCGTGGTCACTGGACATGGGACCATCAACGGACGAGAAATCTTCGCGTTCGCCCAGGATTTCACCGTTTACGGAGGTTCGTTGGGAGAGATGCACGGTCTGAAGATTTGCAAAGTTCTCGACATGGCCCTCAAGACCGGTCGTCCCGTCATCGGACTGAACGATTCTGGCGGCGCTCGAATCCAGGAGGGCGTGGCTTCTCTGGGGAGCTACGCTGAAATTTTCTTCCGAAACGTACGCGCATCGGGCGTCGTTCCCCAGATATCCGTGATCATGGGTCCTTGCGCAGGTGGGGCGGTGTATTCGCCGGCCATTACGGATTTCGTCATCATGGTTGACCAGACCGCCCACATGTTCATCACCGGACCCGAGGTCATCAAGACGGTGACCAACGAGGTCGTCAGCTTCGAAGATTTGGGCGGTGCGGCCACACACGGTTCGAAGTCGGGTGTCTCGCACTTCACGGCGGGTGACGATGAGCACGCCATCCAAATGGCTCGGGACCTGTGCGATTTGCTTCCACCAAACAACCTCGAACGACCGCCGATGAAGAAGACCTCCGATTCAAAGGATCGTTCATGCGATGCTTTGGACAGCATCATACCGGAGGATCCAGGGAAACCGTACGACGTACTGGACGTCATCACGGAGGTCCTCGACGATGGTGGGTTCATGGAGGTTCAAGCGGAATGGGCGCAAAACATTGTGATCGGCTTTGGCCATCTCGGAGGGCACACAGTGGGCGTCGTGGCGAACCAACCCAAAGTCCTCGCCGGTTGCCTTGACATCGATGCCAGCGACAAAGCCGCTCGGTTTGTCCGCTTTTGCGACGCGTTCAACATTCCGATTTTGACCTTTGAAGACGTCCCAGGCTTCCTCCCGGGAACCAACCAAGAGTGGGGTGGTATCATCCGACACGGTGCCAAATTGCTCTACGCCTTTGCCGAAGCAACCGTCCCTAAGTTGACGGTTATCTTGCGGAAAGCCTACGGTGGAGCGTACGATGTGATGTCGAGCAAGCACATTCGCGGTGATTACAACGTCGCTTGGCCTTCGGCAGAATTGGCCGTTATGGGCGCAGACGGGGCCGTTGAGATCATCCACCGGCGGCGCATCGCCCATGCCCGCAATCCGGAACAAGAGCGGGAACGATTGACCGAGGACTTCAAGGACACGTTTGCAAATCCGTACAAAGCCGCAGCGCTGGGTTATCTTGACGACGTCATAGAACCCAATCANACGCGTCAACGTCTGAGTCGAGCGCTTGAGATGTTGATGGACAAGGAAGANCTCCGACCCGCCCGAAAGCACGGCAACATTCCACTCTGAGGTGCAAGGATGAGCGATGAGGTATCCGAACCGATGATCGCCGCCATCATGGCGGTTCTTGCTGCGACTCAAATGGACGGCGACGACCCGTCCCAGGTTGCTCGAAACCTAGGCACGGCGTGGTCTCAAGACCACCGCCGACAGATGGCCGGCAAGACGTCGTTGATGAACGCCCGAGCGGGTCGTTCTCCATGGAGGTGAGCTCATGTCGGATACACGCAAAGTGGTGGTAAACGGCACGGAGTACGAAGTCGAATTGGAGGGTGGTGGGACCACCTGGAAGGCTACTGTGGGCGGTCAGACCTTTGACATCGTGATGCCTGAGGCCGCCGCTGCGTCCAAACCGCGTCGCTCCGGGGGGCGCAAAAAGAAGAAATCAGGAACCGTTTCGGCCAACATCCCCGGCAAGGTTGTCACCGTTGAAGTTGAGGAAGGGCAAACGGTTGCTGAAGGCCAAGTTATCCTCATCCTTGAAGCCATGAAGATGCAAAACGAGATACAAGCGCCGGTCTCTGGCACGGTGGTTTCCGTTCAATGCAGCGAAGGGGAAGCCATTGAGGCCAACGTCCCGCTGGTGGTCATCGAGCCTGAGGCCTCGGACGATGAGGGTTGATTGTTCAACGCCTGCCAAGAGTTAATGTAGCATCGCAGAGGATTACAACCATGGCCGGAAAACCTGTCTGCGATTTTCTTGGGTGTGGGGAAGTGGGAACCATCGTTTCCCGCCTCTCACCGGAAGGGTACCTCGTGGCCACGGGCAAGAAAGCCTACTCTTTTCGAGAAGCGTATCGACGCTTCCACTACTGCCAAGCCCATCACGACGAACTCATGAACGGTGTTTGGTCGCGTGTTCGAAAACCGGACGACAAAGGAGACGGCCACGTCGCTCCAACCGCCATCTGATGGCCGCCCCAGTTGCGCAGTCGTGATATACTTCTTTGAACATGGTCCGCCCATGAACCCGTCCGGAGCATCGACTTCCAAGGCCACGTCCACGCTGTTGAGTCTGATGTTGGTGCTCTCAAGCCTTCTCGTGGCTGGGACGACGACGGTTCAGGCCGTGGGCCCCAACCAAAACGACTTGAATTCCGGCGGGGATTTGCCCGACAACACCAGCGTGAACATCACGAATTACATTTTCTCGGGCTCCTACAGCGGATCGGGCGAGCTGGACTACGGCGACGACCACGACATCCTCAAAGTGGCGCTCAACAGCAACGAGGGACTGTACGCATCCCTGTCCTTCCCCTCCTCGACGACCTATCCGAACGGTACAACACTGTACAACGATTTTGACCTCACCTTCTACAACAGCCAACTGTTCGTTATGGGGAGTTCCTACATGTCAAATCCTGAGACCTTGAGTACGAATTCCAGCGCTTCCGGTGGCCATGGCGGCACGGTGTACATTGACATCGAACGCTACTCAGGGGCGGGGACATGGAACCTCTCGCTTACGAAATTCACGGTCAGCAACGGAACGGGCGGTGGCGGAAGCGGTGGCTCTTCCGTGGTCAACTGCACCGGTGCCGGGACTTTGACGTCCGACATCCTTGAGCCCAACGATTCAACGGCAACCGCGTCTGCTGCCAACCTCCTGCCGCTTACCTGCACCGGACTGTCCATTCACTCGACCACCGACGTTGATTATTTTGAGGTCCAGATGACCGCTGGTGTGACGTACTACGCCAACATCACCTTCATCGACGCCAACGGTGACATCGACGTTGGTTGGGATTCAGCCACCGGTTCGTATCTGAGCAGTTCAGGTGGCACGAGCAACCTGGAATCGATGCAGGTCACGGCCCAGTCGAACCAAACCACCTTCATTGACGTCTACGGATTTTCCAGCGCCACCAACACGTACGACATTGAGATCACAACGGACAACCCCGGCGGTGGACAATCCGCCGAGACCGTCGATGTCAGCATCGTCAACACCTCACAGGCCACCCTGTCCTTTTCCGGGTTGACCTCTGGAATCACGTACGCCTACAATCATAGTTACAGCCAACTCCATCAAGACGGCTACGCCTACTTGGGCGGAGCGTCCAGCGGGAACTTCAACGCCACCAACACCACCCACACGGTGAACATCACCATCGCAGCAACCAACAATGAATCGGTGTTGCAGGTTGCCGCCACCCTGTACGACGCTGCTGGCGTCGCCCTCAATTCCGACGTTGACGGCATCTACATCGAGATGGTTGAACTTGAAGCCACCTCGTCCACGACGGGGGACATTGATCTGACAAACCTCACGGTTGGAGCGGACTACGTGGTGGAGTGGCTCGTCGTGGATTACGCAGAGTGGCTCAGCAATTTCTCGGTCTCCAACGATATCTACGTTGCCATTAACCACTCGATGGTTGATTCCGATTCATGGTACGTCACGCCAAGCACCGCTTCGGTGTCCTACCAAATCAACTGGACAGGACCAACCACCATGAACGACCATCTGTTCTTTGCCATGCTGTACCTGAACGGAACGACCGCAGACCTCAGCAACAACTCAAACATCATTGGTTTGCACTCCGAGCAATTCACGCCCCAGCTTCCCAGTCTGACTCTCTCGTCGTACTCAGCGAGCGCAACGGCTGCCACCAACAACGCACAGGCTCAAGGCCTTGACTTGGTGGTGGGCGATGCCTACCAGTACCAATACCGCTTCACCGATGCGTCGGGTGCAAATCTGGCTGTGTCGAGCTTGACGTCGTTCACCGCTACCGCTCAAAACATGAACATACCAACCTTCACCTACGCAACACCAAACGCTTCGGGAACGTATTGTGTTCACGTTGATTTGTATTCCAACGTGTCCGTTCAACTCGTCGGCGACTCCGTTTGCTTTGTGCTCATCCAGGACGACGACAACGACACCGTGCCCAACGAATCCGATGTCTGTCCAAACACATCCCCGGGCGCGACCGTTGACCAGTACGGATGCGCCCTCTCGCAGAAAGACACCGACGGCGACGGATACAACGACGACGTCGATGCCTTCCCCAACGACGCTTCCCAGCACTCCGACATGGACGGCGATGGCTACGGTGATAACGCGAGTGGAAACAATTCCGATGCGTTTCCAACCGACGGTAGCCAGTGGTCGGATGTGGACGGTGACGGCTACGGCGACAACGCCAACGGTGCCTACCCCGATGCGTTCCCAACCGACCCGACGCAGTGGTCGGATGCTGACGGTGACGGCTACGGCGACAACGCCGGCGGGAACAATCCGGATGCATGGCCATCGGACGGCACTCAGTGGGCCGATAGCGACGGCGATGGGTTCGGGGACAACACCTCAGGCACCAACGGCGACGCTTTCCCTTCCGATTCAACGCAATGGTCCGACGTCGACGGCGACGGCTACGGCGACAATCCCAACGGCACGATGCCCGATGAATTCCCGTCCGACGGTACGCAGTGGGAAGACCAAGACGGCGATGGCTACGGTGACAACCCGCTGGGCGACGACGCCGATGCGTTCCCTGACGACAACAGCCAATGGTCAGACACCGACGGCGACGGGTTCGGAGACAATCAAGCAGGGACAAATCCTGATGCGTTCCCGTCCGATTCAACTCAGTGGGCGGATGCAGACGGTGACGGATACGGGGACAACGCTGCGGGCCTAAACGGTGACGTCTTTCCCAACGACGCCACGCAGTGGCGAGACGCTGACGGTGACGGATACGGCGACAACGCCAACGGAAACGCCCCCGACCTTTGCCTTGGGACACCTGCCGGTGAAGCCGTCGATCAAGACGGATGTTCGTCCTCTCAACTCGATGGCGACATGGACGGAGTGAGCGATGCGAGCGACGCCTGCCCCGACACCCCTGCTGGGGAAACCGTGGACAACGTCGGTTGTTCCAGCAGTCAAGAAGACGCAGACAACGATGGCGTTATGGATGCTTTTGACCTCTGCCCCAACACGCCTCTGGGCTACGGAGTGGACGCAGCAGGTTGCGCTTCAAGCCAACTTGATACCGACGGGGACACCATCACCGACGACCGAGATCTTTGCCCAACCACCACCTCCGGGCTTCCGGTCAACGGCGTTGGTTGCGCTGCCTCGGAGCGAGACACGGACGAGGACGGCGTTGTGGACGCCAGCGATGTTTGCGACAACACCCCCTTCTCGGAATCGGCCGATGCCCAAGGGTGTTCGCCCTCTCAGAAAGACAGTGACGGCGACGGCGTCATGGACGATGTCGACGCGTGTTCAGGAACAGAAAACGGATTAACAGTGGACATGATGGGTTGCGCCAACAACCAACGCGACGCTGACGATGACGGTGTTTCGAATGCAGACGATGTTTGCCCTGCAACCCCCCTCGGCGAACAGGTTGACGCTGCGGGGTGTTCAGATTCCCAGAAAGACGAAGATCGCGACGACATCATGAACAACAAGGATTTGTGTCCCGATACCCCCGTCACTCAAAGCGTGGATCTGGACGGGTGCTCAAACCAACAGAAGGACGACGATAACGACGGCGTCAAGAACAATCTTGACGATTGTCCAAACACGCCCGTGCAAGCGATCATCAACGACGATGGTTGCGCTTTGGTCCAACTCGACACCGACGGTGATGGTGTCGACGATTCAAAAGACGCCTTCCCCAACGACGCCAACGAAACCGTTGATTCGGACGGGGACGGCACCGCCGATCGCTGGGACGCGTTCCCCGCCGACCCCACGCGGAGCCAGGCCGAGACCGCTGAAGGCGGGAACGTCGTTCTCTACGCCGTCATCGTGGTCCTGTTGCTCGGATTGTTGGCCGGTGGCGGCTACTTCTTCAGTCGGAAGCCGGCGCAAACCGACCGTCTCTTCCACGAAACTCTTGACGCCACGGACACCATGACTGAACAAAACATGGATGCTCCTTCAGAGGTTCCTTCAACCGTTGCGCAACCTCAACAGTGGGAAGAAAACGGAGTCCATTGGTCCCAAGATGCAGAAGGGAACTTGTCGTACTACGATTCCAATTCTGCCTCGTGGGTAGCCTACGAATCGTAGAATGGTGAAATGCGGACGGAGCGCCAGCGTGGTAGCGCCTCACGTGAGGACTTCAAGCAAACGGTCTTGCTCAACCGCCATTCGAAGTTCCATGGCGATTCGGCGTCCGCTTGACATGGGTTTTCTCCAAGTAGCGTTTCCATAGGGGTGACCGACGCTGACGTGCACGTTGGTGCCTCCTCCCAAACGAGGTGCGACATCGTAGATGTAGTAATTCATGTCTTTGTCAATGCAGGTTTGCAAGCAGAACGGGCCGATGATGCCGGGGTCGTAATGCTCTTTGCTGGCCGTGATGAATTTCTCGCCCAACTCAAAGGCTTTCTCAAGCAGCGATTCACGAATGGTCGCGGTGTTGTGTCCAACCACCGTCATTTCAGGAATTTGCTGGTGAATCGGCATCGTCATTTGTTGCGGGGCAGGCAGTCGGACGTGCCCGTCAAGGGAGGACTCAAATCGCCAATCCACACCCAGCAATTCCAATCGCTCACCCTCTTCTGCAAGGGGGCTGTAAAAGAAATTGAGATTGAACACCGGTCCAATCACATAACGCTCGATTCGGGCGCCGTCCAGTGAGGCTTGATCGATGACGCCTTCGGAGAGTAACGCTGCCGATTTATCCTGATATTCCTTGAACGATGCGCATGTGAAAAATCCGCGTTCGAGTTTCTTCTGGGCGTGGTGAAGCTTAACGATCACCAAGCAATCAATGTCTTCGGGGCGGTCGATTTTTTCTGGGTACGGCAATCCGGCCTTTTCGAGAATCCAGTAGTAATCTTGGTCTTCGGTCCGTTCCTCCATTCGCAGCATGTTGCGGGAGCCGAACATGGGCACTCGGAAGTTCTCCTCAATGTCGCCGATGGATGAATAGGATGTAAACGAGCGATTGGGTATGTAAATCACGTTCCGCTTTCGCATCTCGGCCTGCATGTCTCCGTCGAGCACATCGTTGAATTCCTTGAGCACGATGGCTTTGTCAACCATTCCACGCAACACACGACCTGAGCTGTTCCGTTGTGTTTTGAAGTAGTTCGCATAGGTCTTGTGCCTTCCATCCTTGCAGTAGGCCACGGTTGGGAACCCTTCTTCGATGGCTCCGTCACAAATATCCAGCGCGGAATGAGAGGCCGTCATGCCGATCCTCAACTTCAATCGGTCGTATTCTTCCACAATCGAGGCAATGTCCGATGGGCCAATCATGCGCAGCACGTCCGATGGTTGTTCGTGGATGGAGGTTTTTGATGTATCCGTTGGCTTTGGTTCAGTCGAACCGCTGGAGCTGCATCAATTCCTCAGTGGACAAGGTCTCACCGGACATCAACTTGGCCATGAGGTCCTCTGTTTGGTCGCTGGTTGCCGGGCGTTGCCCCTGACCTGCGCTTGCTCCTCGCATGGCTCGCAGAATGTCCTGAACAGAGTGTAGGCAGCGCAACGAGACGATGTAGAGGCTGTGCTCTTTGTCCGCTTCCTTCTTTGAGGTCCTGAGTTTACGATGGGCCGCTTCGGCTTTTTCTCGTTGGCGGTCAACCTCGGCGTTCCATTGAAGCATGTTGTCGTGAGCGCTTTGCGCAGCCTCTGCGGCCTCTTTGACGGCGTTGTGGGCGGCTTCTTGCACCGCCATGGCTTCTCGAAGCTCTCCGCTGCCTTCGGCGTTTTCGCTCGCCGCCTGGGCTTCCTTGAGGGCTTTTCGCTTGGCGCTGAGTTCCTTCATCTTCTTGAAGTACTTCCGCTCGTTTTTGCCCTGATGCTTTCCTTGCTCAAACTCTCGTTCAAGGCGTTCCATTGTACGCGTTAAGGACTGGACGGTATCGGGACGAATCGGCCGTCCACGTCGGTCAAATTGCTGGGGCTGTTCGGGTTGACCCGATCGCATGATTTCTTTGGCCTCACGGACCACCTTGTTCGCCTCTTCACGCTCTCGCTTCTTTTCCCGGACCATTTCATTCATCTGGTCTCGCAGGTCTCGCTGCTCGCGCACCTGGACGATGAGTTCGCGAACTTCGTTGTTCAGTTCATTTCGTGTTCCGGTGAATTCTTTGGTTTTCTCGTTCCAATCGTCTCGAATTTCGCGATGTTGTGTTGCTTTCTTGTCAACCATTTTTCGTCGCTCATCAAGAAGATCTTTGAGTTCTGCCATTCTTCATCTCACCTGGTCTGTGAAGGATTCCCATCCTCCCGCATTCGTGGCACCAACCTCCCCCATTTAATCCTCATGGCCAACCGACACGCCACCGGAAGGGCTTCATGCCGCCCAATCAAGTTCATCCAAGACCTTCCGGACGGCTCCGAGGTTGACGTTGCGCTCGCACGAAACCATCAGCGTCCTGCGGGCCACCGGCTTGAGGACCACATAGCCACGCTCCATCACCAAAGTGATGGTGGCTTGAGCTTCAACGGTTCTGGTCATCTCCAACCACTTTGAGATGGTCAGCGTATCATCGCTGTCCTCAGGCTCCGTTCGATAGACCACAAAACCGTCTTCTTCGACAAGCAGAACCGAAGCAACCCCGCGAAGGGCGACGATGTCCTGCAGCCCCCGCTCGATCATGACGCAAAACGCTTGCTTCCGGTGAATAATCCTTCTCAGGGCGAGGGTTCGCTCAGCGGCCCTTGCATCATGTAGCCGAGGCCGGATTGATAGTAACCGACCAGTTCTTGATGAATTTTGAGGCCTCTGCGCTCGTAGAACCGTTGGGCGTCAAGGTTCTCGGCCTTGACCTCGAGTTGGACTCGGCGAAAGCCCTTTTTCCAAGCCTCAACGCAGAATCTCTCCCAGGCTTGACCTCCAAGGGTCTTCCTTTGGTGATCCCCAGATATAACGAAGGCCGCCACTCGGACGATGTCGTCTTTGAAGGGCGTGCCGTACAGCACGCCATGTATGCTGCGGGGATGCCGCTCGTCCAAATCGATGAGGACGAGGTTTGCGTCCCACTCAGGGATGGGTAAGTGGCGAAGCGATGCCTCAGCGTAGCGTTCACCGGTCTCGTGGAGGAACAGGTTCACGACGTGTTCCACATCGCTGGGGGTGTAATCCAACGGTCGCTTTCCGGGCACCCAAGCCATCTGCGCCACGTCGTTCACTCCTTTTTGTTGGCCCCGACGCGCCGTTCGCCGCGCCTTGCTTCGGTCCGACGCATCTCGGATTTCGCTTGCTTGGATGTGGGGGCCTTGGTCCGTTCTGTAGGTTCGACATCGGTCAGTCCACCGTGCTCTAGCATGGATGCAAACTCTTCCATGGTCAACGCTTCTCCTGCTCTGAGTCGCTCGCTCGCATCGGCGGATGGGGGGGGAACGGGATGCTTCGAGCCGCTCGAATTTTTTTCAAGGTAGGCACGTAGTCGGCCAGCCTCCGAGCGGAATCGACGGGACCGTTCCCGAGTTTGCGCAATGGATTGGACCAACCTGCGGTCGTTTTTATTGACTTCTTTGACCGTCTCGAGCAGACGTTTTCGCGCCTTGCTGAGGTTGTGGAGCACGTCGTTCTGTTCGTTGTAGATGTTCATCATGGATTGGAATTCGAAAAATTTTGAGAACATTTCCATTTCGCTTGCGAGTGTTGGTGCCTCCTCATGAGCGGAGTTGGTGAGTTTGTGGTGAAAGTCCGTGAGCGTATGTGCGACGCGATGCCGGGGCACCGCCAATCGTTCAACGAGCTCGTCTCTGGCCCTCAAGCAGGCGTCAAAAACTGATTTTTGCTCAAGCGCTGACAGAATCGTTGCATCGGCGTGCTCGTCGCCCACCACGGGAGGAGATGTTGTTTTGTTAACGGCAAACTTGATGGTTTCCGAATGGATTTTTTTCATGACATGTTGCTCGACGAGGGTCGTTTCGGCCTTATTCAGCTCCGCCAGAATTGCTTCAAACTTCGCTTCGACCTCATCGATGCGCATGCCGGTAAGGTCGTCGAACATCGAGCCCTTTCGTTTGGTCATGATTCATCCTCCCTTGCGAGACGGCCTGCCGGTTTTGCATAGGTGGACGAGCCGCCTGAATTGAGCCGCTCAGCATCCTCGAGAAGATGGCCCCAACCCCCTTCGTTCATGGTCCTCCAGAACGCCAGGGCTTCCTCGCAATCGACGATTTTGTTCTTGACGTTTTGAAGCCTTGAGGCGGTTCGGCGACGAAAAGCCTCGTGCTCGTCGTACGTGGCTTTTGCCTTGTCGAGCTCGTCCTGATCGGCGTTCGAAGCGTCCGCCTGAAGCGTGTTGAGGTCAGCTCGAGCCTTGCTCGAAAGGCCATACGCCCTGTCGTTTTCTTCGATGCGTTGCTCCAGTGCTTTTGGGAGATGAGTGGCCATGCGCTCACGTCGCTCGAGGATGGCCTTGGCCAGAGCTTCTGGCGTGACGGCCAACAGTTCATCCCCCTGCATCGTTTTGGGGGGTGTCTTCAACGTAAAAGAAACAACCCCTTCGGGCACCTAGCGGCGTGAAGGTGAAGAACCACTTGACACACGGATGTTCATGGGAGGTGCGGGGGACTCGTCAAGAAGAGTCGGTGCTTTCCTCATTTTGATGTTCATTCTTCCTCTGATTCCATCGGTTCAGGCACAGGGGGGAGGGGTGCTCATCGACGCAGCCTCCTTTGGCGTAGAGGATTATGCCTCAACCGAATCCGAGGACCTGACCATCAGCATTGAGCTTCACGAACTCACGGGCGCCTCAGCAAACGTCTCTCTTACGCTGAGGGTTGAAACCATGGAAGGCGTGGTGGTTTCAAATCAGTCCCAAGTTCTTCCTGAACTCACACCGCTCGAGCAACGAAACATCTCTGCAACGTTTGTTGGTCTCCCCTACGGCTACAGTCGTGTGTCGGCGGAGGTGTCGGGAGATGTGGGCACAAACACGTCAAGTCACCTTACCTCGATCACTCGAACCGTGCAGCGTTTGAGACCTTTGGCCATTACGTTGGGTGGCATCGGCAGCGTGGTGGCCGAGGCGGTTGATGAGAACGGCTTGGAAACAACCAACCTCTCGATGCACGACGGGGATCATCTCAGCGTTGAATTCCCCATCATCAACGAGGGTGATATCAACTGGTCCGGAGGTGTTGTCCTAACGATTGAAAATGCCGGTCAAACCGAGGCGAGCACCCTTCAAAACATCACCGTGCAAGCCTCCTCGTCCTATGTGGTGCAGGTCCAACCCTCCCTTCGCTTGAGCGAGGGCGATCTTTTGTGGTGGGTGAACCTCACGGGGGAGCTTGGCGAAGAAACGGGGACGCATGCCCTGAACGGCTCGTGGTCCGTCGGACCACCGCCTCTCCCCCTTTTGTTTGGCCAACTCACGTCCAACGCCGATGCCACACAAGCGGGTGAAACACTTGAGGTCAACCTTGAGGTTTGGAACAACGGGACGGTCCCGTTTAACGGCCGCTTCGTCTGTTTCGAAAACGGCGTTGAGGTGTTGAATTCTACCGAATCAACGCTTTTTGCGGGTGGTTCAGAGAATTGGTCGTTCCAGCGTTCGGCCAAGCCCATGCTGATCGAATGCGATTCGCTGGGCAATCGACTCGATCCTGCCTCAAACTTTCCAAACAACCTCACCGTTGAGATGCCATCGGCGGTGTTCGAACCCGCCGGCTCAACCACGCCATCGCTGAACGGCGGCCCTTGGCATCAGGGGGACACGGTGTCGGCCAACATGCTTCTCAGAAACACGGGATCACTTGACGGTCGAATCCGTTTGGTCCTGTCCACAGGATCAACACAGTCCGCAGGTGCTTGGCTGGAGCTGAAGCAAGGCGCAGCCGGAGAGATCACCGCCAACCTCCAACTGTTAACCAGTGGCCAACAGAACATCGCTTGGACACTTGAAAGCGACAACGGCTTGATTTCGGGCGCGCAAACCGGTGAGACCACCCTTGCAATCGAGGCACAGCAATCCGTCGGCGTGTCCATTTTTGGAGTCAACACCACGGAGGAACAAGGGGTGGAGTTCACCGTTAATTTGGACCTCGACAAAGGGAAGGAGAGAAACGTTCGCTTGCAAGTGGGCTACGAGGCCGGGGGTTCCACGGTGTTTCTGCAAGAGAACGATCTTCTCCTCCAGCAAGGTCTTCACCAATACACGTACACCTTCGGAGCCATCGACGGCAACCGAATCGTTGCGCAGGTAACACCTTTGGATTGGTTGATCGGACCCGGTCGTCTGGACGCCAGCGTATCGATGCCCGATGAGCGCACGCAATTTTGGATTGAAATGGACCTCACGACCAATCCACTCAGACCCGTCGCTGGTGACGCTGTTGACCTTGGCTTGACGCTGAGACAATCCGGTCCGTATCAAACGATGACCGGCGAGCTTTGGGTGCTCGACGCCCAACGGACAAGTCTCGCACAATTGCAGTCTCCAATTTGGAACGGCGCTTCGAGCGTTGAGTTAACCGCTCAGATTACGTGGCCACAAGGATCGAACGTTGAATTGGAGGTTCTCTGGCTCATCGACGGCTCAACCACCTCCGCACAGTACACCTACATCTCCGGTGAGGTTCAAACCGAATCCAACGATGAATGGCCGTTGGCAGCCATCGCTTGGGGCTTGATGGCGGGTGTTGGTCTTTCACTCGTCCTCCGCCTTCAGGCTCGGCGGGGAGTCGGTCAGCCTTCGAAGGAGAAGAAACCGACTTCAGAACCAAAAACAGCCGAGGTGAACAGCGATGAAAAACGAGAGATTGCGTGTCCACAGTGCGACCGTCGTCTCCGCGTGCCCGTCTCCTATTCAGGGACCGTTGGTTGCCCGGATTGCGGCCATAAATTCGCCGTTGAACCCGAACCGGCGCTCTCCGAGGTTGAGGAGGATGAAAACGAAGATGTCGTTCTTTCTGAACCCGATGAACCAACACCAGAAAAAATTGAGGTTGGGTGCCCAGCTTGCAGCCAGACCTTGAGGATACCAAGCTCGTACGAAGGCTCTGTCCGTTGTCCTTCCTGCACCCATGTGTTCAAATCCCATGAAGGCTTGAGACAATCTGGGTGAGAGGGTGGTTGGACACTTTCAAGAGTTTGAAGACGAGTATCTCGAGATGATGTATGAATTTCACGAAGCCGAGCCTGCGGGCATTGTTCGGACCGGTGATTTGGCCGACAAACTCGGCGTAAGCCCCGCATCGGCCACAGAGATGGTCCAGCGTTTGGCGGCTCGGGGTTTTCTCGAATACATCCCTTACAAGGGAGCGAAATTAACCAAACAAGGTCTCGCTCACGGTCAAAAAATGAAACGCCGCCATCGTCTTGCTGAAGTTCTTCTGGATATGCTACCCTACGATGGAAACCCTCACGAGACCGCATGTCGGTTGGAGCACGCCATTGACGACGACATGGAGGTTGCTCTTTCGCTTCTCATCACGCCAGAAACAACCGACCCGAGCGGCCGCGAGATCCCCCCTCCAACCGCCGACATTTCGAACCGATTGAACGGTGCAATGCATGCATGTTCGCTTTCCGACCTGCCCGATGGGGAGAGCGGAACTCTTTCGATGGTCTTGTTGTCAGCTTCCGAGGCCGCAGCCATGAACGATCAGGGGTTCTCGATCGGAACCAAGGTGGCTCGAAAAGGCTCCGATTACGTCCTCGAATCCGGACAAGTCGGTCAGTTTTCGGACCGCACAAAGAAGTCGATTTTTGTTGAGTTCCGTTCGTGAACGGTGTGAACCCTTTAGAAGAAAAGTGCTCATCCGTGTGCATGGCAGAAGAGGAAACGCCCTCAACCGAAGGGGTTGAAGACGTACCACCCTCCTCTTCTCAGGGGTTTGGTTTTCAACTGCCCGAAGCCATCGTGCACGCCATCGATCGACAGATCGTCAGCTCTGGCCTCCGATTGATCATGTTCTTGCCTGCGTTTGCAGCCATCACCTACTTCCTCAGTTGGGCGTTTTCTCAATCCTCACCTGTTTTTTGGGAAGACAACATCGCTCCCAACTTAGGGCTTGGATTTTCCACCTTTATGTCCTCGATGACGCTGGTCGTGCTTCTTGGCTACATTCTGGCCGTTAGCTTCCACCGATACAGGGTGAGCATTTCCCTCTCAACGTTTCACGAGCGCGTTGAGATGTCAAACAATGAACATCGGTCAGTGCAATCGCTTCACGGGTACGACGGGTTGCTCTATCAACTTGAATCTTCGATGGCGCACCACACAAAATCACTCGTGTTGGCAATCGCCGCTGCCTTGATTCTGTTTGGCGTCTTCTGGAACGGAACCGGGACGATCTACGCCAATCTGTTCATGCTGACCTCTGCTTCGTTCCTGCTGCTCTCGGTTGGCCAGCATCTTCCCACACGGTCGACACCGTTCAACATGGTCGACCAAACGGGGTTGCTCCCAGCCTACACACCTCCTGTTCATCCATCGACCCTCAACATGGTGTTCAACGATCTCATCAAGACCCACATGGATCCGTTGCTTCGATCCCAGTACGATGAATACACCAAATCGCTTGAAACCGCCTTCAAGCGTGGTATCAACCGTCATTTCGCACATGAAAAGTTTCTGATGACCCTGTACCGACACGCCACGGGTCTTGACCGGAAAACACTGGAGGCGGAGATGGGTGAAATTCTGACGAAAAAAGGGATGGAATTCGTGTTCACTCACGAGACGTTTACCTTAGAGGCATGGCTCGTACTCATCGGTCTCATCAATCAGCGATGCCCTGCGTTTTTCCGAATGGTTGACCGACTCAAGCAAGACCTTGAGGGGGGACGTGAACCCGCCATGACCGACCTTATTTTTGAAGTGGATATGGAAAACGTGGTCACCGACAAAGCGAATTTGTTCACGCTGTTTCACAACCTATCGGACAAAACCCGAACGGTGGTGTTCAGAGTCCAGACACCCAACTTTGAACCCAAAGACCTGGCGCTCACATACCGACTTGAGCCAGGAGAAAAATACTGGTGGTCGTCCGAAGCCCTTCCACTTGCTGCTGAAGGCGATGAGGACGTCCTCGGGAAAATGTCTGGGCTACTGAAGGACAGCACCGTATCGTGGCAGACGCTCATTCCGACCACAACGGGCGATGCAACGGTTTCTGTTCGCCTGGAAGAAACCAACGGGGAACTTCTTCTTGGACGCCAGATCAACGTCCGTGTCCGTGCTGAATTCCGTCAGTGGCTGCGGGCGACATCGACGTACATATCCTACTTGTTTGGAAGCCTCGGTTTGGTCCTTGCCGGTATTCGCCTCCTGATGGAAGTTTTCGGCGGATTCGCGGCGTGAGCGGACGTCCTCACCAAGCCATAGGCTTGAAATGGTGAAGGTGGTGGAGGCATCATGCGCGGCATGCCCAACGACGCTGTGGAAAGCCCTGACGCAGAACTGCGCGAGGAACTCTCCTCGATGGAAGCACGCGTTCGAAAGATGCGAGACAACCGTAATTCCATGCGTGAGCAAGGAAAGGCCATGGCCAAGAAGCGCAACGCTGTTCAAGACCAATACAAGGAACATCGGGAAAAACTCGGCCTCATGAAGGCTGAACTCGATGCCATCCACGCCGAGCGCAACCTTCACCGAGCCAAGCGAGACGCCATCAACGCACAACTCAGAGATCTTTTTTCCCAGGTCAAGGGTCGTCGCGGAGAACACGGTGAAAAGAAGTCCGCTACGGCTGAATACTCTCAGTTATTGAGTCAAATCAACAACCTTGAGGAACAGTTCCAAACCACGTCCTCAAGCACCAAAAAAGAGAAGGAAACCATGGAACGAATCAAGCGGATGAAGCGGCGTGCTGACGAGCTCGAACCTGAAGTCGCCAAATTTGAAATGGTGGCCGTTGACCTCTCAAATCTCGATGAAGCCATCGCCACGCTCAAAGCCGAATCCGACGAAGCGCACAATCTCTTTGTTGAAGCGTTGAAGCGCGCCGATGAGAAATGGGCGGAGTATAAAGAGGCGCTTGACCACCGAGATTTCCTGAAATCAGAAGGCGATCGCCACCACAATGAGTCCGTCGAATTCCACGAGAAGGCCAATGTTATCCACGCTAAAATTGAGGAACTGATGGTGAACGTGAACAAGGCCAGAGATCAGCTCAACATGGCCCGTCGAGAGCGTGAATCGTGGATCACCGACCACAACAAGGCGGTCAAAGCAGAAATGAAGACCGGCGCAGAATCTGACGAGGTTGCTGACATGCTCGTGGAATCCCTTCTCTCCGAGGGAGAGTTGCTCTTTGGCGGTGTCGGCCGCGACGACAACGCCAACAAATCCAAGCGCGGTTCCTCCTCTACAAAGAAGAAAAACATGCGCCGAATGGGCCCGATTCGCCGACGCTGAGGTCGTCCGATGTTGGGCATCATCATGGCGGGCGGCCAAGGCTCGAGGTTGATGCCGCTCACCGCCTCACGCCCAAAACCGATGGTCGAAGTCCTTGGCAGACCGGTGGTTGACTACGTTAAGGACGCCATGGTCGCAGCGGGGATCGTCGACCTTGTCGTAACCACAGGGTATCGGGGGGAGCAGTTACAGCATCACGTCGAATCATGGTCGGGTCAAACCGAATCAGGTCTGACCATCAACGCCTCCATCAACCAAGAGGCCACTCCAATGGGGACGGCGGGAAGTGTCGGGTTGCTCCGAGACCGTATCACGGAAACATGCGTGGTGGGCTCAGGAGATTCTGTGGCTTCCTTCGATGTTGCGTCGCTGCTTGCAGCTCATCGTCGCAGTGGAGCCAAGGTAACCATGGCCTTGTGGGAGGTTGAGGACCCCACCGAGTTTGGTATCGTCGGGCTTTCCGAATCGAGGAGCGGCGAGGTGGATGGAGGACTACGGCGAGGATACATTCGTCGATTTTTAGAAAAGCCATCTCGCCAAGAGGCCTTCAGCAACGTCATCAATGCCGGCTTGTACATTCTTGAACCCGAAGTGTTTGATCACATTCCGATAGGGGTAAAATTTGATTTTAGCAAACAATTGTTTCCGATGTTGCTGGAGATGGAATGGCCGATGTACGCCCAGACCATCGACGGCGTTTGGTTCGATGTTGGCCAACCCTTTGAGCTGATCAACGCACAGTCAACCCTCATGAATCGCTACGATGAATTGCCGTTTTCCTTTCCTTCCTCTCACCAAATCACAGCGTCCGTTTTGCACGAACGAGGCGTCAATGTTGGCGAGAACGTGAAGCGGTCGGTGCTGGGTACCGGCTGCCAACTTCACCCAGGCGCACGGATTGTGGACTCGTTGCTGATGGATCTCTGCTCGGTGGGCGACGGGGCTCGCATCAATCACTGCGTGCTCGGCCGAGGCGTGACTGTTCCTCAAGATGTCACGCTGGAGGATTGCGTCGTTGGCGATGGGGCGCTTCTTCAGCCCGGCTGTGAATATCGAAATCAGAAGATTGCTTGACGCCTACGAGGGCGGGCAAGGTTCTATTTAGGTCAGTGTGACTTTTCACGTCGTTAACATGACATCCGAACCTTCCCGCACCTACGAACGAACGTGGGCAGAAATTGAAGACATGCTTGAGCAGGCCACGGAAAAAATGCATCAATGGAAGGCTTGGTACGACACGTGCAAGGAAGAGAACGACAAGCTCGGAATGAAGGAAGCGGCTCGAAACCACAAGGCGCTCGAGGGCGTCGTCAAGACCCTCAAGTGGACCTTGGGCGAAGAAGGCATCGACGATCCGTTGGATTGAGGGAATCACCAGCCTCGCTGGTCCATTCGGATTTCGAGGGTTTCCAGTTCATCGCCTTTCATTGGGATGCCTTCCATCATGGCCATGGCTTCAGCCACTTTGCTGGGTTCGTCGTAGTGAGCCGTGGCTAGAACGATTGCGTCGGCCATGGTTGGTGGGTCGCTGGATTTGAAGATGCCAGAGCCGACGAAAACGCCGTCCATGCCCATTTGCATCATGAGGGACGCATCGGCGGGGGTCGCAATGCCACCGGCTGAGAAGGTGACCACGGGGAGGCGTCCGAGACGGTGGACGTCGTCGAGCACAGAACGAATTCCTGCGTGCATTTCGTCGCCGATTTCACCAAACGGCGTCATGAGGTGAGTGCCGGGCAGTTCAGAATGGGCTGCCAAAACGCCGTAGCGCTCAGTGATTTTCTTCGCAGCGAGATCAAGTCCTCGGTCGTCCAGGGATTGGATTTGTCGAATCTCCTGGTCGATGAGCCGAGCGTGGGTCACCGCAGCGACCACGTTGCCCGTTCCGGCTTCGCCTTTGGTTCGAATCATGGCTGCGCCTTCCCAAATTCGTCGGGTGGCTTCTCCCAGACCTGTTGCACCGCAAACAAACGGAATGCTGTAGTCGTGCTTGTTGATGTGGAAGTACGGGTCGGCTGGCGTCAGTACTTCGCTTTCGTCAACCATGTCAACGCCCATGGATTCGAGAATGCGTGCTTCGCCGTCGTGGCCAATGCGAGACTTGGCCATGACGGGAATGGACGTGCAGTCGAGAATGCCTTGAATCATGTCGGGGTGGCTCATTCGAGCCACGCCGCCGGCTTTGCGGATGTCGGCAGGGACACGCTCGAGAGCCATCACGGCCACGGCACCTGCGTCCTCAGCGACGGCAGCCTGTTCAGGGTTGACGACGTCCATGATGACACCGCCTTGTTGCATTCGAGCGAAGCCTCGCTTCAACAGGTCACTGCCTTTACGGAATTGAGAAAAGTCGGTTTTCATGGTGCTCACGCCGGTGGGTGGTTGGCCTCCCTTAAGACGGTTGGTTCTTCGTCGTGTGGAGTTCAATCGGCGAGGACCGGTGAATCGCCTTCTGCGATTTCTGCATCCACGGATTCATCGGCGTTTCGGTCAATCCACGCCTCTTCCTCTTCGGGGACGTCGGTATCGGCGAAAATAGCGTCCACTGGGCATTCGGGGATGCAAGCGCCGCAGTCGATGCACTCGTCGGGGTCGATGACGAGGTAGGTGTCGGCTTCCCGGAACGCTTCGACCGGACAGACTGCAACGCATTCCTGATATTTATGGTCAACGCACGGGGATGTGACGACGTGTGGCATGGGATTTCCTCATGCAACCCAAGCCGGATTCGATACTTAATCTCTTGTTAGAAACCGAACTGTTTTCGTACCACCGAAACCCATCTCAAGCCTTTCGACGGCTCCGTTGAAGGAGGCAGAATATGAGGTAAACGGTAAGAAGACCAGCAGAGAGACGACGGATGGTTTCGCCGCTTGATTGGCGATCTGAATCGCCGCCGGTATCGTTCTTGTCGCCCGATGTCATGTCGGTGTTTTCGGTCGACGCGTTGGATTGGTTGACAGCCTCTTGTTCTGCGGGTGTTGAGTCGCACCCGTCGGGAATTCCATCCACATCGGCGTCAAGGCCGTCGTCTTCGCCTGGACACGCATCGTCGTCGTCCGAGACACCGTCTCCGTCGCTGTCCGTTGTTTCATCGCATCCATCCGGTATCCCGTCTGCGTCGGTGTCAAGTCGGTCGTCGTGGCCGTCGCAACGATCGAACTCGTCGGCCACTGTATCGTTGTCCCGGTCGAGGAGTGAATCGCACGGCTCGGGGAGGCCGTCTTGGTCTTCGTCAACGGCGTCATCGTGGCCTTCGCAGGCGTCCATGTCGTTGGACACACCGTCCCCGTCCGTATCGACGAGGGCGTCGCAGGGATCGGGCGTGCCGTCGTTGTCCAGGTCCACGTTGTCGTCGCCGACATCGCAACGGTCGCTTGGGTCCAAAACCCCATCTCCGTCCGTGTCGTCCGTGCAACCGTCCCCGTCCCTGTCCCAACCCCATGCATCTTGATGGGGGCACGCATCTGTCCAGTCTTCCAAGGGTTGACTCGGGAACAACGAGCGATTGACCAGCGCTGGGTGCGTATCCGGGTAGTGGGTGGCTTTGAAAATGGCGTTGGCGGTTGTGCCCGCACGGTTGCCTTCGGGAACGGGTTCACCTTGAGCAAAGGTGCCTGCGGCTCCCACCGGGCCCACATAGTGCCAGACGATGTCGCCAGAGGGGTTGACTTCGTACAGCGTGCCCTGTGTGCCGTGCGTGACGAGGACGTTTCCGTTGGGCAAGGTCTGCGACCCCGATATGGAGCCCGAATACATGCCACCGTCGTCACTCCACGACCAAACCGGGCCGTCGGGACCGTAGGTGCCGTTGGCTTGGGCGGTGTAGCTCCCGTTGTCCATCGGAGGCTGGATGATGTCCACCGATGAGTAAGCAGGGAAGCGGCCGTTGCCGTTGTTGTAAACAACGAGTGCTCCCTCCTCAGCGTGGCCGGCTTTCACCCATTGGACATCGTGCTGTGCGAAGAGTTGCTGATCGCTCGACAATCCGTGGTCGTACACCTGCGGGTTGCCCCACCGGTAGAGAATCTCGCCTCCTTTGCCCGAGTTACCTCCGGTGTTTCCTGCGGCCTCTTCGGTGGTGGTGCTGTGGTCAATGATGTAAATCTCGTTCATGCTCCTGCACGACAAGGCGATTTGGTCCAAGTCGCTGTTGTAGTCGATGCCGTTGCAGTGCATCCAATCCGCCCGTCCTGCGGCGTTGCCCGTTCCGCCGATGTAATTGATGTCCAGTCGTCCGGGGTGGTCAGCTACAATCCCGTAGTTGTCCTTGGTCGGGTCGTAATCTTGCACGAGGTGGTCCCATGCATGCCAACGCCAGACGATTTCAGCGTCGTCCGTACCGATCGGTTTCACTTCAACGATGTGGTCGGGCCAAACATTGTTTTCTCCACCGGGGCTGTCGCTTGCGATGTCTGGGTTTCGGCCGGCTTGAAGCGCCTCTTCTTCGCTGCGCTCCTCCCACGCGATCAGCAAGATATTACCGTTGGGCATGGGCTCGATGTCGTGGTGCGATACATGCATCACGTCGTCGTAATTCCACGACCATTCCAACGCGCCATCCCACGAGATACGTTCGATTTTACCGCTGGTTCCGCCGCCCGAAAAATCGCCCGAGAGGTTGTTCGCGTTGTTGGCTGTTCGCAGAAGGTCACCGTCCGATAAAAGATACGCAGAGAGCGCCGGTCGGTGGTCGCCGGGTGACGCCCATTGATGCACGAGTCTCCCTTTCTCGTCGATGAGGTACGTGGTGTTGGAAGGTATGGGGGAAAACAAGGTGTAGCCCTGGCTGGCCTCTCCGGTGCAATACAGCAAGCCAACGGTCCAGTTGGATCGGTCAGCGTTGCAAACGGGGGTCTCCTGTTCAACGAATTTAGCCTCCTCGGTGGCCAACACCGGGATCGACGCTGTCAACAAGAGCAACAGCACAATCGAGAGAGCGAGACGTGAACTCAAAGCTAACCCTCTGGTTGGTGGGCCAACTTCAGCGCTTCGTCCAGCGTACGCTGGAGTTGTTCATCCTCTGAAAGGCCGGAATAGACTTCGAATTTGGCTTGCCCCTTCACCGTACCTGCGTCCGTGGCAACGGCCAACTCGGGTTGACCTCGGATCACCGAATCAAGGCTGAGGCGAAAATGAAGGACGCGCTGCTCGTCCATCCGCTCCTGAAACTGTTCAGCCAACATCTGAATGTTGCTTTCGCCAAGTCGCGCAAAGGAGCGCAGTGCCAGACGTTTGTTGGAGGTCCAGGCCTTGACCATGGTCAATTGAGGTCCGTGGTACGATGTGCTTTGATCCAACTCCACGTCGTCCATGTCACCGATCAACCACGCCATGGCCTGCGCAACAACCTCAACGTTGGCCACGGCGCTCGCCGTGGCGCGCCACGTGATGTGATGGAGGCCCATGAGGGGGGACGAGCGAGCGTGGGTCATGAGGTTGCCGAACCGGCGTGCGAGTCGGCGTTCGTGGTATGAGGCCCATTCAAATAGGGGAGGTGAGTCGGCAACTTGCAAGTGGGGTAGCCCCCGCAAGACACACCGAGTTGAGCGAGATGGCGAAGAAAATCAGTGCAAAGGCACGCGCAGCAGCGCGTAAACAACGTGACAAATGGAAGACAAAGCGATGGTACACCATCCGAGCACCTCGTCATCCATGGGATTTCAAGCAAATCGGCGAAACAATCGGTGAGTCTGACGAACACATCATCGGTCGCGTCTACGAAATGACGCAACAGGAATTTGATGGAAACTTTTCAAAAATGCATGTCGTCATGCGATTCCGGGTCACGGAGTGTGTGGGTCAGGACGCCTTGACGACCTTTATCGGACACCACCACCAAACCGACCACACCCGTCGCCAAATCCGCCGCTATCGGGGAAAGGTGGACGACGTTGTTGACGTGGTCACCACCGATGGTTACCTCATCCGAATGAAGCCGCTTATCATCACGCAGCAGCGCGTTCAAACCTCGGTCAAGCAAGACATGCGAACTCGGGCACGAGAAATCATCATCTCTTTTGCGGCCAAGAACACCTATTCCGATGTCCAACGGGCCCTGCTCGATGGTAAACTTGAGGACGACATTGAAAAGGGCGTCAAGTCCATCTACCCTGTTCGTTCAGTCGCCGTCCGCAAGAGCCAGTTGCTCCAAGAAGGTGTGGTGGCCACCGACGGACCAACCCTCGACGAGATTCACCTGCAAGAACAGCGGCAAGCTGCCGAACTCAAGGCCAAGAAGGCCGCAGCGCTCGCCGCTGCTATGGCGGAAGAAGAGGCTGAAACGGCCGATGAAGCGACCGACGTCGACGAGGCCGAGCAAGAACCGGTTTCCGATGAGGTCGCTCCTGTTGAAAACGCTCCGGAGGCTGCCGAAGAGGCCGCTGCAGAAGCTGTCGACCACAAGAGCATGACCGTTGCGGAACTCAAGGAACTCTTGAAGGCCGCCGGTAAACCCGTTTCGGGGAAGAAGGCCGACCTCATTGCTCGTCTCAACGAGTGAATGCGAACGGATGCTCTCCGACACGCCGCAGGTTTGACAAGTCTCACCACGAGTGGAGCACCATGCGCTTGGGCATCATCGGTGGAACAGGGCTGGTCAATTTGGACCTTCGCGATGAACTCGCCCATCGTCAGGGTGAGTTCATCCGGCAGGACGATGTGGTGGTTTCCACGGCCTACGGGGAGGTGCCTCTGCGCACGTGCACGCTCGATGTGAACGGCCGCCGATCCGAATTGGTGTTCTTACAGCGCCATCACAGCACCTCCGGTCATGGATGTCCACCCCACCAGATCAACCACCGTGCGAACATCCTGGCCATGAACGATTCAAATCTGGACGCCGTCGTTGCCGTTTGTTCAGTTGGTGCCATTGCCTCCTCGTTCCCACCCGGGAAAGTCGCTTTAGCAAACCAATACATCGATTTTACGGGCGTCTCTACGACCTTTCACGACGACGAAGCTGTGTTTACGTCGGTCACCGTGCCGTTTGATGAACGATTGAATGAACGCTTGGAATCCATGCTGCGCAACGTCCAAGGTTTCGGGGACGACGAGGTCATGCGATACACCTACTGGCTCACGCAAGGGCCTCAATTTGAAACCGTCGCAGAGGTTGACGCCATTGAACGACTGGGTGGTCACATGGTTGGTATGACCATGCCTCGTGAGGCAAAATTGGCCGCAGAATTGGACCTGCCGTATGCGGCGATGTGCATCTCCTCAAACTGGGCTGCAGGGCGGGACCCAACCGACGGTACGAAAGCGCTGGACCACGTTCATGTTTCTGCTCAGGCCAACGACCGACTCGATCCGATTTTAGCCTGCATATTCGGCATCCTCGAATGACGCAAACATGATGAGCGGACGGGTTCGTTGGCGTTCTCATGAAGGGACGTTCGGTGGAGGAGTGGATGGCTTACGAGCCGGTCAATGAATGGGACACCATGATGAAAAAAGTCGCTGCGTTTCACGCAAAGCATGATTTTGCAAGCCACAACGGTCACGACATGGGCTACAGATTGGCGTTGACCATCGAGGAGCTCGGTGAACTTGCAGCGGCCATCACCAAGGGAAAACCGATCGATGAATGCGCAGAGGAAATGGCGGACGTGCTCATTTTGTTGATGGGGCACAGTCTCGCCATGAAAGTCGACTTGAAATCAGCGTTTGAGACCAAGTACGAGCGCATCATGAAGAGAGAGGCCCTTCAAGGGCGCTTGGGTATACGAGTAACCGAATACCGACCTGAGTGATTCACGCAATCCAGTGTTGAAAGGTCATCGGAAATTCATCGCGTTCTCCTGCGGCAACGTGCCGTTCTGCGATCAGATGGAACCCCTCGGATTCAACGTCCGGAGCGAAGGTGTCTGCGTTCTCGACGACGGTGTGGACAACGGTGCGGTGAATTTCTTTTGCGTGAGGCAAAAACAGCGCGTAAATTTCTCCACCACCAATGACCATGACCTCCTCTTCGTTTGCCAGCGCCATCACCTCATCAAAGGACATGGTTTCGACCTCGGCGTCCAGTCCACTTCTCGTCATGACGATGTTCCGACGTTTTGGCAGGGCGCGGCCAAGGCTGTCCCACGTTTTGCGTCCCATCACCACGGGTTTGTTGAGGGTTGTTCGCTTGAAGAATTGGAGATCGGAGGATTGTCGCCAAGGCAAATCGCCGTCTTTTCCGATGGCGCCTTCTTCATCGCAAGCGAATATCATGGACAGCATGCGAATACCTCAGACGGATATGGGCGCTTTGATGTGCGGGTGGTGCTCGTATCCAACCACTTCAATGTCCTCGTACGTGAACCCATCAATGTCGGTGATGTCGGGGTTCAATCTCAAGGTGGGCAGAGGGAGCGGTTCTCGCGTGATTTGCAAGCTAGCCTGCTCAAGGTGGTTGTTGTAGAGGTGGGCGTCGCCGAGGGTGTGAACGAACACCCCCGGTTCCAACTTGCAGACTTGTGCCATCATGTGGGTCAGCAAGGCATAGGATGCGATGTTGAACGGGACGCCGAGAAACACGTCAGCGCTTCGCTGGTAAAGCTGGCAGTTCAGTCGCCCGTTGGCGACGTGGAATTGGAAAAACGCGTGGCAGGGCATAAGCGCCATTTCGTCCAATTCACCGACGTTCCATGCAGAGACGATGATGCGACGGCTGTTCGGGTTGTTCTTGATGGTTTCAATCGCTTGTTGCACCTGATCGACGATGCGGCCGTCCTTGGACTCCCATTTTCTCCACTGCTTTCCATAAACCGGACCCAAATCTCCGTTTTCATCGGCCCANTCGTTCCAGATTCGCACGCCGTTTTCTTGGAGGTAGCCNACGTTTGTCTCGCCTTTCAAGAACCAGAGCAACTCGTGAACGATGGACGGCANGTGGAGTTTTTTGGTCGTCACCATCGGAAATCCTTCGGCCAAATCAAACCGCATTTGGTATCCAAACACAGATTTCGTTCCCGTGCCCGTCCGGTCTCCTTTCTCGGCGCCTTCCTGCAAGATGTGTCGCATGAGGTCGAGGTAGGCTTGCATGAGGGCACCCGTTTGCAACCAGCGGAGGAAGCACTTGAGGGTTGTTCAGGACTCGGTGGCGAAATCAGGGAGAAAAAGCACATCGCTGGGTGTGCTGGGGCGGCGGGCATAAGCACGGATGGCCTCTTCGGGAATTTCATCAAACAGCGGGGTTGTGTATCGTTTCACCGCATCGATTTCCAACCCTTTGCAGGTGTAGCAGCGGCGGGCAAAGCAGCACAACATGTCAATCGCTGCGATGGGAATGCCCAACTCCAGCGCTTTGCGAACATCAGCAATTTCTTCGAGATCCTCCAGCGTCAGTTCGATGAGGCCCAGTTTCAGCCGTCGTTGAAGGCGGTCGATTTGGGCCGCCTCTGAGAATTCACGGAGGGTGTGAGGGGTCGGACCCTCTGGCCAATTGGATTCGCCCAGCAACACCAACGAAACGATGGCGTCGGCTATGGCGCACCCTGGGTGCCTGTGGTCGTGGAGAATGCAAATGCGTTCCACGCTTCCAACCGTTCGGTTTCGACCTCGGTGAAGTTCCACCTGAATGTGCGAGTCGTTGTTGCACAGAAACGCTTCGACGGTTGTCAACACGTCAATCCTCAGCTCAAATCCTTCCATGCCCGACACCAAAACGGTGTTGCCGGTGTCCATGGACAGTTGGCGGTTCCACGTTGTGGCCATCGTAGCGACGTTGTCCAAGAGTTGGAGGCCACGAAGTTCAGCCTTGACCCGAGGGGCTGAATGAGGTTGGTCGGACTTTGGGAGGCAGAGCAACCCAAACGGCGTGGTGTACACTGGCACGATGGCTGTGTATCACCACTCTATATCTACTTGAGAAGGTGGGAGTGAGCGTGGATTTATTCCGCCCCGAGGGCCGATAGCGAACCCATCAACTGGTCGGTGAATCTCCTGTAGAGGCGGGCCAGTTCTGCGCGTATTGCGTGTTCGTCACCCTCAGAAAGCGTTGCAAGCTCCGAGGCAGAGACGCCGCCCCCCTCTTGCGACCCCAACCAGGTAAGCCAGGTCACGCCCACACCGGCATTGACGTCGAATCGACGGTGCAGTCGAGGCCATTTGTGGTGCTTGGGGGTCATGAGGTTGCGCATGCCGACCAGGGCGATTGGAACGACCACGGCATCGGGGAAGGACGCAGCCAACCGAGCGACACCGGTTTTTCCGGGAAGAAGGAACGGGGCCTCCTCTCGTTTCGATCGAGTTCCCTCGGGAAAGATTCCGAGCGCTTTGCCGTTGCTCAGTATGGTTGCCGCACCCGCCAAGGCGTCGCTCCCACCCGCTTCACGATGGGTCTCAATTTGGCCCGTTGCCCGCATCACAAAGCGAGTTAGTGGGTTGCTGAAGTGGCCGTCTTTCGCGAGGTAATGGGTCGTTCGTCGAGCAGCAGCAATCACCGCAATGGGGTCAACGTGGGAGAGATGATTTGCTGCAAGAATGGTCGCTCCAGATCTCGGAATGCGTTCTGCTCCGTGAATGCGCCATCGAAACAAGGGCCTCAAAAACGGAGACAAAAACATCCGCAGGGCGCTGTAGACAGGTGTTGAGGGAAGTGGTTGCGAACTCGGTGCGATGTTCCAATGCGGCCGGAGGGTTTCCCAAGCAGCCGCCAAATCGCCACCGCTGCTCATGGATGCGCCTCTGCGACGAGGTGGTTTTGAGGTTTCGTTCCCAAACAGCCTTTCGAGATGTGTTTTCACGGTGCTTGAAGGGCAACCGTCAAAGCGTACGCGTTGGAGGGGAAAGCATGCCGGGAAGAAAGGTGCTTCCGGCGTTTCTGTCGCTCCTGATCGTGTCGGTCCTCGCCCACCCCGTGGCGCTGGCTCAATCGGCCTGGGAAGAAGACGGGTGGCTGCGAACCACCTTTGGTCAAGAGCGTCTTGAGGCGGGCGACGAGTTTGGCTGCTACGGCATGCCGGGTCTTTCATGGGTCAACGACCCTGGGGCGGTCGCTCAGGCCTGCAAGACCTACATCGAGGATCGAATCAACGCCAGTCAGTGGGGCCCATCACCGCTTTCGACCTTCACGCCGAACACGCTGACGATGGCTGACCACGGTAAGGTGGCCTCGCAAGGCTTCGTTGTCCACGGAGACAACACCGCTTTGCTGGAAACCGCATGGCACAACGCCTCGGATGATCCGACGGATTTGTGGGAATGGTACAACCTCGGGCGGAGAGGTGGAAGCCTCGAGAAGGGCATTGCTTCCCTCGACACCGTTCAATCCGAAGTGGAAGCGGGTGGCTTGGTGAACCTGTACTGGATTGGAAGGGTCAACGACGCCACGGTCCGTCACGACCGAGACGTGCTTGCTTACCTCGACGAAACACCGGGCATATGGTTGACCACGTGGGGAGAGGCTTGGTCTTCATGGTCGGGAAAACGATGCTACGAACATGATCGAGACGTGAACGACGTTGGAGGTCGTACCGTCGTGACCTTTGAATCCCTTGAGACCGAAGCGTGCCGATCGGTGTCCAACAATTTGCCATGGAACCTACCCCTGACGTGGCTCATCGACGTTGAGGGCGCAGAGGTGATTGGTGTGGAGACCTCGGATTCGAACAAATCGCTTCCTTCTATAGAAGGAGTAAAAAACACACAAGAGGGGTGGTGGCAGCAAGAAGATGGGACCCTCGTTTTGTCCGTTGTGAACGGTCACGCTGTTAACATCACGGTGAACGGCTCCGACGTGGCTCACGATGTGCTGGCTCAAGCCGACTTTTTCAACAATCATAGCGCTGCAGTCACCGTCGCAGGCCACGAAACCACCGACCTGTTCAAATGGGCCAAGCGATTTGTTGACGACACCGATGTTCGGTTCACTTGGCTTGTTCAACCGCGCATTGCCGACGATGTAGACGCGTGGATTCCCTATGCGGTGGTGGGGGTTGGAATTCTCACTGTCTTCATCATGCTGGGTGTGTTGGCTCGAGAGGGTTTGGGACCGTTGAGCGGTTTGGCCAACAGACAGGCGTCTGAAAACCCCCCATCGGACGGGCGAGCAAAGCGAAGCCTTGATGCGGATGAGGAAGCCTAACACAATCGGAGACGCAGAAGATGGCTCAAGACGACCTTGTCATCGACCCGTGGGGAAGTGCCCAATCCACGGATTATGACCGCATCATCGAGCAGTTTGGATTGACGTCCATGGACGGGGTTTCGTTGAGCAATCCGTCGAAACTTCATCGGCGTGGTATCGTTTTTGCTCACCGAGATGTGGATCAGGTTGTGGAGGCGCAACGAACAGGCTCGCCCTTTGGGGTTCTCACAGGTCTCATGCCCAGCGGTCAAATGCACCTTGGCCATTCAATGGTTGTCGAGCAGGCAAAATGGTTCCAACACCACGGGGGGGATGTAACCATTGCCGTGGCCGACCTCGAGAGCCAAGCAACCCGGGGCGTTTCGCTATCAAAAGGCAGAGAGGTCGCCCTTCAGGAATACATTTCTCACTACGCTGCCCTCGGTCTGGACCCGGAAAAGACAAGCGTGTATTTTCAATCCACACGCCCCATCGTTCAGCGACTCGGTTTCCAACTCGGAAAACGAACCAATCTGAGCGAGCTTGAAGCCATTTACGGGTTTGGTGGCGAGACCAATCTTGCTCACGTTCAGGCTCCCCTCGTTCAAGTAGGGGACATCTTGCATCCTCAGCTGGACGACTACGGAGGTCTTCGTCCCATCGTTGTCCCTGTGGGAGTTGACCAAGACCCTCACCTCCGCCTGACTCGAGGTCTTGCTTCCAAAACAAACTGGTTCAATCTACGAGAATCATCCTCCAATGGCCTGCTTATCAGCCTCTCAGTCCACGATGAAAACGCAGAAGTCTTCGGCCAACTGCCAAACGGTCGTGTGGACAAATCAAGGGTTGCTGCTGTGTTTGATTTGGTGGTCGATGCGGTGGCATCGTTGGGTTTCTCGGACATTTTGTCAAGCCCCAAACAGGGCCATGTCCACGTCCCATCAGCAACGGGTCGCGACAAACACGCCCTGCGACTTGCGATGCTTCGCCTCGAGCGAACCCTCGGTGGACCTGGATTGTTGGCCCCCGCATCCACCTATCACCACTTCGCAGTCGGCATGACCGGCGACAAAATGAGCAGCAGCAAACCGAAAACCACGTTGTTTCTTCGAGACGATGTTGGTACGGTCGAGAAGAAAATCAAGCGTGCGTTTTCAGGTGGACAACCCACCGTTGAGGAGCACCGTCGCCTCGGAGGCAATCCTGACATCGACGTCGCCTATCAGTACATGATGTACTTCTTTGAGGAAGACGATGCGTACCTCGGCGAGTTGAACGCAGCGTTCCGCTCGGGTTCACTTCTGGCCGGTGAGATGAAGCAACTGTGCATTGAACGTGCAACGTCATGGATGTCGGAGCTTCATGAAATGCGAGACCAAACCGCCCACTTCGTGGACCGATTCCTCGCTGAGGACTCACGATGAGTCCGCAAGGTCGTCGTTGGAAAACACAGCGGGGTCTGGCCCGACGGGCAATGTTTCCAGTTCTTCGGACGTCAGGTTTCGTTCCTCAGCGTCCGGATGAAGGATCATCGACAACCCGTGAGGGTCCAGCAACACCAGCGTGATGGGTTCGGCGTCGGGACCCCCCAAATTGGCCAGTGTAAGGGTCATGTGCTGGAGCGTTGCCATCTGCTCCATCAACGGCTCACGTTCTTCGCTGCTCGAATCGCGAAATTGGCTCGATAGGTCTCGCTCAACCATGTTGATGATCTCTTGAAAGCGGTTCAGCACCCCTTCAACGTTGGAAACATATCCGGTGGCGTTGCTTCCAGGATTGACGTGCAAGTCCAATTCCGGAATGGAAACCGTGCACGAGGACGAGCGAACCACACGAGCCCTCAACTTCTCTTCTGTGTTCAACACCATCGACCATCCTCCTGCTTTTTTGCCCTCGGCAGGTATGAAATCTGTTTGTCGCCAACCGCAATCATGACAGAGAATGGTGACTTGTGTGTGTTCCCCAAAGTACGGAATCTCATCGACGTGGGCAATCATTTTGACGTTGCCAGTTGATGCGCATATGGGGCACGGTAAGTCGATGGCCTGCTCCTTCATTCATACACGTCCGTCAGGTCTTCAGGATCCACCGCAAACCCTTCCATCTCGGTGCCCTTGATGCCCCTGCAACCCTGCGGAAGCAACAGCAGCCGTGTGTCTGTAATGCGAATGATTTGGCCTTGGACGTCCCCTTCTACAAATCGGTTGAGCAGGCCAAGAGCCTGGTTAAATTCAGTGGTTCGTTTCATCATCCGTTTCATCTCAACGATGCACCCGTGACCGTCGGCCACCCAGTTCATGAGAGCACCGCACCCGGTGATATCCAACAGCGTGGAGTTGTGGAGCACCATCTCGCCCTCGTAGAGCGGGACTGGGGCGTTGGGGTACAACTGCCCGAGGTTGTGGTACGTGACCTCGGCCTGAGGCATTCGTGGTTGGGCCGTCGCGGCCGTGCTTGGCATCAAGAACCGTCGGGGACCCTGAGGCGACGACGATCGGGGGGAGGATGGTTCAGGGGATTGATCCAACTTGGCTTCAGCGGCTTCCAACAGGTCAAGATCGGGCATGGGGGGTACGGAGGTCTCGGTGGAGGTTGCTTGGTTGGACGTTGGAGCGAAAGCGTCCAGCGAGGACTGCGCTTCATCCTTGTCTTTCCGCTTTCTTCTGCGCACGACCCACCATGCAGGAGAGGCTTCTTCAACACTCCCCTCGTTGTTGGTTTGAATGCGGTGTTCGCCAAGGTCGGCTGTTCAGCCGACCAAGGAGACCAACGGCCACCAAGTCTCCAATGCCCAAGGTTCAAGAAGTGTCGGGAAAGTGAAGACACCATGTCAGAACACCAGACCGTGATGAAGACCGGAACAAGCACCGTGGGTATCACCTTCAAAGGAGGCGTTGTGGTTGGAGCGGACCATCGCGCAACCATGGGTCATTTTATTGCCAACAAAAGTGTTCAGAAGTTGTTCAAAATCGGAGACAATCTTGCGCTCACCACGGCTGGTCTGGTCGGACACGCCCAATCTCTGTCGCGCACACTGACCGCCGAGGTCGCTCTGTTTGAGCTGCGACGGCAACAACCCATGACCGTCAAAGGGGCCGCGACCTTGACGGCCAACATTCTCTCGGGTCGCCCGCACTGGGTTCAACTTCTGATCGTTGGTGTTGACGACGATGGTGGCCATGTCTACTCCATAGACTCTGCCGGCGGCTCCATACCCGATGTGTATTGCGCCACCGGGTCCGGCTCGCCTTACATGTACGGTGTGCTTGAAGACGGATTCAAGGACGGCATGACCCAAGCGGAGGCCTTAAAATTGGCGGCACGAGCCCTCCATGCATCGGGACAGCGAGATGCGGCCTCCGGAAACGGAATGGATTTGGCCGTGATCACGCCAGCTTCCGGCTATCAACAAGTCTCCCAAGACGACATTGCCAAACTCCTCAAGTGAGTTCCCTTCTCCCGCGGCTCTGCCGCCATGCACCGTTGGTGCACTGTGGTCACGGTTGACTGCGGGAGCGTGAGGTGAACACCGTGCAAATGACCTACAGAGAACTGAAAGACGAAATCGCAAAAATCATTCCTCGTTCCATCGAGTATGAAATCGACTTGGAAGCGGGCAACATTGCCATCATCACCGCTGACATGAAACCCTTCACGGGACAAGATGGACTGATCGGCAAAATCGCTCGTCGTGTAAAACGTAAGATCGTTCTCAGGACGCCCATCGATGCCATGATGGACATGGACAAGGCCCGAGACGTAATTCACGAGGTCATCCCACAGGACGCCGACATCACCGAGATGTACTTCGATGCGTGCTATCGAGAAGTCATCATCCAGTGCCGCCAACCCGGGACGGCCATTGGTCGCCGAGGCGAAAACAGCAACGCTATCCGTGACAAGACCGGCTGGGCTGTCAAGGTTGAGCGAACGCCTCCTCTGTTCTCGAAGACCGTTCACGACATACGCATGTACCGGCAATCCCACGGGGACGAGCGCAGAAAGCTCCTGAAAGACTTCGGATTGAGCATCCACCGCCCGACTCGACCCGGTGGGACATGGGCTCGTGTTACCGCATTGGGCTCCTACCGTGAAGTCGGTCGTGCGTGTCACTACGTCACCACCAACGAATCCCGCATCATGATCGACGTTGGCGTGAACATTGCCTCAGACACCGATCCAATGCCGTTCTTTAACGCCCCAGAGGCGCTTCCTTTGGACAAGTTGGATGCCGTGGTCTTGACTCATTCCCACCTCGACCATGCAGGCATGCTTCCTGTGCTGTTCAAGTACGGCTACCGTGGGCCAGTGTACTGCACACCACCCACTCGCGACCTGATGTTGTTGTTGCAAACGGACTACCTCAAAGTCGGCGGTGCGGAAGGTAAGCGCACCCCCTATGACATGGAAGACATCCGTATGTGCATGAAGCACGTGGTTGACGTTGATTGGGAATCCACCACCGACATCGCCCCCGACGTCAAATTGACGTTTTCGAATGCAGGACACATCCTCGGCTCGTCGGCCGTCCACCTCAACATCGCAGATGGAAAGCACAACATCGTTTTCAGCGGCGACCAAAAGTACGAGAAATCCTGGTTGTTCGATGCAGCCAACACCCGTTTCCCTCGGGTCGAGACCCTGGTGATTGAATCGACCTACGGAGCATCTGGAGACTACCAACCATCCCGTCAGGAGGCCAACCAAGAGCTGCAAGACATCGTTTCTCGCACGCTGCAGCGCGGTGGAAAAATGATCTGCCCGGTGTTCGCCGTGGGACGCAGTCAAGAGGTGATGATTGCAATCGACGAACTCTTCCGTTCCGGAACCGTCAAACCCGTCCCCGTTTGGCTTGACGGGATGATCCAAGAGGCCACCGCCATACACGCATCTCACCCGAACTACCTCACCAAGGCGTTGAGCAAATCGCTGCTGAAGGACGACGGCGAGAACCCGTTCACCAGCGAGTGGTTCCGACCTGTGAAAGGCCGAGAATTGCGAGAGAGCATCGTCATGGATTCGTCGCCGTGCATCGTTCTTGCGACCTCTGGCATGCTGAACGGCGGCCCGGTGATGGAGTACTTCAAGAACTGGGCCCACGAAGAGCGCAATTCGCTCTGCTTCGTCGGGTACCAAGCCGAGGGCACCTTGGGGCGCCGTCTTCAGAAGGGCTTCGGAGAGGTGCCCATGCTCATCAACGGCAAAACGGAGATCGTGAAGATCGGTTGTGAGATGGTCACCATCGACGGATTTTCCGGACATTCCGACCGAAGACAGCTTCTCGATTTCGTCGACCGCATCAATCCCCCTCCCAAGAACATCATCTGTCATCACGGCGACTATCAGAAGTGCAACGAACTTGGTTTGACGCTGCGCGAGCGATACAACTGCCTGACCTTTGCGCCCAGCAACCTCGAGACCGTCCGACTGTTCTGATCACAGCGGCATATCGATGCGTTGGTCCAGCGGGTCGGGAAGATCCGTCGGGCTCTCCACGGGTGTTGAGCCGATTCGGCCGCGTGCCTCTGCGACGGACAGGCTTCGTCGCTTGGTTTCGGCTGGGCCAGAAAACAGGACAAGTGCACCTCCCACAACGGTGGCCAAAAGACCTCCTACGGCCAAGGTGAGTGTATACTCACCAGAGCTCAGACCCGCCAAGCCTGCAAGCGTCATCACGACCAGTCCGCCTGCGATGAGCAGCGGGCGCGTTCGACCAGCCATGGAGGCGCTAGCACCAAGGTGTTCATGAACCCGTTGTGCGTGTGGTGAATTATGCAATCCTCGAACACACCCACATGTCCAGGTTGGTTGATGACGGCCGTCGCACCCTGGGGCGAAAATGCAGAAGACGCGTTCGATCAGGGCTTGGTCGAATTGGGTCTTGGCGATGTTCGATTGATTCAAGCTCAAGGTGCCATGCTTCCTCTTGGTTTTGAGGCCACTCCACCCCGGCCTCTCGCCATGGGTACGTTGGCAGAGTGCCATTTGGCGACGTCCTACGCTTGGAACGGTTCTTCCGCCTCCGCTGGTGTGGCATGGGCAACCTGCGTGACTCCAGAGGGAGACGAGTGCGCCATTGTGGCCACCATCGCAACCGATCTTGACTACGAGGAAACGGTTGTGCTGCTTCGACGAAATCTGCAACGAAGGTTGGCAAGTCGAGACCTTGAAGTGGTTCAATTTGACGTTGCAGTGGACGAGGTTACGGCAGGTCAAGACCACCATGGTGTTGCCGTAGCCGCCCTCATTTTGCCCGATTCACTTTCCCTCGGTGCTCGAACCCGAACGGGACCTGTTCGTGGCGGTCTTACTCGAACCGCTGCCCCTGAACCCAGAAAACGTGTGGATACGAAAGCACCAGCTGCCCCTGCCCGCCGACCGGGCCAACCAAAGAACAATCATGATTTCACACTCTGAGGCGATTTCGTGTCGGAACAATCGTGGCTGGTCATCCGCTGCAAGGCCTGCTTGAAATGCTCTGGCCAACGGCGGCAAAAAGGGCGATGTCCTCACTGCGGTTCTCCACTGGACGGAAGTTCGGAGGTGGTGAAAGTCTGCCAATCGAGCGGCGAACTGCTCACGGAGGTGGCTCTGGCCAACACGCCCAGCGAACTTCGCGATGAATTGCGCTCTCGATTGTCGAACACCGCGTTTGAACACGAGGCGGCCACCCTTTCCATGAGAGCGTTGCTCAAAAAACTGCGAAACATGGCCGATCTGGACGGGGTCATCAGCCTCGCAACGGTCTCGCAACACCTTGGAGCAAACAATGTTGATGCACCTCCAGACGGACTTATGGAACAGGCAGAACTTGAGGGCTTGGTCCTACGATTGAGCGAGACGCGCTGGATGTTCTTAGAGTGAAGTTCATAGGTAGGACGCCGTGGCACACAACAAGGGCGTATGGGTTAGTTTGGCCTATACTCGGGCGTTTGGGACGCTTGGACCCAAGTTCAAATCTTGGTACGCCCACCATCAATCGGGAAGCACGATGCTGTGAACCCATATCACATGGAAACCGAATTGCGTTCGTGTGAAGTTCGTGGGCATCGTTTCCAACTTTGATGCCCAGACGGCGTCTTCGAAGGTTTGAGCCATCTGGCCTTCGGTGAATTCACCAAGGTCGCCTCCTTTACCACCGCTTGGACAGTTGGAGTATTTCTTTGCGAGTTTCTTGAAGGTACGGAGTGGTTTTTTTGACGCGTTGATCTCCTCGAGAATCTGCTTTGCCTCGGGTTTGTTCGCTACAAGAATATGGCGGACGTGGGCCTTTCTGGGCTTCCTCCTCCGGTCATGTCGTCGCATGGCTCCTCAACTCCCGATGAACACGAGTGGCTGACCGGTCAAAAAGATGCGCGATGCTCCAGAACAGCAAGCACATTGCGATGCCCGGGACGCCTCGCACCATCAATTCGACCTCCAAGTCGTTGGAAACCTGCGGAATCAAAGCCGACCATCCAAGAAGATAGGACAGCAAGGCGAAAAGCGTGTGCGGTGTTAGGCGCTTGGGGTGAAGCCAACGCAGGTTGCGACGGTGGTGCTCCACGGCCATCATCCAACCCACACTGGCGAAGAAATGAAGTGGTCTGATGCCGCTTACCTCACTTCTATAGATACTTTGAACGGGTCGTTCGGCGATTCGAAAACCCCTCGATGAGAGGTTGATCAACCAATAGTTGGGGTAGCCATAACCGGACCAAGACCGTTCCCAATCCCACTCGCTGAGCACCTTGGATGAGGTGGCCGTGAAGCCGCATTGCGGGTCGCCAACGCGCTGTCCAGAAGCGAGAGTGGTGAACCATGAGAGTAGTCTTGATGCTCGCTGACGTTGAGCAGGCATGCGGTTGAGGCCTTGTTCGTGCATCGCTCGGTTTCCTTTCACGTGGTCGGCTTTGTTGTCGATGATGGGTTGAATCAGATGTTCCAAGTCGTCTGGATTCATTTGTCCATCGCCTGCCATCACCACGCTGATGAACGGTCCGTTGAACCGCTCCAGCAACGCACGGTGGCCTCGGTCAATGGAAGCTCCAACCCCGTCCCCGTCCCCCTCAATCACCACAACCTCGCAGCGTGCCGTCGCTGATACAGCTCGTTCTTTCGTGGCGTCGGTTGATCCGTCGTTGACCACCACTGCGATGTCCACGGTTCCGGGAAGACCCTCGATCACCCCAGCGATGTGGGCTTCCTCGTCCCGGGCTGGGATGACCACGCCGATGTGCCACCCATGAAGCATGGTGGGTCGAAGCAAACGGCATCAATCAACCTATGCTTGAAACACCACGAACCGGCTTTGTGAAAGAACAGGGTTCATAGCCTCTTCAAAAAAAGAACCTGTGTGGACGGTCCTCTGGCGCGTGTGGTTCTCATTGGCAAGGACATTGAGTTACGTATCGTTTCTCTGATTGTTCGCTCAAAAGAAGTGGCTTCTGACGTTGTGTTGTTTGACACCGGATCGAAGGATGAAACCGCCCAATTGGCCGAAGAGGTGGGGTGTGCTGTCCATGCCTTTGACGGTGACCTGAGTCCACAAAGCGTCACTCGATACGCTTTGAACTCCGACATGGAATGGACGGGCTCCACTCTTTTTCTTCCCATCACCTCGCAGTGGAAACTTTCTCAACTTCCCTTGAGCGTAAACCGTGCTCGTGAAGGTTGGGACATTCACTACTTGTTCCGCATCGGGCAGCACGATGGACCCCAAGACCAGGTGAGGCTGGCGACGACCGAAATGGCTCACCTGATTTCCACCCGCCGAGGCATCGAGGAGCTTGCGGGACTGGAAAACGAATCCACCTCGGAGGACGTCTCGCAAGAACTCCGTGTCCGCTTTGTCAAGAGCGACGCTCCGATTCAACTCCCGCAGCGTCAGTCGCTGGCCACCGCTTCTCGTTTCGCCCAGTTGTTTTACTGGATGCTTGAATCCAAACACCCTCTGTTGCTGTTCGGTATACCCGGCGTGGTGTTGTTCGTCTTGGGCTATCGACTCTCCGGAGACCTTGCCACCATGTTCACGGAGTTGAATTCGACGTCCATCGGCGTCACCCTCATCACCGTCGCCATGACACTGATCGGTTTGTTTGCGATGATGGTGGCCCTTATTTTGTACATCATGGGAAAGCAGGTGGCGAGGATTCAAAACCAGTACAATTGGCCCAAAGGGAGCTGATTGCATTCCAGGCCATCTTGTTTGCCTTGACATGGATCGTGTCCTGGTTGATCACCTTTCAACCTGGCAGTTTGTCTACGATCAATTGGGAATCTCCAACAATGAATCCTTCGATCTTTACAATCAAGGCTTACTGGACGAGTGGGAATGGATCAAGCTGGACTTGGCTCTCATCAAATCCGCACCCGGAGGGAACATCACGGATGAACGTCTTCGCGGGTTGATGGAGGGCATGCCCATGATGAAAGGATGGAATCGCCTCATTGCCCATCTTCTCAGTTTGGATGTTCATGTGGCCATCGTCAGCGGGGGGTTGCAGAAAACAGCCCGGGACATTGCAGCCGCCTTCCCGTCAACCCAGCCGTGGAAGCGGCGTTGGGGGGGGATTGACCGCCACACGGCGCGTGAGAAATGCGGCGGTCGTGATTCGAAGCTCCATGTGTTCACCAACGGATGGTTGATGTCGTCTGGGGATGGAACAACCTCGCCCGGCATTGATGACTTTGGTCGTTATCAGGTGCAAATGAACGGCAAGGGAGCCATTGTGAAGATGCTTCAGCGTCGCTTGGGTGTGCCCAAGGAACAGACCGCCTCCGTGGGCGACTCAATGGGCGATGCGGGAATGTTTGCTGAGAGTGGGTGTGCCGTCTTGTTCAACCCCTGGGACGACCGCCCGCGTGCTCTTGCTCATCACGTGATTGAACACAAGGATTTGGGTTTGGTTCTGGACCTGATTTGCGAACAATTTGGATTGCAGAAACCGTCAAGAACAAGCTCGAAGGTTTGATTCTCATGTACGACGACGGTTTGATGTCAATTTGCCCGCACTGTGGGTTTTTGTTGGGTGTCTTCATCCCTGGCATGCCTTGCCCATCGTGCGGAGAAACCCTGCTTTGATCAGGGCGTGACCCTGCGGGATGTTCTCGGGAATGGAATCACTTCACGAATATGGGTTGCACCAGCCAACCAGCTCACGACTCGGTCCACGCCCAAACCGAATCCACCGTGGGGGACACCTCCGTAGGAACGCACGTCGATGTAGAACTGATAGGGTTCGCGTGGTGTGCCCTCTTCGTCAATTCGCTGCAGGATTTCCTCTTCCGACCACGTGCGTTCGCCCCCGCCGATGATTTCTCCGTAGCCTTCCGGTGCAAGCAGGTCGTGGCACAGGACGTACTTGCCGTCCTCCGGGTCCACGCGGTGATAGAACGGTTTGGCCACTTTGGGGTAGTGGGTCAAGAAATGCGGGACATCAAAATCCTGAGTGAGGATTTTTTCTTTGGAATAGTCCAAATCCTGGCCCCATTCAACGGCCACATTTTTCCCCTGAAGAATTTCAATGGCCTCGTCGTATCGCATTCTCGGGTAAGGGTTGTCAGCGTAGTTTGCAATGAGTTTGAGATCTCGTTCCAAGTAGGTAAGTTCATCCTCACGTTCATCCAACAAGGCTCGTGCGATGTGTCGAACCACACCTTCACCGTGGGCCATGATGTCGTTGTTGGTGGCCCAAGCCATTTCCATCTCCGCATGCCAAAATTCGGTCAGGTGTCGACGAGTTCTCGATTTCTCCGCTCGGAACGACGGTGCGATCGTGTAGAGACGCTCAAGGGCCGGCATGGCTGCTTCGGCATAGAGCTGCCAGGATTGCGTGAGGTAGGCTTGCTTCCCAAAATACGGGACCTCAAACAATGTTGAACCCCCCTCCACCGCACCGGCAACAAAGTTCGGTGCTTGATATTCCAAAAAATCGTGGCCTCGGAAGTAATTGTGAATGGCTCCAAAGGCTGAACTCCTGAGTTTCAACATCGTCGTGGCTCGAGTCGTCCTCAAGTAGAGATGCCGATGATTGAGGGTGTGTTCGGTACCGCCGTACGTGAGTTCTCCGTCTTCGTCTTCGACCAGCATGTCGGCTTCGGTGATGGGGAACGGGCGTTCAGAGTTCACGGGGCCGACAACTTCGATGTTTGAGACGTCGAGTTCATGCCCGCCTTCTGCGCGTTCGTCTGCACGCACAGTCCCGGTGAAGATCACACTGGTTTCGATGATGACGCCCTTGAGCACGTCAAAGAGTTCTTCACCGAGGTTGGCCTTTTTTCCAACGCACTGAATCGTGCCGGTTGAGTCGCGCAAAACGATGAAGCGCAGGTTGTTGTTTCCACGCGTCCGTTTGATCCAACCCATGAGTTCGACCGTCTGACCGTCGTGTTGGCCGTTTTGCACATCGCCTATCCAAGTGGTCTTGACCATGCTCTCACCGCTCAAACCCACCGGACCGGCCTATGTATATGTCTCCCTTCAACCGCTTTGAAATACGACCTGCTTTGAAAGGAATCGTGCAAAGTCTGAAAACCGTCCTCGCTGAGGTGTGCTTGTGAAAAAGACCGCAGTGTACGCGCTGGGCGGCAACGCCTTGCAATCCCCAACCGGTGTCTCAAACGATTCAACCGAGGTTCTGGCCCGAGTCATGAGCGACGTGATTGACCTTTTGGAGATGGACTGGAGCGTGGTCATCACGCACGGCAATGGACCGCAGGTGGGGCATCTTCTGGCGTTGGATTCGGAACGGGCTCACAATCTTGATGCGTGGGTGGCGGCCACGCAGGGCATGATCGGGCATGAACTCTCCATGCACCTGCAAGCGATTCTGGAACGTCGTCGTCGTCCAGAACGGACGGCGGTGGTGTTGACCCACGTCGAGGTCGATGCCAAGGACGAGGCGTTCAGTTGGCCCACCAAACCGGTCGGACCTGTTCTTGATGCAGAGACGGTCATGTCCGTGGACTGGAACATTGCTGAAACCGTTCACGGACCCCGTCGCGTCGTTGCGAGCCCCCAACCGATTCAAATCTTGGAGATCGATGTGATTCGGCGCTTGGTGGAACTGCACGCCGTGGTGATTTGCGGTGGTGGCGGCGGTGTCCCCACCGCTCGGGTTGGGGACCACCAACAAGGCGTTCCAGCCGTGATTGACAAGGATCACTTTTCGTCGCTCTTGGCCACCGATTTGGACGCAGATGCGCTGATCATCAGCACGGCTGCCGATGCCATCTACCGCTCTTACGGAACCCCTGATGCCGAACCCGTTCGAACCTTGGCCGTCAACGAAGCCCGTGCGATGGAGGCCGATGGCGAGTTTCCGAAAGGCTCCATGAGTCCGAAGGTCGAAGCGATTTGCAACTTCGTCTCGGCGACCGAAGGGGGCGTCGGTCTCGTTTGCTCACCCGGTCGTGTCCTCGATGCACTTCGCGGAGAATCCGGCACGACCATCCGTCCGTAGTCTCCTGCCCAAGCGCATCAATCATGTTCTTATGGCTCCGCTTTCTCCGATGGACCATGAAGACCCCCATCATTGCCGAAGCCCACTGTGACGCTCCCTGCGGTGTGTACGACCCAGCCAGTGCCCGAATCGCCGCTGAAGCCGTTCAGTCCATGACAAAGAAGATGCTTGCCATGACCTGCCCCGACACCAACGATTCCGTCGCAATGGCCGCTTACATGAACACCATGGCTCGCTACGCAGCCGTGAAAGAAGAAGAAGCCCAAAACTGCAAAGACGAACTCCTCATCTTGTGGACCGACTTTTTCAAGCCGCAACACCTCGAATCCATCCCGGACCTCCACGATACCTTCTGGCACGCTGCAAAACTCTGCTCGGCGTGCAAGGTGGAGGTCTCCGCTGGACACGCCCAAGAACTCATGGACGCCTGCGAGGCCGTTCACAACATGTTCTGGACCGCCAAGGGACGTGAAGTCCCATGGATTCGAGCCTCCTGAGGTCAACGCATGACGGAGGCTTTGGATGTTCGCATCCAGGGCGACAGCATGTGGCCCACCTATCATGACGGCGATTTGATTTCTCTGGTTGTGTGCGACGACAACTACATCCCATCCGCAAACGACGTGGTCTTGGTCGAGCACCCACTGAAGTCCGGCGTCCTGATGGTAAAACGAATCTCAACCGTGGAAGCCAGCGGGCGACTGTTTCTTACCGGAGACCACCCCGACCCGTTGGCGAGCGAGGATTCTCACAACTTTGGGCCGGTTTCACCCGAGTTGGTCAAGGCCTACCTGCGATAACGACGTTGGCGGGCCTGACGGGGTTCGAACCCGCGACCGACGGATTAAGAGTCCGTCGCTCTACCTGACTAAGCTACAGGCCCATCCTTGCCTTTTGACGGGTGTATTTAATGCTTGATGCACCGGGGATACCGACGGGCATTCAAACCTTCTTTTCGAGTGTCTTGACGCCGGAGGACGACGCCAAAACAACCACGTCGCACATGTTGTTGAACAGCCCAACCTGAACAACGCCGGCCAGCGCAAGCAGCGCCGTTTCCGTCGCCTCAGGATCGGTGATGCTTGCACCGGTGTGAGCGTCTGCGATGAGGTTCCCGTTGTCGGTTTGCAGCAAGACACCGCTGTCCTCCCGCATGACGACCTTGCATTCCAAAACGGATTCTATGCTGCGCCTCGTGGTGTTGTGAGAAAAAGGCGTGATCTCGATGGGAAGGGGGAAGGCACCAAGGACGTCGACCCGTTTGCGGTCGTCAGCGACCACGACCATCCGCTTGGAGGCTTGGGCAACGACCTTCTCTCTCAACAGCGCTGCGCCGCCACCTTTGATGAGTTGGAACGACGGATCGAATTCGTCCGTTCCGTCAATAACGACGTCCAATCCCGGCAAATCGTCCAGATCCGCCAAAGGGATGCCAACCTCCACGGCCAATGTTTTCGTGGCGATTGACGTGGGCACGCCAACGATGTCGAGCCCTTCCTCACGTACACGCCGGCCGAGTTCCAATATCGTGTACTTGACGGTTGAACCGGTTCCGAGACCAACCTTCATCCCACTGCGAACGTAAGCGCACGCGGCCTCACCGGCCTCTTTCTTCAGCGCCTCGACGTCCATGGACGATACTTGAGCACGCCATCTATGGACTTTCGCTCCTCATCCTCAACATCGCATGGCCGAACCCTTTAGACCCTTGAGAGGCCGTCACCACCACATGAGCCAAACCCGAGCGGCCGCCCTGGCGTCCGGATTGGTTGTTTTGTTCCTGTTGTCGCTGGTCCCACCAACGCACCCTGCACCCTTGGAATCCGCTACCAAATCCGTTCCAAACGCAGTCACACCCGTCGGACAAAACCAACAACTCACCATCGGATCATGGCCCGACGGTGCCAACCAGCGCGTGGAACTTTCGATACCGGACGGGCACTCCATCAAATCGCTCAACATCGACCTGGGCGCCAGCACGCTCACGAGCTCGATGGGGAGTGTGTTGACCGATGCTGGCGAATTTTCGGGGAGCAACCAATACGATGGGATGGATGTCAATAAGTCCTCACTTCAGATACTGCCCCAGGACTGGCAGTACGATTTTGAATCCGGTACCTTCGCCCCCGAATGGAGTCTTTCAGGGGCATCAAACTGGGCGATTCAAGCCGACGCTCGATTGGGTGGTGCGCGATTGGCCAAGGCAGGAACCATCACGCACGGTCAAGAGACCGGCATGACCCTCGATGTTTCCCAACTCCCCTCATCCACAGGTTCGTTCAGATACAGCGTCTCCTCCGAAGGCAGCTTTGACTACCTCCTGTTTTGCATTGACAACACGGGCTGCACTCGGTACAGCGGCTACAACAATCAGTGGTCGGGCACGGTCAACAACGCACAGCACGTGTTCAACATCCCGGCCAACGCTCAAACCCTCACGTGGAAGTACACAAAAGACGGCAGCATCAATTCCGGTTCAGACACGGCATGGGTTGACGACATTGTCATTACCCCCACCGGTGGTTCGGGCAACGGCGAAGGCACTTGGACGTCGGATGCGTTTGGGCCGTCCCTCCTGGGCCGAGGTGAAAACCTGATGCATGGCTTGCTTCACATGGACGCAATCGTCTATCCCGGCTCCGAGTTTGAATGGCAAATTCTTGATGCGACCACCAACGCCCCTGTGCCAGGTTTTGAACGCCTAACCTCAACGTGGGTGGATTTGGGGATGATCGATGCTCAGCAGCACCCCTTGCTGAGGTTTGAAGTTTACATGAAGGAGGCCGCGGACGGCGGCACATCGGAAATCCGGAGCTGGTCGCTCAACGGCCACATCGCCATGTCCTTTGACACGGACCCCACCGCCGAAGGATGGGCCGTTCAATCGGGGAGCTGGTCCAACGGCGTGATCAGCAGCTCGGGAGCGGTTCTCTCAGACACCTATCACCTTCGCAGCGGATTTTCAGTCGTCGAGGTGAACAGTTCACAATCCAGCAACGCCCAACTTCAGTTCAGCATCAACGGGGGCGTGTCGTGGACGAACATCGAACCAGACGCTCGTCATGTGCTGGGCCAACCGGCGTACATGGCTCAGTTTCGTACGGTGAGCGCGACCAGCGGAGCAGCGCACACGTGGACCTCGTTTGAAGCGGAACTCGTGCGAACATCCGTCCCCGATGGCGTCCGTTTGGATGTGGGCTTGGACGGTGCAAACGAATGGTCGCTTGACCGCCCTGGCGATGGCGTGTTCGGTCTTCAAAACACACTTCTCAACGACGATTTATGGGTGGTAATGCCCGTTGCTCCAGCGAAAACAGCCTCGCTTGAGATTGCGGTGCCCACGCAGGGGGTTGATGCCTTTTCGTTCGCCGTTGCTGTCCCTTCCGGTAGCCTTTCGAGCCCCTTCATGGCCATGGCGGTGAACGGGCAGGACATCCTCAGTCGTAACTTGCCCAACATCAACGACCTCTCCATCGTTCAACTCACGCCCAGCGAACTTGTTTCGTTGAACGACGCTTTGATTCAGGCCCTCAACAACCACGGACCATCGGGCCTGCCGATGGCCACCGTGGAGGTTCGAATCGGCTCATCCCTTTCCTCAGGTGACCTTCTGTTCGGTGGGGTGTTTGCACCTTACGAGGCCAACATCAGTCTGTCACTCAACGCAGGCGATCCTTTGGTGCTTGGATTGAATCACGCCCTGTCGTCGGCTGTTCCCGTGTTGGGTCAACGCATCGTCAATCTCCCCATCCGCATGGACGCAACCGGTTCTGCTTACTTGGGCGTCATGAACGTGGAGTCTCAAGCATCGGTCAAAGCGCTTGACTTGAACGTCGCCAACGTATCGGACACGTTGGTTCCCGGAACCAACTGGGTCGAATCCGTCGCAACCTTCGATTTTTCACCCCTTGACGTTTCCGATGCCCTCACCCATGCGAAACAATCCGGCTGGTCGGTCGAACTTCATTTGTCGGGATCTCAACAACAGAGCAAGCTTCGCTGCCCGGTGGCTTCGCTGCCCATCACCTCCACCTCCCTCTCGTCCTGCACGGCTTCGGGAACGGCCTTGCTGTGGTTTGACGACGGTCTGCCGGGCTCCGTTTCTGCGGTGGGATCAAATGAATTCCTTGAGATTCGCCACCATTTCCGTTTCCCGGACGGTTGGGACGATGAGCCCTCGTTGACGATGTCTGTGAGCCTGATTTCCAACAACGGCCCGCTTCTTCCCGTCTCCAAGGTGTTTGGCTTGGGGCACGACCTTGGGGTGGAGAACGACATCGAAGTCAAATCCTGGTCCATGATGTCCAACGATGGAATTCGTTCCTCAGCAGAATACCCTTACCTCAGGGCGGGCGAGGTGGTTTCGCTGGAGGTTGTCCTCGGGTTTGAGAACACCTCAGAGGGTGCTCCTCGCTCCGGTCAGGCACTGGTTCGGTTCCTCGTTGACGGCAACGAGTACGCCACCACGACGGTCCTCGATGAGGGGGTTGCGCTGTTCCCCTACACAGCCCCTACCGGGCGCACCTCGGTCGGCATGGGTGTTGAAGTGGTGCCTCTTCGGGGCCAAGAAGTGGTCAGCACCGGTCCGATGTCGCTGAATTTCATGTTTGACAACGTCCCGCCCACGCTCATGGACAGTTCGGTGGAACGATTTGACAGTCGAGACATAGCGCCCAGAACAGCGCTGTCGTTCACCGTCGCCGACCGCCCGCATCTTCCTACGCACGCCAACATCTTCACGTGGCGCTCATGGGCCGACGACGTCAACCAAGACGGAGGTATGGACGCTGAAGAAGTGATCATGGCTACGCTTTCTCTCCCGGAGGATCGTTCTCTCCTGATGGGCGATTACGCAGCAACGGTCGACACTTCCCAAGCCATTCAGGGGGATTATTTCGCCGGTTGGATTGAGGTTGCGGACAGTGCGGGACACATCATGGAGGACGGAGGTTCACTGTCTGACCCAATGTTCCACGTCCAACTGAACACGAACGGGGCACCGTCCCTCGGTGCTTCGACACTTGCTTGGCCCGATGGGACGGTCTCTCCGTGGCTTCACCCCCACGAAGATTACGAAATCCGCGTGCCGGTGTGGGAGCAGAACGGCATCTACGATCTTGCAGAAGTGCATTTGGAACTTGCCGCCAACACACGTCAACCGGCGCTGATTCAATGGAATCAATCCACAAATATTTGTTCTTCTCAAGACCCTTACGTCGAGGTGGCGTCGTGTGAACTCGTCCCTGCTGACGCGTCGGACATGTTTTCACGAAACGGTGAATTCGTCGTTAACTTCTCCATCGAATGGGGCTACGATCCCGATGTCTCTTTGTCGAGAATTCCTCAAGTCTATCTGCTCGACCAAACCGGGCAGTCCAACCGTTTCATGTTGGAGCCGTTGAACTGGCGGTTTTCAGGGGAATTGTCAATTGACTCTGAATCCCTCACCATCGACATCGAGGGCGATGAACCGGATGCTCCCGGCTACTGGGTTCAACCCCGCACCACCTTCGGTGTCGAAGGTAATGTGGTGTGGTACCGCACTGGAACGACCCCCAGTCAGAAGCTCGATGTGGAACTGACGGTTGGAGAAAACAATCTGGAGGCGCTCGTCGTGAACGGGACCTTTTCAGGGACGATGATCGCACCGCTCGTGGACGGAACCTATGGGTTGTTTGGAGGGCTCAGGGACGCCCCCAATGGGGCCATCTATAGAGGAAATGATGCCGCATTTGTCTGGTTCATTGTCGACAACGAGGCCCCCCGAATTGC
>PBMS01000012.1 GCA_002722695.1 Methanobacteriota archaeon
TACCCACCGCAACGGGAATAGATTCTGTCCTCGGCGTGTGGGGAACAGCTCGAGTTGAGCCGAGAGAGCGCAATTGCGAACTCAAATAAGACCCATTGAGAGAACTTCGATTTCGCCCACGCCGTGGATCTCGGCCATCTTCGCTTCGAAAGCGTCTGCGAGACCTTCACCGTCGTTCATCTTGACGTGAACTTGAACGAATTTGAGACCGAAGGCCAACGGCTTGGTCTCGATGGCTTGGATGTCGTAGTTGTCGTTTCGGAGGGTTGCAATCGACGTCGCAATGGCGTCCGTGTCAACGTCTTCGAGGCTGGAATCGGGGTTCACCTTGTATGTCATCACTACCATGCCCATGCTATCACCTCAGGGACCGACGAATCCGCAGTTCGGGCACTTGTACAACACGCCTTGGTTTCGAACTCGGGGGCTTCGACCGATGGGAAAGAAGCATCCGGGACAAGGGAAGGTCGTTGAACCTACTTCGGCGAGGGGGATGCCTGACGACGTACAGACCTTTGCTCGTTCACTCATGGATAGTGCTCCTAACGAAGTCGCCCACGGTCTCCCCCTCTTTATGGTTGCGTGAGGAACAGGCAGCGGTTCATGCATCAAAACGCCGCACGATGCTCAATGTTCCGTGCTTTCCAGTGCTGACCACCAAGGCTCCGTCCCGTGAACGACACCAACCCGAGTTGATTCGGACGACGTCCCCCACGCTCACCTGATTGATCTGGTCGGCCCAAAACACCAGCCCGACCAGCCCCGTTTCGTCTCGCCCGCAGCCCGCTGCGACGGGACCGGTGTACGAAGGAGAGACGATCATGCGTTGGGGATACATTCGCAGGACGACCACCTCGAGTCCCTTGACGGGTGTGTTCGGTCGAAGGTTTTCTATTCGATTGGCTGGAATTGGCCACTTCAGGCCCGGTCCGTGCTTCATAACCTTGGTAAAGGTCATCAACGTTCTTCAAACTCATCGGTGGTTTTCTTCCTGCGAACCTTGAACGACGATGCAACCGGTTCGGGGTCGGCCTCAATCTCATCGCCACCGACGATTTTGTTGACACCAGCCTCGTATCGTTCCCGCACAGAGGCTTTTGGAGCCTTCCACGGGGTGTGGTGTCGGCAAACAAGGTAGACTTCAGAGGATGAGTTTCGAGAGGCGTCGGGTGAAAAGCGACGCACGCTGGAAAAATGTGGACGCACGGCAGAAATTAATTCTTCAACACCGATCCCCTGAAACAATTTGGTGGTGAACCCACCGCCCTTTACGAGCAACGGCAGGGCAAAGTCGAACACGTCGGCCACCAACGTCATGGCCACCGACTGATCCATGTCCCATTTTCCCGTGATGTCGGGTGAGATGTCTGAAACGATCACGTTGAGTTGTTGGCCTCCAAGTTCAGAAAGAATGCGCTCCTGAGTGATGGACTCGGTGATATCACCGGTCAGGAGGACAGCGCCCTCAACCGGTGCACACGCTTGGAGGTCAACACCGACCACTCGACCCGTTTCACCCACCAACTCAACGGCCACTTGGGCCCATCCACCGGGGTGGCAACCCACATCAAGGACCATGTCCCCGTTTCGGACCAGATGAAAGCGCTCCTGTATTTGCTTGAGCTTGAACGCCGAGCGGGCTCGGTATCCACTGGCTTTGGCCTGTCGGCGCCACGAATCCCGTTTGTGGTTTTCAACCCAGTGCTCAGCCAAAAGCGTGTCCTCCAGCCGACCCTCGGACCTCGTCTTCATGAATCCTTTTCTTAAAATCGGGGCAAAGCAAGGAATCAAGGGGGAACGGTTCCACCGCAACGCAACGAGGCCGAGCAGGATGAACACCCATCGCGCACCCTTCATCGCTTCGTTGTTGGTGCTTTTGCTGGCCGGATTGAGTGCCCAAGCAGTTGTGGTTGAGCGGAGTGCGTCGTTTGAACAACCCGTTTCCACCGAGGGCGGAGGCCGGACGTTGCTGGTGGAGGAAATCACCGCCACCTGGTGCGAGACATGTGCAGAGATTGACCCTGAATTGCTGCGCGTCGCCGACAGCCACGGATCTCGTATTGCCCTCGTTGCCCTGCATCCTTCCGACGGCTTGGATGCGTTTCAGCCTGCTGCAGCCAAAGAACGAATCGAACGATTGAACATCACGCAGCCCGGGGTTGCAGAGAGCATGGCGACGTTTGTGGTTGAAGCAGGAGACGCCAGGAGAGGCTACGACGCATGGCAAGATGTTCAGCGCGATATCCTCAACGAGGAGCTGTCTCGACAGAACACATCCAAGATCGACATCAGCGTGGTCAAAACCGGGCAAGGCTACCGTGCAAGCGTTTCGCACGCTGAACTCATCCAGACCACCGGGACGCAATTGACCATGCTCGTGATTCAACACGGTAAGACGCTTCCAGAAGGTTCACTCTCACTCGGTCTTGATCACCGAGATCGTGTTTTGGTTGGTATGGCCGAGTGTTCGCTTGACAACAACACCGTCCTCCGACACATCGGTGTCCAGAGCGCCTCCGTAGCTGAGTCGTGTGCCGAATCCTTCGCAGTGGAGTTTGACCATTACGACTCGTGGAGCGTGGTGCTTGTCCACGAGTCCACCGAAGAAGAACTCGCACAGGACGGACGGTCCACCTCCTACGGTGCGGTGGAGTTGGCGCACCGAAACCGTGCTGACCCCGAACCGTCATCGGGGTTGACGGGCCAGATTCTGATGGCGAGTTGTGTTGTCCTTGCAATCGCCTCAATTGTTCGGAAAAAGTAATATTTTCGCCCAATTATGCGTTGTGAATTGATTACAATTGGGAGAATTTTGCCAGATTCCGGAAATAAACCGCACCAAACGAAGAAGATTTGATAAACTGTAAGGGCGATTGCCCTCCATGACCAAGACATGGGAGGACGTCGCTTGGGAACAACCAGCACCCCGCAGAGAGTGGGTTGTCGAGTACCACGCGAAGGTTGGCGAGCGAACCACGCTTCACCTGACGGTGCTGCGCGGCGAGGGGATGGAAGACGTCCAACGTCGATTGATGCAGGAATTGAAGACAACGTACGTTGGTGCGCAAGAAATTCAGGTCACCGTACTTCGCATGGAGGAAATTGAAACCGAACCAAACGCATCGATGTTCAGCGGCTCATTCACGCCCTGATCAGGCGATTTCACGGTACACCAGCTCGATGTACTGCTCGTTTTCAAGAATCAAATCCTCGAAATCGTACACCTGTTCTCGGGTGTTCGGATCGACCACAACGTTTCCATTACCGTCTTGGGAATAGGTGTTGAGGTACATCAGGAATTCATGGTTGTCGTCGATACGGTGGTCGTCAAACCCGCTGGAGTCCATGTGTTTCCCCCAGGTGTCGAAAAACGCCTCCAGCGGTGCTTCAACGCCTTCTTCTTTGAACTCGATGTGAATTTTTCCGGACGTGTCGTGAGTGTGCAAGGGTCGCATGGTGCAACCGGGATCGTTGAGGCCCACGTTTCCAGGAATCTCCACTTGTTCGCCAAGCACCGAGATCACCACAACGGCGTGATAGTGATCGGCCAGTCCACTGTGACTGTCAATGCAGTCCTTAGCGAGTGCATGTCGGTCGTCGGCTGTTGAAAACGGGGGATTGCCGTCGCTTTGCCCCAACAAGTAGGCAAGCGCAGCCAGAGCGGTCATGGTCACCACCAACCAAAACATCGATTCCTTGTTCATAGCGGTCACGCTCAGGAGGTTGACGTGTTTGAAGTTGATGATTCGGGAACATCGTCGTTCCATCCGCCCTCGTCGTGCATGCGGCCCGCCTTCCAAAAGCCGAACAAACCGACAACATTGGCGATGTGGGCCATGGTGCAAAACTGACAGATTTTCTCCATTCGGACCTCGTAAGACACCAACAATGCGATGACCGGCAGTCCCGCTGCGGTCATGTACATCCCGTAGCGCAGGTAGGATTCAGCCCACAGTGCGTCGGGTTCCTTTCCGACGGCGTTGGTGATGAAAAGCAACGCTGCAAACACAACCATGCCGATGAGCCCCCATGAAATCCCGAAGAACGGGTCCACGTTGTACTGAGCGTTCCCCAGAACATCGTCGCATGAAAACACGGTGGCGCTGGAACAGATGTTGCCGCCCTCGCTGATTTTGTTCGTGATCCAAAGCGTGTGTGTGGACACGACGAAGCCGGTGAAGGCAACGATGTTCAAGCCCAACATGTGGCGTCGACGGGCATGAATCAACAGAGGATAACGTCCGGTGAGTGAAGTTGCAACAGCGTCCCCCGCCTTTGTCATCATCAACACGCCGAAGACGACGGGCATGATGTAAGCGATGAGGATGACGTTCTGGTCCACCATGTTCAGGCCCCCATGGTGAGTCGGAAAATGGCGTCGCTGACCTCTTCGTCCGTGTTTTCAGAAGAAACCCAGGCAACGATGCCGTCGGGCTGAATCAAGAAATAGGACGGTGTTCCGGGGACTTTCCACGCCTTCATGTTGTCCTGATCAATGTCGTCGATGTAGACAAAGCCATGCGAAGAGCCGTCTCGAGTGGCGCACGAGTTGCCTGCACAGGACTCTTCACCGGATTTATCTCGGAAGGCCTCAATCTCAGCGCGGCTGGTCTCGTGCCCGGGGATGTCAAGCTCGGTTGCGCTGGCGACAAAGTTCACGATTGGCCCTTGCCAGTCTCCTTGCAACTTCATGAAATAGTCGGCGTTTTGGCCGACTTCTTCTGCAGAGCGGATACAAAACGGACAGTCGGTGTCCATGAAATCGACAAGCAACCATTGACCGTCGAGGTCGCCTGCGGTCCAGTTCGTATCAAAGTAATCGTTGATGTCAAAATTGGTCCAAACGCTGCCGTTGTAGGCCATCCCTGTCAGCGGAGGAGCGCGATCGCCTTCGTTGGTCCCCGTGCGAATCGGATCGGTGGTGAAGGCGAGAAACATGATGGCTGCAAAGAAGATGGCCATCACGCGAATGGCGGTGTCGCTGCGTACGTCGGCTTCGGTGTTGGTTTTCATGGTGTTCACTCCAGTCCTATTTCTTCCAGCAGGCAAGTTGCTGTGTGGCGAATGGCGTCTTCGCTGTTCATTGAAACGTCAAATCCTGTTTGAAGCATCTTCTGGATGCTCAACCGTGCACGTGGGATGTCACCCGCCCATCCACGGTCGCCTCCTGTGTATTCGATGCGGGCGTCGTGACACTGCGTGACCTCAACCACAAGTTCAGCGATACGTCGGACGGAGGCCGTGTCGTGGCTTCCGAGATTATACAGGTTCAGCGGGGCGTCAGCGTTGGCCATGACGTGCAGGATGCCGTCCACGCAATCCCCGACCTCCATGTAGGATTTTTCCTGAAGGCCGTTTCCGAGCACTTCAAGGCGACTCGGGTCGTTCTTGAGTTTGTGGATGAAATCATAAATCACGCCGTGTGTTCCTCGCGCCCCGATGATGTTAGCAAATCGAAAAATCCATGCCTGCAGGCCAAAGGTACCCACCCAGCTGCTCACGAGACCCTCGCCGGCCTGCTTGCTCGCACCGTAAAGGGAAATCGGCATGCACGGGCCATGGTCTTCGGGCGTGGGGAGCGGTGCATCTTCACCGTACACCACCGAGCTTGAAGCAAAGGCAATTTTCTTGACGCCGTTCAACCGCATGGATTCAAGGATGTTGTACGTAGCGACCGTCCCTTGGTTGAGGTCGGTGTCGGTGATGCGGGTTCCCAGACGAATGTCTGGATTGGCGGCCAAATGAAACACGCAATCAATGTCCTTCGCCATCGCACGGCCAACGTCGTCTGGGTTACAGATGTCGCCTTCCACCATGTCCACACGGCCAGCATCCAAATGCGATTGGATAAACGCAACGACGCCGCTTGAGAGGTTGTCGATAACGACCACGTCGTCCCCGCGAGCGACCAGTCGGTCAATCAAATGGGAACCAATGAAGCCGGCGCCTCCCGTCACCAAGGCTCGCATGGAGGGACGACGAAAACCGCTCGTATAAGGGAAATGGTTCACGAGTTCTTGGACGTGACGGCTTTGATAAGCGTTCAAGCAATTGATTCAATCCCTGAGGAACCGACCTCAGGGGAGGTGAATACATGACGAAATCCAAAACCGCAAACCAAAGCGAAACCATGGACAACAACATACTGGTTGGCTACGTACGACGAAGTAACGCCGGTGGAGCCCTGAAGCTTTCCATCAACACCGCAGCGTTCGCTGACTGCAGCACGTACATGACCAGCGACGGTCAATCCTACGTCCCCTTGGTGATCTCCATGGGTGCGTTGCAAAAAGTCCTCTCGGGCGAACGCGCTGTGACAACCGTCACCCAACTTCACGACTGAGGCCCGAGATGGCTTCACGAAGTTCCTTCTCTGTGAGAAGTACATCGTTGCTTCATCGGCCAAGGTTGATGTAGTGGCCAACTCAAAACCTGATGAATTTCTTATCAAACAGTCCTATATAGGATACGGTGGAGGCAAATTCGTGCCGGAAGAGGATACATTGGCTCGTCCAACGGCCCCTCGCATCGTTGCGGGGATGCCGATGTACAACGAAGAGGAAACCATTGGCTCGGTGGTAACCCGCACCCTTCGCTACGTGGACGAGGTCATCTGCATCGACGACGGCTCGTCGGACGCCAGCGCACGGATCGCCGAAGCCTGCGGTGCAACCGTGATTCGTCACCGCGTGAACCGCGGCTATGGAGGCGCCCTGAAAACACTCTTTTTGGAGGCCACCAATCTTGACGCCGATGCGCTTGTGCTCCTTGACTCAGACGGACAGCATGAGACCGGCGACATCCCAAAACTGCTCAAGCCCATTCTCGACGGTGAAGCTGACTTTGCCATCGGTTCGCGATTTGTGGACGGCGGCGGCGGCACCGACATGCCGGCTTACCGTCGTCTTGGTATCAAGGTCATCACCGCTGCGTCAAACCTCTCCAGCGAACTCGGCATTAAAGACACACAGTCGGGATTCAGAGCGTTTTCCAGGACGGCGCTGGAACGACTGCGATTTGATTCCGAAGGCATGGAACTGTCTTTGGAAATGTTGGAAGATGCTCATGAAAAGCAACTCCGAGTGTTGGAGGTGCCCACCGTCATTCGCTACGATGTGCCCAAAGGATCCAACTTCACCGCCGTCTCTCATGGCTTCACCGTCATGACCTGGGCATTGCTCTCTCTTTCCCAAAAGAAACCACTCCTGGTGCTGGGCCTACCTGGATTCGGACTTTTGGCCACCGGTGCAGCGATGGGAACACGCACCGCTCAGGACTTGACCCTGCAGCTGGACAGCATCATCGGATCGGGCTTCTCTGCGGTATGGATCGGCCTTCTCGGACTTTCCCTTATGGCAACAGGCCTCGTCCTCCAAAGTGCCCAGCGGTTCCTACGACTGCTCCTGGTGAAAGAGTTCGGCTTGGATTGAATCCTCATCCCATCAAACTCGTCGCAAGGGCGAAGATGTAAGGGATGGCAAACAGACCGAAAAACACGAACATGGCGATTCGGACGGTGCGCTGATTTTTTTCGTCCTTCTCATTTTTCTCAATGCACTCGATCTTCTTGCAGATACGGGGATCGGCCTTGATCGAGATGGGCTCGTGACAAATCCTGCAGTGCATGTGAGGTGAGACCTTGCCCGCTCCTGAGACGCTGCCCATGAACTGGCTGGATTTTTTTGCGACCATTTCCTTCACTTTCTTCGCGTCAACCATGGTTCCACCTCAGGCCTTGATGAGCGTGCCTTCAAACGGTTTCCCGTCAAGCGCGTCATCGATTCTGGAAACATCCCGGCCGTCAAGCACTGCCAAATCCAACCCAGCCTCAATCGCGGTTTCAACCGCCACCGGGTCGACCACTGCAGATGCTCCGGGTTCCAGCGATTCACCGACGCCCACGATGCTGGCCAGTTCGGCCAAGGTGAGTTCCGTGAGTGCTTCGGCGTCGTCGTGGTGGCGAGGGTCTTTGGTGAAGACGTGAGAAACGTTCGTGGCGATGACGCAATGACGTGCGTGGACCACGGCAGCCAGTTTCACCGCAACCGTGTCGGTGGTGTGGCCGGGCACGGTTCCACCCATCACCACAATGGAATGATCGTCCAAGAGGGAACGTGCTTCTTCGACGGTGTGTGGAACGGACGGTGCAACATCGCAGCCGATGTCGAGGAGCAACTGTTGAAGGACCGTAGCGTTCAGTCGAGTGGCGGCGATGCCCACTTGGTCAAGCCGATGTGGGTCTGCGATGATCTCGTTGACCAACTCGATGCCTTCTCGAGCCGGAAGGCCTCCGCCGACCACCAAGCCAATTTTTCGCCCGTTGCCCTCCAAATGCACCATCAATTGACGCAGTTGACCCATCCACATTGACCGTGCCCCGGCTTCTTCGGGACGAAGGAGACTGCCTCCCAACGCCACGATGTGAACCGGGCTCATGAACGCTGTTCAGCGCGCCCATGTTTTCATCCTATCCCTGAGGGTGGGCCGTACCAACCGTGAAGTTCGAGCGGAGGTGGGAGGTTTGAAGAGCCCTGCCCCAGACCCATCCAACGGGGAGGGCCATGGCAGACGATGCAAAATTGTCGGCACGGCGACTTCGCCTGAAACTCGCCTTGGAAGATCTCCGAGAGATGAAGGGGTTTGGCACGGAACTCGTGACCCTCATCATCCCACCAGACCGGCAAGTGTCCGATGCACGTTCCATGCTGCAAAACGAGCACGGGCAAGCGGCCAACATCAAATCAAAGGGAACCCGAAAGAACGTTCAGGGGGCCATTGAATCGGCCATATCAACCCTGTCGCGATTCAAAACCCCCGGGGAAAACGGGCTGGCCATCTTCGTTGGCTCCATCATCGTTGGAAACAACAAGAGTCGCATGGTGAACATCGTGGTCGAGGACCCACCTCAGCCCTTGATGTCGTTTCGATACCGATGCGATTCAAGGTTTGAGTTGACGCAGCTCGAAGAAATGCTCATCGACAAAAAATCCTACGCTTTGTTCGTTATCGACCGTGCCGAAGCAGCCTACGGAATCGCAACCGGCAAGCGGATTCACGTTCAAGAATACCTCGTCTCCAACATCATGGGCAAACACAGGCAAGGTGGTCAATCCGCTCAGCGTTTTGAGCGTTTGATCGAAGAAGCCGCTCATAATTTCTTCAAACGGGCCACGGAACACGCCTCCTCCTATTGGCTTCCACACCTCGAGAACATCCAAGCCGTCATCGTGGGAGGGCCCGGGGCCACGAAGGACTTCGTGGTGAAAAACGATTATTTCCACCACGAAATTGCGAAAAAAATCGCAAAGACCACGTTTGACGTGGGTTATTCCAACGAATCAGGAGTTCGTGAACTCGTGGAAAACGCCGGACAACTCATGGGCGAAATCGAACTTGACGCTGAACGCCAAATCATGAACCGGTTTCTCGAAGAATTGATTCGAACGCATCCAAAAGCCACCTACGGTGAAGCGATGATACAGCAAGCGCTCACTCAAGGGGCGGTTGACACGCTGCTGGTTTCCGAAGGGTTGCGAGGAAACATCATCGCCTTCCAGTGCAAAAAATGCGGCCACGGTCGAGAAGAACCATGGGAGGTCCGTCTGACGCGTCAACAGGAACTTCCGTCCTGTCCATCGTGCGGAGCGTCGGGTGACTCCATCAAAGAACTTTCAAGTCATTCCATCATCGACTCGCTCTCGCAGATGGCTGAAGAAAGTAACTCTCAGGTTACCTACATCTCCGTGGACACTGAAGAAGGCTCACAACTGATGCAAGGATTCGGTGGACTTGCAGCGATTTTACGATACCCCATGATGTGAGGCAATACCATGGAGCTGCTCAAGTCCGAGATCCAGTCGCTTGTTGAGACGGCGGTGGAAGGCCTGGGCGTTGAACCAAGCCTGGTCGGCAAGATGCTCCAGGCCACTCGAGAACTCGAACAGGGCGATCTGTCGCTGCCGTGTTTTCCCTTTGCGAAATCGCTTGGAAAGGCCCCTGCAGACATCGCTGAGGCCGTCTGCGCAGCCATGCCCGAGCACGAAGCGATCAGCGATGTCCGAGCGGTGAACGGCTATCTCAACATTCGTGCTTCGCCGACCTGGCTTGCCAACCGCTTGCTGAACGGAACCACGCTCGGAGGTGAGAACACTCAGCGTCGTGAGGTGTTGATCGAGCACACATCAGCGAATCCAAACGGCCCTTTTCACGTCGGGCGGGCCCGAAACGCCATTTTGGGCGACACGCTTGTGCGTCTTCACCGATTGTGGGGCGATGATGTCACCGCCGAATACTACGTTGACGACATGGGCAAGCAGGTGGCGGTCTTGGCGTGGGCCCTGGAAAACATGAGTGCGGATGAGGTTGAAGGTCTTCTCAGCGACCGCGAACCCGTCAATCCACAGTGGGAACAAAAAGCCGATCACCAGCGCGTTCGATGGTACCAAGCGGCCCAACGACGCCGAAAAGAAAGTGAAGCAGCGACGGAAATCGAGGAAGCCATCGGATCACTCGTTCACGCCAGCGAACACGGCGATGAAAAGGTCTTGCAGGCCTTTGCTCAAGCGTACCAACCGGTCTTGGACGGGATGCTCGAAACACTTGGCCGATTGGGTATTCACTTCGATCGCTTCACCAAGGAATCCCTGTTCGTCACCAACGGCGACGTCGCCAAACTGATGGCAGAACTTGGGCGGCTGGACATCAACGGTGTTGCTGACAACGGGGCGCAATACCTCGACCTAGGTCAGCGAGGTTTGAAGGGGAAAACTGAATTTTTCTATCGGAGAGGGGACGGTTCGTCCCTCTACGCAACCCGAGACATCGCTTATCACCGTTGGAAATGGACCCAATGCAGCGAACTCATCAACGTGCTGGGCGAAGACCACAAACTGCAGGCACAACAGGTTGGCCTCACCCTTGAGGAGTTGGGAGAACGCCGTCCTGAGGTGATGTTTTATTCCTTCATCAAACTGCCCGAGGGCAAGATGTCGACGCGACGAGGAAACGTTGTGTTCATGGACGATCTCCTCGAAGAAGCCCATGCTCAAGCAGCGGACGTCCTTCGTGAGCGAAGACCCGGGATGAACGAAACAGAAATGGATGGTATTGCAGAGGCCGTTGGAACGTCCGCAGTTCGCTTTAACATCGTCAGCGTCAGTCCAGAAAAAGGGTTCACATTCCGCTGGGAAGACGCGTTGAGCTTTGAGGCCGGCTCGGCACCGTTCATCATGTACAGTCATACGCGTGCATGCTCGATTCGCAGGAAGGTGCTCGAACAGGACGCTGCCTTCTCAGAACCTTTCCAAGCTCATGCTCAAGCAGACGCTGAAACGCCGCCCGGGCTGGTGCAGCTTCTCCGCACGTTGGCGGTTCACAACGACCGACTTGGCAAGGTGGTGAGGGAACATCGTCCGAACCTGTTTGCTGAATATCTNCTCCATCTTGCTACGGCCTACAACACGTTCTATAGAGACTGTTATATCATTGANAACGGGACGGTCAATACGTTTTATTTTGCAATTTCTGAGTTGGCGCGNACGACGCTCAAAGCAGGCATGGAAGGGTTGGGCATCGTTCCTCTGGAATCGATGTGATCATGCGTCTTGCCGATACCAACCCTCGGGCAGTTCCATCGGATTGTTGGGTCGGGCCGATTTGACTTTTCGAACGATTTCCATGCGCATGGCGTCAAGGCCAACGTTTTCTGTGGCCGAGATGCACACTCGGTCCTTGTGGTCGAACAGCAAAGGCAGCTCCGGTTCGCCCTCTGAGCCATCTGCACGCCAGGCCTCCTCTTCGGCAACCACATCGTCCCACATGGCCGGTGAGGGCTTCAGCAAATCGGCTTTGGAGCTGACTTGCATCAATTCCGTCTCGGGAAGCAGTGTTCGAACCTCATCAAGGAGGTTCATCTGCTCTTCGTAGGGCGTGCCGCACGATTCGCTCTCGTCGACCAAAAACAGAACCAACGACCCAACGTGTTCGAGGGCTGCAATCGCTTGCATCTCGATGTGGTTGCGTTGTTCCATGGGGCGGTCCAAGAGACCCGGCGTGTCGACCATCTGATACTGAAGGCGACGGTGAGTGAAGTGTCCGACATGTATTTGCTTGGTCGTGAACGGATAGTGATTGACTTCCATCTTCCCTGTGCTGAGTGCAGAGATGAAGGCGGATTTACCCACGTTTGGTGCACCACAGACCACAATGCAGGGCGAAACGGGGTCAATCTTTGGTAAACGCTTGAGCGTTTCTCGGGTTTGGCTGAGCCATTCAAGTGAAGGGCCGACCTGTCGCATGATGGAGGAAATTCGTCCGTACGCCTCTCGACGTGCATCGTGCATCAAATCTGTTCGCCCGGTTCGAACGATCTTCTTGGCGTTTTGAGAAGCGATTCGCTGAACCTGCTTTGATGCCCATTGGAGCGTAGCGAGGTTCTTTCGGTAATCATCGCATCCAACGCATGCGTCGATCATCGCAACGTCAAACAGCGGGGACTGGTCAAGAGACGGCCACGCAGCAACGAGCTCTTGGAATTCCGTTGCGATAATGTCCGCAGCGGTTTGGACCATGCGGGTCATTTGCTTGCGCACCCGGAACACACGGTCGGGGTCGTCCACCCTGTCCGCCGCTTTTTTGGCTCGTGAAAAGGCCTTGTCGAGGAGTTCCTCCTCCAAAAGGACCGTTCCGATGGTGCGCCAGGAGACCTTCATGACCTTGCCTCACTTGCAGGCCGCCGTCATCCCTTGATGAAGACTCCCGTTCAGAAAGGAATACAAATCCCAAAGGGGAGGTTCAAGTACGCTCGCCACTTCGTAGGTTTATGGCGAAGAAGAAAGGCGTTGACCTCCCTGATTGGGCCAAATCGATGTGGGAAGACATGGGCTCACCCGAGCTTGAGGGGTTGGATTCGGTGTTCAACGGCGACTTGCTCGAGCGCCGGCAAGGTCTCAGGCGAGATGATTTCGTCGAAATCCACCTCAACGCACAAGCCTTTTCGAAACCGGAAGACACCTTCGTTCGTGGCCGCCTCATCTCATCGGGTAAAACAAGTTTGGAAATCCTTACACAAGACGGTCGATGCGAGTTCATCTCTCGAGACGTCATTGTCAAAATGACCTTGGTGGCACACACTCGACCCGCCTACATCGACGACAAAGAGTTGCTCGCTTTCGAGCGAGAGGACATGAAGCGACGCTCGAAACTGCATGAAAAGGTCGAGAAAGAAACCAAAGGAAACGACGACTCGCATCTCTGGGGCTGAAAAAGTGGACACCCCCGCCGGATGGAACGTTGTCGACGGCCGTCTTATGCAGGAGTACTCCTTTGATGATTTTCTCGGGGCGAAGGCCTTCATCGACCTCGTGAGCGAGGCGTGCGAGCGCCACCAGCATCACGCTGAACTCCATTTTGGATGGGGCTACGCAGTGGTTGAAATCTACACCCACGACACCAACAGCATCACTCAGGCCGACGTCGACCTCGCCAACGCCATCAACAGCCTTGAGGGTTGAATCGTGCCCACGGACCCAAAAGGCAGGCACGAAGCGGGCTACCTTCGCCACGCTTTCATTTGTGGCCACGAGCGTCCGGAGGGAGCTGCGCGGCCTTCTTGCGCACCACGAGGCAGCATGGAACTCATGCGTAAACTGAAGCAAGCCGTTCGGGAAAGAGGCAGAAAAGACCTTCGCGTTCAAAAATCAGGCTGCTTGGACTTCTGCGAGTTCGGACCGACCTGTGTGGTGTACCCCGATGGAGCCTGGTACGCTCTCACCGACGACGCCACGCTTGACGCCGTGTTGAACCATCTGTTGACCGGTGAGATCACCGATGACGCAACGCTTCGAATGAGGTGATCAGAGTTTTACAGGCCGGGTGGCACCGCAGGCTTGGCATTTCAGAAGCGTCGTGCGATCTTCCTTGACGAAATGCGTGTCTGGCGCACCGCATTGGCTGCACTTGATGTAGGTGTTTACATAACTTGCAATCGTGTTCTTGATTCGCTTTGGTGGTATACGGCCTTTGAATCGAGCCCGCGGTCCGTCGCGTGAACCAGAGGTCCCCAAGTCGTTGAGAATGTACTGATACACGTGATTGTCGTCCCGTTCCATCATGGAAACCACTTCGTTGAAGTTTCGGAAAATGGTGTTCGAACCTTCGATCATGATTTGTGGAGCGGGCAACCGCCAACGTGAACGAGAGGAGATCTCCTCAGGAATGTTTTCTCGGGCCCGGTCGAGCAGACTCTCGTAGTCGAAGTCGGTCATGTCCTTTGGCCGTTGCTCCCTCCCTTCAAGACTTTCGCCCGTTGACCGAACAACAGGAAAGCATTGATGTGTGTTCCCCGGTAGGCATCCAACGAGCACCATGGTGTTGAGCATTGAAGAATTGAAGGCACTGGCGTCCAGCCTGATGAAGGAAGGGTTGAACACGCAACAAATCGCCGACGAGCTTTCACTGTCCCAAGACACCATCACGTGGCTTCTTTCGGGAAGCGGTGAAGGAGAACGTCCAACCGATGTTCGAATCGGATGGCGAACGCTTGGTGTGCGGCCGCAACGCATTGCAGCGGTCGGCTCCATCATGGCGGATGTGGCCAATGAGGAACTGGGATATGAAAACGTGGATACGGTGGTCGGGATTTCGATCAACGGAATCGCCTTTGCTTACGAAGTTTCAAGAGTCCTTGAATCCGATATGACCGTGTTTCGAACCACCGATGAGGGTGAAGGAAGCGGGTCGCTTTCAACGAAATACGGTCAAGTTGCTGGGAAGCGCGTCGTCATCATCGACGATGTTCTGTCGTCGGGAAAAACAATGTCGAAAACAATCCAATCCATCCGCGACGGTGGTGGAGAGGTCGCTCTAGCCATCGTGTTGGTGAACAAAACGACTCGAAATGAAATCGACGACGTGCCGCTTCGCGGTCTGATTCGAGCTGTGGCCGTTTGAGGTGAATTCGTGCATTGGAGCGATGTGATGGCGCAGCGCCTTGCGGAACGAGGCAACACGCACATCGTGGCGACCGGCATCACACCGAGCGGTGAATTTCACATCGGGCACCTTCGTGAAATCCTGACGGGCGACATGATCGCCCGCGCGGCACGTCGTGCCGGCATGGATGCCGAGCTTGTGTTCGTGGTCGACGATGCTGACCCACTTCGCAAGGTGTACTCGTTTTTGGACAACGCCTACGAGGGATTCATCGGTCATCAAATCGGTTCAATTCCCGCACCTGACGCAACGGGTAAACCCGACTGGGCACGGTTTAACGAGGAAGGTTGGACCTACGCTGACCATTTTCTTCACCCGTTCTTGGCTGCGTTGAAGCAAATCGGTGTGATGCCTCGCTTGCTACCCAACCTCGAAGCGTATCGAGCGGGTAAGTTTAGCCACGCCGCTCGCACGGCATGCGACAATCCGGAAGCCGTCCGAGAGATCATCGAACGAGTTTCCGGTCGTGAACTGCCCGACTCATGGTTTCCATGGCAGCCGCTTGATTCACAGGGATCGTTGGACGGGTTGACGATAACGGGCTATCAATTCCCCTTGGTTCACTGGACGGACCGACACGGACAATCGGGTTCGTCCAACATCGAAAAGGGCGAAGGTAAATTGCCGTGGCGACTGGATTGGCCGGCCAAGTGGGGCTTCAACGCCATCACCTGCGAACCGTTTGGGAAGGACCACGGCGCTGCTGGAGGATCCTACGACACCGGAAAAGAACTTGCGGTGTTGTTCGGACATCAAGCCCCGGTGCCGTTGACGTACGAGTGGATCAGTCTTCGTGGCAAAGGGGCCATGTCGTCCTCATCGGGCAACACCGTTGGACCGATGGAAGCTCTGCGCCTCGTGCCTCCTGAAATTCTTCGCTTCTTGGTGGCGAATTCAAAGCCCAGCAAGGCTATAGAATTTGATACTGGGATGGGCTTGGTCAATCTGGCTGACGAATTTGAACGACTCGCAGCTCGAGACCTTGAGCGAGAAATGTCGGATGAAACACTGAGTCGTCGGAAACGGGTCCAGTTGGAAGACGCCATCGTTGCCTTGGAACTATCGACCGTTGATGAGACCGTCGAGCATCAATCAACCTCGGTCAGTTTTCGGCATTTAGCGCTCCTGGCCCAAATCAAGCCCGACGACCAGAGTGTTTGGCACAGTCTGCAAGCCTCGGGCTCAATCGATCAACCAAGTGCTCAACTTCAAGACCGATTGAAGCGCATGCGTTCGTGGATTTCATCCAGCCATTTCCCAGAAGAAATGCGAATTAACATTTGCTCTGAACCCGATCTCGAGGCGCTTGAGCAACTCAGCAACGAACAACGAAACCTCATTCCAACCCTTTTGGCCGCCTTCGAAGAAGTCGCGTGGACACCCGAGGGAGTCACCGAGGCTTTCAAAGAGGTCAGCCGGCGAACGAACGCAGGCATGCGTGAGGTGTACAGAACAAGTTATGCGTTGTTCATGGGCGTCGAGCGTGGGCCGCGACTCGCCCCCATTTTATCGAACTGCGATCGAGATGATGTTCTTCGTTTGATTTCACAAGCCGCCCAGTCGTGAACCCTACGTCGGGCTGAATCTGTGCCGTCCATACCTTGCATCAACACACCCTTCAAAAAGAGCAACCAACCTTCCTTGACCATGGGCGGTGTGTATTGTCCGACGTGCGAGGCAAGCGTTGAGGTCACCGCAAAGTTTTGCCTTTCCTGTGGCCATGACCTAAGTTCACACGGCCCCATCACGGCCACCGGCCACGACTTGAATCAACTCAAAGACGTTATCCGGCTTCGAGAGGATTTGTCAATGGCCGAAAAGTTCGACATGATTGCTCGTGTTGAAGACGGTGCGGACCCAATCAAGCTCGGTATCGCTGCCGCAGCCGAAGAGGATCAGGAGGCCACGGCCGAGGGACTTCCTGCTGCTCCGGTCGAAATAGCACCAGCGCTGCAGCAAGCAGAGTGGACAAGCCCAGCGGTTGATGCAGCTGTCGGTCTTGTTTCGGGCGGAAGCAAACTCCTTGACCTGAAGAATGCGGGAGCGTTTGAGAAACTCAACGACACGTTCACTGAGGCGATGAACCTCGGTCGAGAGGCAACCATCGAGCTGCTCAAGGTGTCTCAAGGCATGGTCCTCCCCGCTGATGAAGCCCTGGAAGTTGTGCCGATCATGCAACCGCCCAACAAGAGTTTCTGTCCAAAATGCGGTTCGGACATCCACGCCAACGCCATGCTTCAATGGCAGAAGTGGAGCGATGCGTCAACCGATCTGTTAACCATTCAACTTGAGGCCGCCATGCGCTCCTCTCTGATGCACCTTGCTGCCACCTATCGGGACAAGATTCAGGATCTTGAAGACCACCTCTCCGACGCCAAAATTGCCGTCGAAAAAGCGAAACAAGAGGCAGCGCATGCCCCGGCGCCTGCCGCTGAACCCGCAACAGAAAAGACCACCAAAAAGGCCTCTGGAAAGAAAGCGGCCTCCACGACTTCTGCACCGAAAAAGCCCAAGACGACACCTGCTAAACCCAAAACAGGTGGCCTCTTTGGTGCCAAAAAACCCAAGAAAACCTACGAGGGTGAACCCGGAGGAAAAGCGGAATGGTTCCTCGAGGAAGCACTGGACACCGTTTACGATCCTCACGGCACGGGCAAACCGATCAAGGCCGCTATGATTCTCGCCCGCTCCTCGGAAGGCAACGTCCGTGTTCGCGATGTGATACGAGCGTACGCTGTTGAAGGAGAAGACGGCGTTTCTGAATTGGCGTGGACGAGCCCGCTGGCGAAGTACCTCATCGAAGCCTACGATGCCTGCTGATTGCACGGTCGAGTCCATCGCTAAGCGGAATCCTTCTTGAGTTACCACGAGGTGCCCCCACCATGGACAGCGAAGCGTCGGCTCTTGACGCCCTCCGCCAAGCTGCCGAACGTGGGGCAGCCACCCTCAAAAGGGAGTTCAACCGGCGCCTCGAGGCGTTGTACACGACGGTGCTGGCCTCTCCGGGCACCATCGTTGTGTTGTTTCTCATCATCAGCGCCGTCTTCGCCCAACAAGGCCTGGCGTTTCAAGACCAAATCGATGACGATGTCGAAATTTTTCTGCCTGATGGTGCGGAGTCCACCGACCTGTTGCTGGAGGTCCGGACGGAGTGGTCCACCGACATCGCTATCATTTACATCACGACGCCCAATGCGAACAACCCCAACGACACGACCAACATCACCGATGAGATCGTGCTGAACGAGATCAGTTGGCTTGAGGGGGACGATCGAAACATCGGTGGCGACTCGACCAGTCGAGGGATGGACTTTGACAAGTCCGACCACGGACGAAACGACGGTGTGCTCTGGGTGCTCTCGCCAGCCCAGGTGATAAAAGAGATAAACTCAGCCGACGGACGGTTCAATAATTCCCTTTGCGTACACGGTGTAAACAATCGCTTACCAGTCTCTTTGGACTGTGAGCAACTCCCCGATGGCGGTGAATACGCCATACCCAGTCAGGACCGCATCGACCAAATCATTGAACAGGCTCCGGGTCTGTTCGACCAGCTGATCAAAGACACCAACGACATGGACCCGACCGTTGACAGCGACAACGACGGAAATTACACCAACGATCTGGACGGAGACGGCATTTGGGACACGACGGCCATTGTGGTCGGGATGCACCACGACCCGTCCGTCACGGGCGATTGGGAGGATTTCTCGGCGCTTTTGAGCCATTTTCAAGACATCATTGACGACCGGCCCTCGGAGTACAGGAACACGGAATCCATCACCGTCACCGGACTCACAAAGGTCCTCGAGGACATATCGGACGCCATCTACGAGGACCTCCTTATGATTTTACCGTGGTCTGTGCTGTTCACAATCTTTGTCATTACGGCCTTGCACAGGTCGGCAAAGGTGGTCGTCATCACGGGCACACCCATCATGATGGCTCTGGCCATCACGTTCGGGTCCTCGGTCATCATGAACATCACCCTCACACCAATGATCGTCGCAACCTTCCCCATCCTCATCGGGTTGGGGGTGGACTACGCCCTTCACATGGTCAACCGAATCGAAGAGGTTCGGCGGAAAGAACTCGACAAAGCGCACGATGAAAACGAGCGGCGGCGCAAACGTGGAGAGCCCGACCAACCCGTTCCCGAACTCTGGGACCTTGAATTTTACAAGAGCTGCGTGATGGAAATGACCCGCTCCACCGGTGTTGCCGTGTTTTTGTCCGCGATGACCACCATCGTTGGATTTTCTGTCCTCATTGCGCCGCTCATCGTTCCAATCGCTCCCATACGGTCGGTTGGCATCACGCTCGTGATCGGTATTTCCTCAACTCTTGTTCTGAGCATCGTTCTGGTTCCAACCCTGGCTTGGCTCCTAAAGTTCAACAAACGCAGCAACCCCAGCGTCTGGAAGAACATAGGTCAGGCGCCCATCAAGGCGTTCCTGGTCATCATTCTGATCGCAGGCTCCATAACAGCGTACGGGGTTGCAAACATGGACGAGCTGAACAAACCCATCACCGGTTCATCTGAGGCACCTGACGGTATCGAATCGCTCAATTCGCTGGCCCAATACTCGCGGCAATTTGACAGCGGTCAGACGTCCCTGTTCATTTACGACGCCTCGATGCGCCCCAACACGAACAACACCCTCAACATACGCGACCTACCCGTGCTCGATTCCCTTGACGCCATTGAGCAGGCCGTCAACGCGACGGACGAGACCAACACCACCAGTGTCATCACCTTCCTCAAAGCCATCCCCGCCACAATCTCGTTGACGGAAGGCGTCACCGTTGGCGACGGCTCCCTCTGGGACCTTCTTCACGACCCCTGTTGGGAAAGTGAAGACGTGTTCGACACCGAGTGTGCTGGATGGACATTGATTCCCGTTGCCGAACGCGAGGCGCTTCGAAAGGACATGGTGAACGTGGCGTTTGACACCCTCTCCGAAGAAGTTCGATCGACGCTTATGAACGAGGACGGGACAAAAGCCATCGTCTACGTGAACCAGCGCTACATGAATCTCAACATCGCAGGTGGGCTCCGCGACCAAATCGACGAGATCCTCGACGAAGGTCCCACCTTGCTGAACACCCGCACATCGCTTTTGACGGGGGGACTTCCTGTTTCACTGGACATCAACAAAGGGATTCATGAGACACAAACCACGACGACGTTACTCACGCTGTTGGTGTTGACGTTGCTTCTCATGGTCGTGTTCCGTTCTCCACGACTCGGCGTGTACACGATGATTCCCGTTGCAGTCGTCATTTTATGGCAACCGTTGTTGATGCAAAGCGGTGACGTCAACGTCAACATCTTCACGGCGATGATCGGCACCATCGTCTTCGGCATCGGTGTGGACGATTCCATCCACGTCATGCATCGAATACGAGAGGAGGGGGAGTCTCCGCACGGGATGGCTTCCGCCATCGAAGAGACCGGTCAAACCATCTTTGAAACCACGATCACGACGGTCTCGGGCATCGCTGCTGGCTTCCTTGCTGCCTTCCCGGGACTGGAAAATTTCTTTATGCTCATGTGCCTGTTAATCATCTTCGCCTTCATCACCAGCACCTTCCTGCTGCCCGCCATCATCACAGCCGAACACGTCGCGCGGGCAAAGGCCAACGGTCATCCTTCGTGGATCGATTTCGG
>PBMS01000013.1 GCA_002722695.1 Methanobacteriota archaeon
TTTGCTTGTGACGGCCTCGCCCGTTCTGTACTACCAAGCAGGCAACCTCGTCTACACTCAAGCGGCGGCGAACAGCCCAGATTGTTCGGGTCATTCAGCGAGGAACTCTCCCGATGAGTTCAGCGTCACGTTGTGGCACGAAGACGTCGATGTGGTTACGCACGAGAAAAACGACACACTTGCCTCGAATTTGAAACCCTTGTGGTTCGATCATTGGGAGAACGCTTCCATTGAGGTCCCTGACGAACCGATCACGTTGGCAGCTTGGGTCATGGAGCACAACAATTCAAGCCCTTGGGTCATCGTTGTCCACGGCATACGATCGTGCAAAGCAAACCACGAGACTCTTATTCCTGCAGCATGGCTTTACCAAGCTGGGTTTAACGTGATTCTATTCGACATGCGCGACCATGGAAACAGCACGACAGAGGATGGTTTGATTTCCGCAGGACAACGTGAACACCGCGATGTCTTGGCGGTATGGCAGTGGCTTCAGGACACGAAAGGTGTCGAGCCTGAGCGGATTGGAGCGGTTGGAATCTCGATGGGCGCTGGAGCGGTAACCATTGCGTTTGAACAAGAGCCCAGACTTCAATCCGTCTTTTTGGAATCGCCGTATTCAAGCATGGGCAACGTGCTCGAGGAGGAACTGGTCTTCGCTGGTTTTCCAACGTTCCTGAAAGACGCTGCTCTCTTTGCCGGTAAGGTCTCCTCCGGTGATAATCTGGTCAAATACGAGCCGATTGACGCCATGAAAGTGGTTGGAAACCGCTCTGTTTACATCACGCACTCCTTGGAGGATGTGCGAATCAACTCCTATCACGGCGTGGCCATGTGTGACACCGCCAAGGAAAGTGTTGACCCAGACGGAACGGTGAAATGCTGGTTTGACTCCTCAGCCATCGCTCATAACGATGGCGGGCGTGAAGGGATTCTTTCGCACATCACGCTCATGCTCACTCAGCCCGATGAATATCGGGACCGGATGGTCAGTTTCTTCGAACAAAGCATCGGTCAGCCCGATGCGGTGGTTTGAAGCGGGAGACGCTGACGCCCCACCCGGTGGACACCATGTCGGACGTCAATTCTCTTCGTCTGCTCGGCAGCGGGGAAAAGGCGTTGCGCATTCACGACTTGGTCAAAGCCCCTGCCAACACCCCGTGGGCCAAAGCCAAGCAGCAATCCTGGGACGCCAGCGAACCGGCAACGCTTTACACCACTCCTGAAGTTTTGGCCGACGGCACCCCGTGCAGCGCCGTGACGGTCATCTTGCGCACCAAGGGCTGCCACTGGTGGTGGTCATCCGGGTGCACGTTTTGCGGCTACTTCAACGACACACGCGACGATGTGACCAACGAAGATCTCCACGCTCAATGGGCGGCTGCAAAGGCAAAGTTTGACGATTTCAAGGACCAAGCCATGGTGAAGGTGTACACCTCCGGAAGTCTGCTTGAAGACCGAGAAATCCCCGTTGAATTTCAGGAGACTGTGTTGCGAGATTGCGCGGATCTTGGAAAGGAGCTCATCGTGGAGAGTCGTTGTGAACAGTTGACCGAGGAGAAGCTCGCTTGGGCCACCTCGATCAATCCGACCTTCACCGTGGCCATTGGATTGGAGGCGTACGACGACGAAGTGCTTCGTTTTCATGTGAACAAAGGCTTCACCACAAAATCGTGGGACAGGGCCGTTGCTAATCTGAGCAAATTCAATCTTCGCATCAAAACGTACCTGATGTTCAAGCCCCCGTTCATGAGCGAAGCCGACGCCCTGGACCACAGCGTGAAGTGGATTTCCGCCGTGGCCGAGCGTTCCGACGAGATTTCCGTTAACCCGATGAACATCCAGCGCGGGACGGTCATCGACCGCCTTCATCGCCACAACGAGTATCGTCCACCGTGGTTGTGGTCGTTGGTGGAAATGATTCGTCAAGCACATCCATACATCCACCCGGAGGGGGGCATCAACGGCGATTCTGGTCAGGTCGCTCGCCTTATCGTTCACCCGACGGCCGGGGGAAAAATTCGCGGCTCTCACAACTGCGGCTCCTGCGACGGAGAAGTCGTGGCCGCCATCGAACGCTACGCCGTCTCAGGCAGCCTTCTTGAGTTCGAGGGACTCTCTTGCGAATGCGAATCTGTCTGGAAAAACGAGCTCAGCCTTGAACGAAAGCTGCCCGTACCCCTTGGTCTCTCCAAACCTCGACGAGGTTCCGTGATTGAACGACTGCGCTCTCCTTGAGCGGGGTTGAGCACTGCGTTTTTTCCTCATTGAGAGTGGTGAATCTTTATGACCGCCCATCAAGTGGACGATGTGTCCCCTATGGGGTCAATTTGAGGTGAATCGCATGACAAACTCACGAGCCCTCCCCGACACGACCGTCGGAACGGGGGAACCGACCGCCAGCCGAATTGTCCTGACGTTGTTCTTCGTGGGTCTTCTCGGTCTTTACTCTCTCTTTTCCAACGTGTTTGGGTGGGACAACCTCCCCCTGCTGGGTGAGTTGGTACCCCTGGTACAGAATCTTGGCGGAAGCGGAATCTGGTACTATCTCATCGGCTTCTTGGTGGGTGTGGGCGCCATTGTTGCAACCCTTGTTGGCGAGGTCCTCGCCGAGTGAACGGAGGTGTGGTGCATGGAGACCATCTTCATCTCAGCCGGTTTTCTGGCCGGTGCCCTTTTCTTTCTTTCACAGTCCCTCTCAAAGGGTGTTGGCTCCGTCGGTGGGGCTTTGAAGCAAATCGGTCTTTTCATCCTGCGAAAGAATCCCCCTGGCCTCGTCGATATCTTTGATGACAGGGACGGCAGCGGTTCTCGCACGTGGATGAACTTCGGTATGTTGTGGTTGGTGTTCGCCACCCTTCTCGGATTTCTGATGGGTTGGCACACCTACGATCCCACCGCACTTGATTCGCTTGCCAGCGTCGGCTGGTCCTACGACGACGGCTCCTCCTTGACCGATGCAACACTGAACTTCCTGACCATTGCTCTGCTCTACGGATTGATCGGCAGTGGCATGGTCGCAACGGCTCGCAACGGCAACGGACGGTTGGCCAGTGAGGCCAACGCCTCGATGGTCGCAGTGTTGCTCTCAGCTGTCTTTCTTGCAACCTACATCCTGCCGTTCATCTTCGGGTTTCTCGACATCGACACCGAGGAGGGCGGGGTTGCGATTCTGCTCTACAGCCTCGAGACGCTCGCCATGGGCATGCTGCTGATTCCGGTGTTCATCAATCTCCTCATCACCGCAGCCAATCGAGGCGAGCAAGCGTTGCAAACAAGCGTGTGGTTCCTGCTCATCGGCGTTGCAGCGTTCATCTTATCGATGCTGTACATGTTTTTCGGAGAACTCGCCGGTGCCACTCAAACGGTGTGGCTCGCTGAGCGCGTGGCCCACGGCTGGGTCCCACTTGCACTCATGTTTTCCGTTGGCTACCACGTCATTCCCATGACCGCCAAGCAACCGATTTGGTCCGCTTCAATGCGAACGGCCAGCATGTTTCTTCTTTTCATCACCGTTCCTCCGTTCTTCATGACCGACGCATCCGGCAGTAACTTCGTCACAAACATCGGTGCTATCTTGCTGACGTTGGGCGTGCTGCCCATCTTTGCAGCTTCCAGCAATCTTCTGTTCACCGCAGGATCGGGCCTCAGCGCCGTGGTGAAAAAACCGGGCGCCATGGCTGCCACAATGGCGTTCCTCGCGCTACCGTTCTTCGCTGTTGGTGGCTACTTTACCGCCATGGACACCTTTGTTGGAACCGGTGAACTCGGAACCATGGGGCAAGTCATCGACATGGGGATGCTGTTCACCGTCGGCGGCTTGCTCGTGCTTGCAGGTGTGTTTACGAACTATCCAAACGCCATCGGAAAGCCTCTGGCCACACCTTCCACGGGTACGCTCGCCTCGTGGATGGTCTTGGTGGGCGGCGTGGCATCGACGATGGCCTACCTCATCGGGGAGTTCACGGCCAACGCAGTCTCAGCATCTGAGATTGAAGACGTGGTCGCCAACAACGGTGGCTTCTACCTCACGGGATCCGGTCTCTTCTACATGGCCGCCATCGGCACCATTCTCGCCACGATGGTTGTGATTCGCACCGGTATTTCGGCCACCGGACGCTCACTTGATGTCGTCGAGACGTCCGATGTCAGCACCTACACCCTGACGTCGGGCTCCTCCACGACCATCCGTGACCTCATTGGCCGTGGCGTGGGTGTCGACACCGCGCTTGTGATCAGTGAAACCGAAGAAAACAAGGGCGGCTCAACCCTCATCGCCGTCGATTCAGCGCTTCACAACGATGAGATCAACGAATTCCCACCCAGTTCGGACACCACCATGGTGGCCTTTGTCCAGTTCCTTACCGACACCGATCAATCGGTGTTTGACCTTTTCAGAAGCATGGACTTGGACGATTCCGGAAAAATTGATGCAAGCGAATTCTTGGCCGCACTGGAATCTTCTCCGATCGGTGCTCTCTCTTCGATAGAAGCCTCGGATTTGGTGGCCAGCATGGATTTGGACGGGGACGGGGAATTGAACCTCCCCGAGCTCGACATCGCCATTGCTCAAGTCAAGCGGGACCACGACCTCGTCCCCTCCGTAGAAGAGGAGTGAGTTCCGCTCGCAAGATGTGGTGTCCGTGCGCATCGGCCTCGTGGGAAAACCCAATGTGGGAAAATCGACGTTCTTCAGCGCAGCGACGCTCGCTCAGGTGGACATCGCCAATTACCCCTTCTGCACCATCGATCCGAACGTGGGTGTGGCGTTTGTTGAGGCTCGTCTGCCGTGCCCGTGCGGTGCACTGAGGAGCAAACTGGAAGCCGATGGGCGACTGGAGGCGCCCAGCGAGGACGACGACCGACACGGCAGTCTCTGCCAGCCCAGAACCGGTTCATGCATCAATCACCGACGTTTTGTTCCGGTGTCCCTCGTCGATGTTGCAGGGTTGGTCCCGGGCGCCAGCGAAGGCCGGGGACGAGGTAACGCCTTTCTGGCGGATCTGGCCAACTGCGACGTGTTGATTCAGGTGGTTGACGCCGCTGGCTCAACCGACCTCGAAGGCCAGTTCACCGGAGCGGCCACCAGCACAGAGGCAGCCATTGAATGCGTTCGAGCGGAGATAGAATTCTTGGAGCACGAGTTGGATGCGTGGATCGGCGGTCTGTTGCAGGACGGCTGGCATCGCGGCGTTCGACGCGTGCAGGCAGAGGGAGAAAAGGGACTGACCTCGTTCGTTAGCGACCGTTTGAGTGGCTTGGGAGCAACCCCTTCCCGCGTGGCTCAAGGCATGCACGCGTTCGATCAACGGCATCGCACCGATAAGCAACCGTGGGATTGGGACTCGTCCTCGCTTCACCTCCTCGGCCAGTGCATGCGGGAGCAGTTGTTTCCCATCGTTTATGCAGCCAACAAAATGGACATTGCACCACCCGGCGTCCTGGATGCTTTTCCAGACCGCACCATGGTGGCCTGTATGTCGGACATGGAACTCGCTCTGAGTCGAGCCGCCTCGGCTGGACTTATACGCTATCAAAAAGGAGCCACAACCTTTGCCGTGAACGATTCTGCGGACCTGACCGAGGCTCAATCAAAGGCTCTGACCCACATGCAGGCCCGCCTCGAACAGGCCGGAGGGACCGGTCTGGCTCGCCTTCTTGACGAGGTTCTCTTCGACCAACTCAACCGCATCGTGGTCTACCCCGTTCAGGACGAAACGCACTGGGTGGACGGCGACGGGCGAATCCTGCCCGACGCATTGGTCGTTCCGTTGGGCATTCACGCCAAAGCACTCGCGGGGCATGTCCATACCGATCTCGAGGAGGGCTTCATCCGAGGTGTTGACGGGCGAACGCGCCGTGTGGTCGGGGCCGATCACGAGTTGGGCGACGGTGACGTGTTGAAAATCCACGCTAAAACGTGATGACGTCTCAGTGCCCTTTTGGTCGATCGTACGACGGTGTGAGTCGAGCCATATCGCCCGAATATTGACCACCTCGGTAAATGAAGAGGATCGGGGAAGCAAGGGTTAGCAAAATCAAGAGAATCAGGAAGAACAGACCCCATGGCTCTACATCGGAGAGGGTTGAACCCCACAGCACCCACAGAAACGGCAGGTAGAGGAAGATGCTGTACCGGCGCGCCACCGCTGAAAATCGTGCGCTGGACGTGCTCCGTTCGAACAACACCGGGACCTCTTCCTTGCTGACGAGGTTGTTGTCCACGCCGCAGCGCACACAAACCTGTGCATTTGGACCGTTTCCGTGGATGAAAAATTCTCGGGGATAGGTGCTCCCACAAAGGCGACAGGTTGGCATGGTGCTCCCTGATGACCCCAGTCGTTTGGGATTCTTCAACCATCCGCTCAACCTGAAAGGAAACGGGCGATGAGCCGGTGCCCTTCGTGCGAACCGATGGATTCAGGGTGCACCTGAACCCCATGGACGTTGAGGCTTGGATGCCTCAATCCCATGATGAGTCCTGAGGCGGCTTCTGTGGCGTTGACGAGCATCGAATGCTCGCCGTCGTCGAGGGCCACCAAGGAGTTGTATCGAGTGAGCGTCATTGGCGATGTTTGCGACTCAAAGACACCTGAGCCGTCGTGGGCCACTTCAACCGGTACACCATGCACCGGTCCGTGCGGTGAGGGGGTGACGGGGCGGCCGTCGGCCACTGCGAGAGCTTGGTGGCCCAAGCATACGCCCAACACGGGTACCTTCAGTTGACCAGCCAGCGCATGGTGCGCCAGCGCCATCGTAAGTCTGGCATCTTCTGGACGACCCGGGCCGGGTCCCAGAACGATGTGAGATGGCTGCAAGGTTTCCAGCAAGTCGTGAAGCGCCACCGGGTCAAGCCAGCGTTCGCTTTGAGGCGATCGTCCTTCCAGCACGGTGACGTTTCGTCCTGTCTGGGCGATGGCATCGGCGATGTTTAGAGAAAATGAATCGAGGTTATCCACGAACAGCACACCGGTTTTCGCAGTCGTTTCGACGGCCTCAGAAAGCGACTGGATGGTGCCGAGTTTGCGAATCGACTCGGAGCTGTTTGGGGATTTCATTGGGTGAATGCCGAGGGCTCCCGTGGGCAGCGGCGTGTGCTCTTCATCCATCCAGCCTGCTGCGATTCGTAGGGCTGCTCCTTTCCATGCCGCTTCCTCCACCTCGTTTTTTGGCTCCGAAGCGATGGTGATTCCTCCACCCGCACCCACCGACCCCTGCCATCGGCCGTTCGAGAGGTGAGCTTCAAGCGTTCGTATCAGAATGTTCCAAGCGGAACGTCCAGAATGCACGTCGATGTAGCCAATTGAACCTGTCCAAAACGACCTTGGCATCTGCTCAAGTTGGTCGATGACGGCGCAAACCACCGTGCGCGGGCAGCCGGTGATGGAGCCACCCGGAAAGACGGCTTGAAGCGCCGAAGCACCGTTGTGGTCGGGTCGTAGTGTTGCCGTGATGTGACTGACCAGGTGCTGAACATTTGCGTAGGCTTCAACATCGAATCGGCTGACCTTCACACTGCCGGGAATCGCCACCTGGGTCAGGTCGTTGCGCATTAGATCGACCAGCATGCGGTGCTCCGCTCGCTCTTTTTGATCGGCGATCATTTGCTGGCGCAGGCTGGCTGCTTCGGTCAAGTTGGCCCCCTGCGGGCAGGTCCCTTTGATGGGAGAAGTTTGGAGGGTCGCTCCATCCAGCATGAGCAGGGATTCCGGGGATGAACTGGCAAGAGCGAAGCCCAAATCCTCCGCGTGAGTGTACGCAGAAAACGGGGCTGGATTTTGGTCCATCAATCGTTGAAAAACAGCGTAGGGATCATCGATTTCACCCTGCCAGTGTTTCCCAATGTTGACCTGATACACCTGGCCGTTGACGATGCCTTGACGCACCGCCTCAACGTTGTCAGCGTGCGCCTCATCGGTGTGTGTAACGGATTCTCTGTGATGATGAAGAGGAGAAATTGACGCCTCGGTTCGCCTTTTGTCAATGCACGCCTTCGCAGCGGTGCACCACGATTCGTCCGATCCGAAGATGCGCACTTCATCCGCCTCATGGTCGACCACAGCACCGCCATGGATGCACCAAAGCACGGCGAGGAGGGCCCCCTCATCGGGTGGGTGCTGCAGACGAAGCGGTTGGGTCCACTGCACCAGGTCGTACGCCAAAGCCCCCGACCAAAAGGGTCCATCCGGCAAATCAACACCGTGCGACCGTTCGAACGACTCCCGGCTCGTTTCCGTCCTTAACTTCTCGAACAGGTCGCCAAGGTCTCGGGCGCGAAGCGTCACGCTGTGGTACCATGAACCGTGTTTCCATTCTTCCACTTCGGCTCGCAGAAGCACCCGCTCTTCGTTCACTCGGACGTCGCCCGAAAGGGGGTCGTGCGGTTCTGCAGCGGGAAGAACACCTCGCAGGGGTTGACGCACCACGACCCGCTTTGCGGAAGGTGCTGCCACCAAGGACCACTTGGCAAGGTGAGACACCGGACCTCCTGAGACCAACAACACTCGGTCAGGTGAACCGAAGCGAAAGGCGGCTTCACCCAGCAGTCCATTGGCGGCAAACCGGTCAACAAGAGCCATCACGCGTTTCGACATGGTCTGGCCCCGTCGATGACCATGTGGCCTCCTCGGTAAAATGTTGGGACAGCAAACGATGGCAGGCGGTTGAAAGAGCGGTAGAATCGCCTGTTTTGACGCCGTCGATCGTGTCGACTCGACAAACGCCCATGCCGGTTCCAACGAGCACGAATTCTGCGCATCGAGCAACGGTTCGTTCGTTCAATCTCCCTTTGACCACCGGGAGGCCGAGGGAAGGAAGCATGGCCTCAAGCACAGTAGCCGTGATCCCGTTCACGCCACCTTCGGAGGCATGAGCGACCCAAACCGTCCCGTCCTCATCGAGGACCATGGGGGTTGCCCGGTCTGCGTCGACGACAGCGTGCTCATGAATCAGCAACGCTGCGTCACAGCCGACCTTTTCAGCAGCTTCAGCAGCGTCCTTGTAGGCCGTCCAATCCCCGTGTTTTGTTCCGTTTGTGCGTGCGTTCCATCGAGGCGCTGCCACCGATATGGCGTCGACGGGCTCGTTTCGAAGTTGGAGGGGACGCACACTTACGCTCCATCCATGCTCGGGGGAGAAGCCGATGCGGGCGAGACACCGCTGTTCGCTTTGGGGTACGCTCACGGTTGGTCCTGTTTCTGGCAGTTCAATTCGCAACCGAGCGGCGTGATCGTTCATTCGTTGTCGGTGTTGCGGCCAGTCCGCAACCATGCCGCGTTCGTTGACCAGCACGGTCGTGAAGACTTCAGAGCGCGGCCCGCTGGAAGCCATGGTGTCGCCCTCACAACAGATCGTCGAGGAACGACGTGTCAATCTCCGGTTTCTTCGGCGTCGACGGTTCGTCGAGCAGACCGTCCAACAAGGCAGGGTCTACCTGCGGTTTCAGAACGGGTTGCGGCGCTTGGTAGGCCGATCGCCCGTAGGTTTCGGCTTGACCTTGACCGGTTGGGGCGTAGATGTTGTTGCCTTGTTGGGTCGTAAGGCCCGGTGGAGGCGCTGGAGCCGATACGGGGGCCGCAGTTGAAGCGATGGGCGTGTCCCACGAAGCGTCTTGGATGCCCCACGTGGCTTCTTGCAGTTCGTAGGTTTTGGACCGCTGCGTGGCGCTGCTTCGAGAACGGACCACGACGGCCAAGAGGAGCACGATGATCAGAAGCATGCCTGCCGCGATGAGGTTGGGTGTTGTCAGCAAGGACTCAAGGGACAACTGTCCGTCGTCTTGTCCACCGTCGCCGACGGTCTCGGCACCCCCCAGGGGCGCGACCATGATGGCTTCCACCGTTTTCTTGGCGACGCCTTCGCGGTCGTAGGGCGTGACCGCAACGTAGTAGGTGGTCTCGTTGTTGAGGCCTGGGAACGTCTCCGGCGTGATGAGAATCTCGTTGGCAGATTTCTTTTTATCGAGGTACGTTGCGTTGTCGGTGGACGTGAACATTTCTTCGCTGATGTAGATGTGATAGCCTTCGACGTTGGCATCGACAGAGTGCTGCCATTCCACAAAGATGTTCACCTCCTCGTACCACTCAGCCTCCACCCGCTCAATGTCTGGAAGATAGACGCCTGGGTCGGTGATGCCTTGGTCGGTGGGGGTTGCTGAAACCATTGTGAGCATGGTTGTGTGTGCATTGCCCGAGGAGTCCATGGCCACCACGGCCACCCAAACCTGTTGTTCGGCCTGAACAGGGGTGTCGCGGCCAACCCGTTCGATCACCAGCGGGAGGCTGGGGTTTCTGTCCAGTTCAGCAATCCACAACGGGTTGTTGTACAGGTCCGTCTGTTGATCCACCGAACCACCGAAGTCGTAGGTGTCGGCGAAGACGAGGTAGGACGCGATGTCGTCTGCATCCGACAGCTCGAAGTCAAGGAGCAAAGCCTTCCCGTCGTCGTTGGGACGGTCGAGCAATTCAATGTCGACCAGGCGGTCTGGGGCGGTGTTGTCGTTGACGTTGTCGACCGGCGTCACCGTTGCTTGCGTAAGGTCGGTGAGATGGACGTTGCCTTTGAGGTCGTGGACCGTCACGGCGACGAACAGTTCCACGCCGGGTTGAATCAGACCGGGGATGCCGTCGGACAGATCATCGCCGTCCGGCGTGTACAGGGCAGCGGACAGGGGGAGTTCAATCGGGTTGGTTCGCTCGTCGATCCACTGCTTGTTGAAACTGAAACAGCCGCAGACATCGGGGTTGTTGCCAAACGTAGCGTAGGCGCGGGACAGGTCCTCCACCGGTGCATCGGCAACCCAGACGGTGTAGGAGGCGAAGTCTTCCACCGTGGACGGTTCCCACACCACATCGATGGTCGTGCCGTCGTCGTCCGGGTGGTCAAAGGCCATCAGCGACGTGATTCGGGGCGGTGTGGCGCCCTGTCCGACGATGTTTTGCAGCGGCTCAGCGGCTCTTAGGAGGACTTCGTCGGTGTTCCCGTTCAACCAAACATCGTAGGCAACAATTCCAACGGTGTAGATTTGCCCGTCGATGAGCGGGACACCGTCAAGCGTTGAGACAACGGTTTCGATTTCGTCGCACGGATTGATGACGGCGGCTTGGGAATACCCTTCAACGCTGCCGAGTTCTCCCTCAGGCAGCGTGTGGTCGCCCTGCTTCATGTACACGGTGTAGAAGGCGCAATCCTCGGCTTCGCTTGCGGTCCACGTCATCACCAAGCGACCTCCTTCGTCGTCGGGGACGTCGCTGACGGTGGTGTCTTGAATCGGCGCAGGAGCCTCGTTGTCGTTCAGTTCTCCGGTGGGGACGATCGGCCCAACCACTGCGACATCGGAGAGGTTCTCTTGTCCGGCTTGATCGACGCACGTCAGTCCAATCCACACCGGTACGCCGGGTGTCTGCTTGATGATCGATTGATTTCCTTCGTTTGGTGCGTAGGACGTGTATGGGGTTCGTCCAAGGGCGTCAGCCATCGGCGTGGTCGAGACGTAAACGTTGGTGCTGGCAAGATCGATGGCCGTGCATCGGGCCCACTCGAGCTCGATGTCGCCGTCCTCTCCATTGCTGCCCATGGCGCTAGCTGCGACCCATGCTGGGGCGCGGGGCACCTCATCGCTTGGTGAGGCTGGACCGAACGGCGATGAGACCTTACCCCATCGCCCATCACTGTATTCAACAACGGCCACAGCGTAGTAGTCCGTGCCGTCCTTCAGGGGCTGACCGTTGGCGGTTTCGATGTCGGCTGCTAAACGGCTGTGGAGCGAGACGGCCTTGTCGGGGGCTTGGCCGAGGAGATCCGGTTCACCCGGCGGGCTGGTCCACGGACCTTCGTTGAGGAAGATGAGATAGCGAGCAAAGTCTTCGTCGTGGACCAACGACCAGGAAGCGGTCAAAACGCCGCCGCCGTCGTCGGGGCGGTCTTCGAGACCTTGGACGACCACCGGGGTGTCGGTGCGAACGTAATCGTAGGTCAATCGAACTTCAAGCGATCCGTTGGCCGGAGAGAACAATCGCAGCGAAACGTGCCGCGTGTTGTTGTAGAGCTGACCGTTGTCAACAGCGTCTTGAAGGTTGCTTTGCAGGCTCGGGTCCTCGCTGATGTTCAGGGTAACGTCGTATTCCATGGCGATGGATTTCGCCCAAACAGCGGCGCCGGTTGTGGGCGAAGTCAAGACGACAGGAACGTTTTGGAAGAGCAAGCCGTGCACACCGGGGGTGCCTTGTGCTGCATCAAGGGGGTAAGGGTCGCTTGGGTCGACCAGTTCGATGGGCATGCCCAAGTGCGTCATGTCAGAAATGTTGAGCCCTCCACCGTTGCCCATGGCTCGGACGGTCAGGGGCAACGCTCTGCGCATGCTGCTGGGTTCCACCGGTGTGTACTGGCCGTTGGTCTGCCAGCCGTTCAATCCGTCGGTGTTGACGATCCACACGTGGTTGGCGCCCAGCGTTCCGGCGATGACTTCACCGGGTCGGAAGCCGGCGAGGTAGGTGTGAGCGGAGGTTTGTGCTTCAACGAGCATTCCATCGTTTTCGCCGCCCAGTGCAAGCACCTCGTCGCCGTTGCTGTACATGCTGTGAATGGGGTATTGAGTTTGGAAGAAACCGACGCCGTCTTCGAAGTCCCCGCTGCTTACGTTCCAGTGGGTGAGGGGCCATCCTTCCGTGGCGATGTGGATGCCCCACCAATCGGAAGCAAGGGCGGTCACCGTGTTGGAGGGAAGCTGATCAAAGCGATGAATGGAAACGACTTGTTGGGCGCTCGGGTCGACCAAACTCACGCCGGGTCGGTCGGAGCCACGACCGTCATGGCTGACGAACACGGTGGTGGTGCCGGTGCTTGGGGAGTTGGCAACGGTCAGACCCCACGCGGACTGGCCCATGAGACCATCACCGGTGGTCAGCGTGCTTCCCGTTTGCGTGGATGGGTCCCAGATGAAGAGCCCTGACGGTGTGGCCATGTACACATCGTTGCCCACAGCGTACACGTCCTCCACAACGTCGTTGGGTAGACCGTTGCTGACGGTGATGGAATCCATCCAGTCATCGGTGGTGTAGTTCCATCGTCCGATGCCGCCGTTGGTGGCGATGTACAGCACATCGCTTGTGTCCGTGAAGCCGTTGACGATGTTGGACGGAAGGCCAGAGATGAGGCGACCGTTTCCAAACTGAGAGGTGAGTGGATTGAACATTTGGACACCCGGAGGGCTTCCACCATCACCAGCGAGCCCGACAACCAGTTGCGTATTGTAAACGTGCATGGTGTCGAGTTTGCCGTGCAAAGAGCCTCCGATTGGAGAGATGAATCGGGTCAGAGTGTCCAGTTTCAACATGCCTCCGGGATTGGTCGCAATGAACAAATCCGTTCCTTGGAGGTGGAGGTCCCCCGCAACCGTGTTGCCGGGGAGGGTCCAGCCGAACTCCCATTCAACCGTGCCGTTGGGCATGAAGGTGCCCTGAAGCAACCCTGTTCCCGAGGCGCCCTGGCCGGAGGACCCGGTGGTGGCCCAGACGTGGGTGGCGTTGGCCACCATCGACGTCACTTGTCCGCTGACCAGACCGGGCAGATCCACCACCGTCTGCATGCCGTTGGAAGAGAGTGTGGCGACCTCGCTGTAGCCCGACGAGCCGCCGGCACGCCCCACCAACCATTCCGAGGAACCGCTGAGCCACTGGAGAGAGGTGACGGGGGAACCGGCGCCCTGTATTTGCGCTTGGAGCGCAGTGGCACCGCTTGCGACCAGCGTTGAGAATCCACCGGAGATGAGATTCGATCCCGAGTTCCCCACGGCGTGGCCAACGATGAGTTGTGAGCCTGAGTGCGAGAGCGCGTCGTACCACACTCGGTCGCTTGGCAGGTTGTGACTCGAGGTGGTCAAGCTGCCCAAGAACGCTGAGGTGGAGTAGCTGTATCGACTGATGGGTTGGTTGTCGTTGTAGTAGCCGATGTAGAGGGTGTCTTGGTTGTCGCACGTCACCGATGCCGGCCCGGTGCCGTCCAGTTGACTGCGGTCAAAATCCGAAAGCACTGTGGCGTTTGTGAGGTCGATTCGGGCGATGCCTCCGTTGTTGTTGTACATGGCGATGTTTAGGACGCCGCCGCACATCTCCATCGAGATGGGATAGCCGTCAGGCATGTTGTTGGTCGAATCTGCGGCGTAGGACGTCCAAGTGCCGGCGCCGTTTTGATGCGAGATGATCCCTTCTTGGAACTGGCCAAAGTTGTTGAATTCAGCACCGCCCACAACAAGGTTGGTGCCGTCGGTCCACAGTTCATAGAAGATGTCGCCGGCATTGCCCGGTAGACCGTTCCCCGCCTCCCAAGTGCTGTTCCATGTGTTCGTGGCTTCGTCGTATCGAGCGACACCGTCTTCGGTGGCAAACATGGTTTCGCCGTTGTGTTCCACAATGCCCCGTATCGGGAATTCGAAGTCGTCCCACGAATTGACGAGCGTTTGACTGCTGTCGTAGAGGTCCAGCTTGAGTTCACCCCATGCCACCCACGTGTTGCCGTTTGAGGACCGGTAGCTCGTCACTCGGTCGATGGAACCGGTGGGCAGTATGTTCGTTTCGTACGTGGACGTGGTGGTGTTCCAGCGAGCGATACCGCCCGAACCGTCGGCGTTCCACCACTGTCCAGAAACCACGCTGACCATGAGGGTGTCACCCGACAGTTCCATGCCCACGATGTCGCCACCGTTTTGTCCGACCTGCGCCCCAATGTCGAGGTTTGACAGCGTGGCGCCGTTTGAAACGTTGAGGCGACTTACTTCGTCACTCTCCTCTCCCGAGTGGTAATACATGATGTTGTTGTGAATCATCATGTCGTAAGGGCTGCCGTCGGCGGTGTACTGGTTGCTCGTGCTTTCAATGTCGTACTCTTCGGCCCCGTTGGTGATGTTGATCAGTTGGAAACCATCGCTTCCGCCGACCCAAATCATGTTTTGGCGAATGTCCGCCACCAAGCCGGTCACATCGTCGTTGCCGCCGTCGAGGACACCGTTGTCCTCGGTGAAGGGCACGAGCCAGCGGTTGGCGGTGATGTTGTATCGAAGAACACCCAACCCGTCCGTGCCGATGTAGGCGATGTCGCCCATGATCTCAACCACGGCGTTGCCGGTCTGGGTGCCTTCACCCCAATTGTAATCGTGCTGGAAATTGGATTTTGTGATGAGGCCGACGCCTGACGTCGTCCCTCCGTAGACGTAGTCGTTGTCCACACCAACGCTGATGGTGGCCCAGTTGGGCATGCCGTCGTAGACGTTCTGGCAGTCGTCGATGTTCATCGTGTTGATGTCGTACTTGCACACCCCGATGTTGGTGCCGGCGTAGATGTCTCCGCTCCCACCAGACCCGTCGATGACGAAATCGTAGAACTGTTGGGGTCGGGTCTGCCATGAATTGCCCTGACCGAAACTGGTCGCTTGATTTCCGTCCCACTTTCGGGCGCCTTGTTGTGTTCCGATGTAGAGGCTTGATCCGTCGGATTCAAGGGCAAAAATTTGGCTCGACGGTAGAGGGCCGCCTCGATTTCCAGCGAGGATTGGCGAGAGAATCTCGCCGGTGTTCAGATCTTTGCGGGCCACACCGTACCCTGGCAGTCCGAGGTGGAGCACATCACCCACAACGGCCACAGGAGCGCTGTCCACGCCGTTGATGCCGGTTGATCCCCACGGCTCAAGCCAAGTGTCGTTGCTGATGTCGTAGCGCAGGACACCCCGGTCTTCGGTGGCGAGGTAGGCCATGTCGCCGTAAAGCGCAACATCGCCAACAAACGAGGTGGGCAGACCGTTGGTGGTGTCGTAGGCGGTGCATCCTCCGTTTGCCCGATCAAAGTGGACGAACACCCCTCCGTCAAGAGACATGACCACGCTGTTGGCGTCGGCGACCATGCTGAGAACGGTGGTTGAGGAAGAGTAGCAACCAGCGGTTCCGTCGTACGTTTGCAAGACGGTCCCGGCGGTGTCCATCTCTTCCACAACAGGGCTGCCTTCCATGGCGAGGAAGAGGGAGGTGGAACCGGCTGCGTCCGTGGCAACCGTCATGTCCAGGACGTTGTCGCTGACGTCCAAAGGGGTCAACCATGCAGCGCTACCGACGTCGTAGCGTAGGACCACCATCGAGTTGTCTCCCGACCCGATGTACAGAACGTTGTCGAGTTCCACCAACGCCGTCATGTCGTCGGTGGCTGGGGCACTGGCGAGGCGAATCGTGCCTTCCACGAATGGGGTTTGGTCGGGCGATAGATGGATCAGTTGGCCACTGCCATCGTTCACGAGGAGCCCGTTGTTGTTCGGCGCCGCCGAGGCTCCCGCAGGCCATGAAAGCAAGGAAACGCCGTCGTAAGCCAGTCCAAGTGTGGAAAGGTCGTACGTTGTGGAAAACACACCGTTGGTGGTGTTGTAGGAGTGGAGTGCATCTCCACTGAGAACGTAGAGGGTGGGTCCCACTCGCTCAACGCCGGCGATGGTGTCGCTGGTCAACCAGTTTGCTGAATTCCACGTGGACAGCCAAAATCCGGCGACGAAATCAAACCGAGCCAACCCGCTGTCCGAGGACCCCAACAACAATTGGTTACCCGAAGTGGTCATGTGCGTGATGCTGTCGGAGTGCAGTGTGTTGGCTGAACTCCATGTGGAAAGTGGGTTTGATGCGCTCGTGTCATAACGCAGCACACCGACGCCGTCAACGGCTGCGTAAACGATTCCGTTGACCTCAATCATGGAGAGTGCGGCTCCGCTGCTTCCGACTGCGGCGGAGGAAACGACCGTCCACGCAGCGCCGTCCCACATCACCAGTCCTGAGGAGCCAGCTGCGAAGACATCGCCCGCTGCGGTCATCGTGAAGCGGTCCACGTCTCCGTCGCCGAGAGGGGTTTGGAATTCACTGTCCGTCAGTGACATCGCACGAAAGCTCCCGTCTCCCAACAAGAGATGGAGCAATCCACCGTTGTTGTCCATCACCATGTCGACCACGCCGTTTTCACTTTCAAAATCGTACACGTCGATGATGATCGGGTCGTTGTTGGCGTTGAGCAACAAAAGTTGGTTGTTGGCAGCCACGTACAGGACGCCCGTTTCGGGGTTCACCGCCGAGTCTCTGAGTTCAAAGTCGTAGGGCGTGAGCGACACCAGCGGGTCGGCTGGAGCCAGCACTTCAACAATTATTTTTGTCAATTCGGCGTCCGATGGGAGATCCCAGCCAGCACCGGAGTTGCTGTTGGGATTCAATCGGCCCGTGTAGGTCGTGCCGGTGGTGAAGGCACTTGCTTCGCCCAGGACGCCCAATCCTCGCCAGTCGAACAGAGAAGTGCCCATGCCGTCCACCACGAGATGCGGTTCTTCGATGGTCGTACCGTCCTGTCCGCTGGCGCGAACTTCGAGCGTGACGTTGGACAACTCGGCTCCGGGTGCGAAGGCCAAGTCCCAATCTGCAGTGGCGCGCTGACCCGTATCGGGAACCGCTCCAACCGCATTCAATGTGACCCAGCCGGTGTCGTTACTTCCTTCAAGCGGCCACGTCACACCGCTTGGCTCGCCGTGGGCCGAGACGACCGGCGTGGTGAGCAGTGGGCCCAACGACATCAGGAGCATCAACACCACCATCGATAGGGCGCGTTGAGGTCGCCCCTCGAGGATTTGGGTTGAACCACCCTGTTTCATGCATAATCGTGTTTTTTTCACTTATTTGAAAGAGAGCCCTCGCTGACCGTACAATGCTCGGTTAAAACGGCTCTTGCATGGCGGGGTTTTCGTTCCAATACGAAGGTCCTCGGGCGCTCGAGCGGTTGGCGTAAACACGCTTCATGCAAGAGCGAGGCCGCACAACAATCAAACCCTGTCTTCCCGCCGTTTTGTTTGGGATGTCCATGTCCACGAGCAAAAAAGACACGAGGTTACGCAAGGAAGCCCTCGAATACCACGAGGCCGATCCCCGTGGGAAAATCAAGGTCGTTCCCACAAAACCTCACGCGACCGCCCACGAATTGAGTCTGGCCTACTCTCCGGGGGTTGCGTACCCATGTTTGGAGATTGAAGAACGCCCGGAAGACGCGTACCGCTACACCTCAAAGGGCAACCTCGTCGCTGTTGTCTCAAACGGCACCGCCGTTCTCGGTTTGGGCAACATCGGGGCGTTGGCCAGCAAACCCGTCATGGAAGGCAAGGGGTTGCTGTTGAAGACCTTCGCAGGCATTGACGTGTTTGACATTGAGGTGGACACCGAGGATCCGGAGGAATTCATCAGCACCGTGGTGAACATTTCAAAGACGTTTGGAGGCATCAATCTCGAAGACATCAAAGCGCCCGAATGTTTTGAGATTGAGCGCCGCATCGCTGAGGCAACAGACATCCCGGTCATGCACGACGACCAGCACGGCACCGCCATCATTTCCGCCGCCGCTCTTCTCAACGCCGCTGAGCTTCAGGGCAAAGCCCTCGGCGAGCTGAAAATCGTGGTCATCGGAGCGGGGGCATCGGCCATTGCTTGCGCCAACCACTACGTCGCCGTGGGGGTCTCAATGGACAACATCACCCTCGTTGACAGTCAAGGAATCATCACGAAGTCTCGGTTGGAGGCGGGTGAACTCAACGAGTACAAGGCACCCTTTGCCCAGGACCGTTCTGCTGGTGATTTGGCCGATGCCCTCAGCGGTGCCGACGTGATGCTGGGCCTTTCTCGAGGGGGGCTGGTGACCAAAGAAATGATTGCGAGCATGGCCGACAAACCAATTATTTTTGCCCTTGCAAACCCGACGCCTGAAATCCTGCCCGAGGAGGTGCTCCAGGTCCGTAAAGACGCCATCATTGCAACGGGGCGTTCAGACTACGCAAATCAAGTCAACAACGTGTTGGGCTTTCCCTACATCTTCCGCGGGGCTCTTGACGTTCGAGCGCGAGACATCACTCAGAACATGAAAATGGCTGCAACAACGGCGCTGGCGGCTCTCGCCAAAGAACCGGTGCCCGATTACATCTCGGCAGCGTACGACGGGGTCGTGATGCAATACGGTCCCGAGTACATCATCCCCAAACCCTTCGATCGTCGCGTACTCATTTGGGAGGCCGCTGCTGTTGCTCAAGCCGCCATCGACGAGGGCATTGCCGGGGTGTCGGCCGAGGAATTCAACATCGACCGTTATCGCGAGCAGCTGGAAGCCCGATTGGGAGAATCGTATTCCGTCATGCGACAGATGATCAACCAGGTCAAGGGCAAAGGCAAGCGCATTGTTTTCCCCGAAGGCGACAAGGAACCGGTGCTTCGGGCGGCAGCCCAGTTGGTTGATCAGAACATCTGTCACCCCATTCTGCTCGGCCCGGTCGATCGCATTGACCAAATGGTGGAGGATTTGGGCTTGAACTTTGATTACGATGCCTTCGACCCTCGCTACGACGAACGACGGAAAACCGAGTACGCCAACGCCTTTTTCCGTCGACGGCAGCGAAAGGGCACCACGTGGGCTGATGCGGCGCGCTTGCTGAAAAGTCGACCGTACTTCGCTGCACAAATGGTCCATGCCGGCGACGCAGACGGTTTTGTGGGGGGCGTCAGCCGAAATTATGCGGACGTTTTGCGACCCACGCTGGAACTCATCGGGAAGGCAAACGATGCACATTGCGTCATCGGTTGCTACATGATGAACGTTAAAGGTCGAACAATCTTCCTTGCAGACGCCACCGTGAACGTGTACCCAGACAGTCGAACGCTGGCTGAAATTGCCGTACAGACCGCTAAGGTTGCGCGGCGCTTTGGTGTGGCTCCTCGGGTGGCGATGCTCTCGTTTTCGAACTTTGGCTCAACAAGGACTCATCGGTCCGATCGTATCGAAGAAGCGGTGGTGATGGCTCGTACGCTCGATCCGACCTTGATGATCGACGGTCCGATGCAAAGCGACACTGCGCTGAACCCCTCGGTGCAGGAAGAATATCCGTTCATGAAACTCGTTGGCCCGGCCAACGTGCTCATCCTCCCCAATTTGGCCTCAGCCAACATCGCATACAAACTTCTTGAGGAGCTTGGCGATGCGGAAATGACCGGTCCGATTCTCGAGGGCATGGCTCACCCAGTTCAACTCGTGGCGCGCCAAGACGGTGTTCGACACATCGTCAACATGGCCACGATTTGCACCGCTGACGCCATACGCAAGGACACCTATTGGGCCACGCTCATCGACGAAGATTCAACGTCGTCGTAGGACAGGACGGGGCGCCTTGGCCGCCACAACGCTCCGGTGAAAAAGCCGGCCACCAATCCACCGAACAGGAGATTGAACCATCCCTCCGTGGCGTAGTCACCCATGCCTCTGAGCACCGGGATGAGAAACGAAGGCACGACGCCCAACACGGTCGTCCAGAGAAATTCCGAACGCACGTTCTTCCACACGTCGGTTCGATGTGGAACGCGTTTTCCGACACCCTCTCGAACGGGGGTGAGCGCAAGCCGAGCCACGACGTTGGGAAGCGGTCGTTCGTAGGGCACGCTTCCAACGGCGGTCACATCCTCGTTGCGTGGGTGAACGGCAATGGCTGCAATTTGCGATGCAGCAGGGCCGAGAAGGTCGTTGGGGCGGGGGCGCCCGTCCATCATGGCCCCTCGATTGTTGGAGGCGGGGGCATCGGCCAGTCGTTCTGTGAACCCATTTGGCAGCTGCAACGTTGACTGCGCCCTGGCAGCAACCCACTCCGATTGCGTGAGCGCTCGTACCTCCCATGAGCCTGGCAAAGCGTCGACGACTGCAGAAAAGTCTTCCTGCGCCATCAAATGTTGGGACAATTCCCTGACGTCGTGCGATGTTAACGAATCCATGGGACGGTCGTTTTCCTCCGTCGTGCCGCCCATCGCCTCCACGACTTGACGGTGCGTTAGGGGGTGTTCCATCGTGTAGAACGCTGGTGTTCTTGCTTCGTAGCACGGGCGTTGTCCTGCATACACCCAACCGCCTTTGGTGGTTCCAAGGACCGTCGTTGCTTCGTCCACAGCGTTGAACGTCATGCCGCTCAGGGTGATTGTCACGTTCATCCCTCAACTCAGCGTGGCTTCCATGCGTCGGTACCATGCCATGCCGTTGACGTGGTCGGTCAGCTGGCTGAATTGTGGGTAGGGCGAAATTGAACGCATGTAGCCAAAGGCGGCAAAATCAACCAAATCGGGTGTTTCGCCGCCAAAGAACGGTTTAGCATCGTGAGCCGCCGTAAATTCCGTCAGCAGGTCGTGCCACAGTTTCTTGGGTTTTCGGCCGTCGCTTTTGACGCGCTTCCGTGCGATGATGCCCCACATGATGGGGAAACCTGCCCACGCATAGAGTCGCTTTGAAATGAAACCGAAGTTTTCGATTTTTGATATCCGCGTGGTCGTTTTCAGAGCGGAGCTTAGGCTTCCGTACAGGATGGGGACCGTGGCCCGAGAGAGATGCGTATCGACCCACTCCATCCATTCGTGTTGGCGAGCAGCATCGCCTTGATTGGCCATTTTTCCTTCGTTGTACGTCTCGTCAATGACGCGTAGGATGGGCGTGGAATCCACGTGGTGCACACCCTCGATGTCGGTGAAGACAGGAACCTTTCCCCAGTCGCCGGCAAACGCCACGTCTTTTTTGATCTTCATTCCGTTAACAGCAACGTACTCCACGTCCACGTCAAGGTGTTCCAGGAGGCCTCGCACCTTCCAGCAAAACGGACAGGAGTGGAGGAGGTGCAACGAAGGGGTCTGACCCATGTCTTAGCCTGCAGACCAATCCTTCTTCAAGCCTCGTTCTCGTCGTCTTGGCCGGGTTTCCAACCGGCCTTCCAGAATTTCAAATCATCGAGCCAGCCAATCCATTCTTGGTCGGTGCAGTTCAACAATCGAAAGGCCCGGCCCTCCAACCCTTCCCTCAGAGAGGGGGTCATGTCGCCTCTGTCCATCGCTTCCTTCCACTCAACCTGCATGTGGCGTATTTGTCGACGAGCCTCCTCGGGTGCATCAAAGTTCATCTCGCAAGCGTCCCTGAGTTCAGACAACCAGGTGCGAGTGTCCTTGAGGATGGGGTCGTTAGGATTTGAGGCCACCTTTGGCTTCTTTCCAAAAGGCCACCACCCCATGACATCCCGACGTTGTGGTTGGTTCATGGACTTGTCCGTTGGCCAACGAATTGAAAGGGCGTCTCGGTACAAGACGACCATGGGCCGACTGACCGTTCACACCCACGGGGCTCCGAAGGACAGTGCCATGGCTCAGCTCATTGAGCGGTACGGGGAACGAATCAGGTCACGCGGGGTATCGCTGGAACACCATTCCGCAAAATTGGACGGTGTTGGGTATGTTGACCGACTTCTCGGGCGCTCGGGGCGATTGATTCTGATGGACGAGGGTGGCTCCCAAGAGGACTCCGTGGCGTTTGCTCGTCGCTTTGAAGAGTGGCAGTTGGGGTCGGACGACGTTCACCTTGCGGTTGGTCCAGCAGAAGGTTGGCCACCTCACGATGGTCTGCGCGCGATTGAACGCCTTTCGTTGTCGGCGATGACCTATCCACACGAATTGGCTGCTGCGATGGTGGTTGAACAACTCTATCGGGCTACGGAGATCCAACGCGGTTCGGGATATCACAAAGCATGATATCGGTGCGATGCAGAGGGAAAAGCAATGGCCACGATGTTCCTCGATGAGTCCTCGGGAAAAGTGCTCGCGGTGGCGGTGCTTGCTGTTGTCTCCGTGGCCCTCATTGCAGGGAGCCGCCATCAGCCGTTTCCGGAAATCTCCGGTCGATTTGGATGGGTCCTCGCCAGCATCGCTGGGCTGCTCGCACTGAGTGAGACCGCCCCCCGACCGATGTCCCTGACCACCTTGCTCGTCGCCGTTCTCGTAACGGGCAGTTATGGCGTTCTCGTTGGCGTTTACCACATGGTGCGAACACGGCGGGACGTGTTCATCGCACCGATGTCAGGGTTCGTGTTTTGCATCGGTGCGGGGGGCCTTATGGTGGTGACTTGGCCGGAGCTCAACACGCTTGAGCAGTGGGCAGGCTTCCTTTTGTTGGTGTTGTTGGGTGGAGGCCAGACGTGGATGGTCTTTCGAGGCCTTCTGATCGGTCGGCTACCTCTGGCCTGGAGTCAGGCTGGCATGGTGGCGCTTCAACGCGGTCAACTTCAGGGCCCCCACGGCGCTCTCTCGTGCTTTGAAAACGGGTGGGATGCGGATGAAGAGCATCTCAATCCAATGGCTTACGTCGCTCTGCATCGAATTCATGTGTTTTTGGAACAACCGGACGAAGCACGTCGCTGGCTTGAGTCCTTTGAGGACGCAGGAGGTGAGGCAGCCGTGGCGCCCGAGTGGATTGAAGCCGTCGAAGAAGCGCTCATCGCCCTGGGAGCAGACCCGACGTTTTCAGCCTGAAATCAGCGTCGGAAAACGGCCGTGGGTCCCTTTTTCTGGAAAAAGCGTGTTCAAAACAAACGAGGATTCATATCCTTCAAGGTCGATTTAGTGTCATGAAGCATCTAAAGAGAGCTCCAGCCGACTGGCCAATGGGCAACATTCTCTGGTTTGCGGTGTTGATTTGGTTTTCATCGAGTCTCCTCTCTCAGTCCGCCTACATGGCCATTCACGGCCTGCCTTACGACGCCGTCGCCATGCTTGAGACGCTCGGTCCAGCGTACTACGTCATCGTTGGGCTGGAGTTGGCGATGTGGGGCGGCCTGCTGTTCATGGGTTGGACCAAACTTTCTCGTGCTCGCCGAGGTGACAATCTCGCCGCCTCCACGGCCTGAGTTCGCCCGGTCGGATGTCTGTTTTTCATCAAAAAACACCGATTCCTCATGGACATCCTCCGGTGACTACAAGAAGCGTCAAGTTAAGCAGGACTCGTGTCTAAACCCGCCGACGAACCTCTGTATTCGGGGCTACCAATGGAATTGAACGAGCTCTCTGCCGAGGAAACCCTGCCGTATCCGCTTCCCGACGGGGCTGTGGTCGTCACCATTGAACAAGCCCGTGCCACGCTTCCGGAGGCAAGTAACGTCCTGATGGTGCTTCAGGCCATGAGCGATGAAGCTCACGACTTGACCAACGAGCTTGAGCTGTTGTTGGACCAGTTTGCCATGACGCACCCTCACGTTCTGGAGGTCGCAGAACATCTGGGTGGCCTGGTGTCTCAGTGGCAAAACAACGTCGCTCGTCTGGAACGCATCGGGGCACGCATTGTTTCGATGGATCCCGGTCGTCTCGAATGGTACGGCGTGGTGGACCGCCGCATGGCTCTGTTTTCATGGGCGGTGGGCGAGATGGACATCGAGTGGTATTATCGCATGGAGGAAGGATTTCCTTCCCGCAAACCCCTCATAGAAGCATGACTTCGCAGGTGTGAGGGGCGTCCATGGTCAAGATCAATCGCGTGTACACAGGCGGAGGGGACGGTGGGGAATCTTCCCTGGTTGACGGTTCCCGACGAGCAAAATCCGATGTGCGATTCAACGTCGTGGGCACGTGCGACGAAGTGAACAGTTGGCTGGGCATGGTGCTTGCTGAAGTCCACCGTCTCCCCGACCACGAGGACGGCGGAGAACGCACCAATGTTCAGCGAGTTCAAACCGTGCTTACCGAAGCGCTGTCTCGCGTCCAAAACGAACTTTTTGATTTGGGTGCTGAACTCGCATGCCCGCCGGCCACGCTTCCCGAGTACATGGTGCTCATTTCTGAAGGACAAACCGATGTCCTCATGGATGAAATGGATGCATGGTTGGAGACAATTCCCGAACTCACGAGTTTCATCCTACCTGCGGGGTCGCCTTCGATCACGTGCATGCACGTGGCGCGAACGGTGGTGCGGCGCTTGGAGCGAACCATGGTCCACCTCATGAAAAGCGAAGGTGACGACGCCGTCCGACCTCTTGCGTTGGTCTACGTCAACCGGCTTTCCGACTGGTTGTTCGTGATGGGGCGTTGGGTCAGCATGATGCTGAACGAGGAAGAAACCCTCTGGGTGCCGCTTGGCATGCGTCTTGCAGAGAAGGGCGTGGCGCATCGAGTGAACCAGATGAAAGCCAACGACGAGGACTTCGAAGCTCTCTGATCACTGCGTGCCGTGAAGGTTCACGTACCGCTGAGCCAATCGAACAATGTCCCTGGTTTCATCGTGAGTGATGGTCTCCAGCGCCTGTTCCCAATCCAGCCAAAGGTAGCCTCGATGCTCATGGGACAGCTCCACGTTCATCTGTTCGGTCTCTGCCACGTACCAGTAGACCTCCTTGTTCTGTCGTTTCCCTTTGTGTCGGAAGGAATATTCGGATCGCTCGACAAAGCCTTCGAGGACTGCGACCTGGGTGATGCCTGTTTCTTCAGCGAGCTCGCGGAGCATGGTGGACCGACGGTCACCGTCGTTGGTCTCAACGTGACCCTTGGGTAAATCCCAATGGCCCTGCGGGTACTGAAGCAGGAGAACGGTCCCGTAATTGACCAGCACAACACCGCATGAGGTCTCCATGTTGTCCCCTCAACACTTCTCATTCATGGTCATAACGGGTGTTCATCACCCAACCTTGATGGACATGGGGGGTGCCGGGCAACCATGACCGTCCTGCCGTTGCGAGAGGACGAGGTTCCCGAATACACACACATCGTTGCTGATTCGGACATGGACGGGTTGTTTGGAGCGGCTGTTTTGAAGGCCTTTCGTCCCGAAGCAACGGTCATGTTTTCCCATGCAGCAGCTCTGCGAGGGGGCTTGGTTGACGACCACATCGACCGAAACACCGTGCTCGTGGATTTGCCGTTCCACTCAGCGTGCGGGTGGTACGTTGACCACCACCTCACGAATCGACCCGACCGAGCGCGGGCTGCCTCGTTTGAGGCAGACGGTGGAACACAGCATTGGGAAGCCACGCCCTCCGCCGCCCGACTGGCGTACGACCTTTTGATCGACATCACCGACATGGAGCATCTGGCGCCGATGATGCCGGTTGTCGATGCGTTGGATTCGGGGGGCATCACGAAGGAGGCTTTCCTCGCTGACGGCCCTCTGTTGCAACTGTCGAGAACCTGCACGTCTCGCGACCCGGAGTACATGCTTCACTTGGTGAACCTCCTTGCCAACGGGGCGTCCTACGAAGTCTTGATGGATGACTCCGTGGTCAAGCAGCGGTGCCGTCAAGCGGCTGCCGACCGCGCTGTTGCACAACGCCATGTGGAGGCCAACACCACCGTTCACGATCGGTTGGCTGTTTGCCGAATGGACGAGTCGGGCTTGCGCAGCAACGGCTATCTCGTCACCGCGTGGGTGGGCGATGCTGCTGACGCGTGTTGCATCGTTCACGGATACGCCGACGGCGATTTGTCCGATCCCGAGCGTCCACCGCTCTCAGCCAGTTTTTACGCCAACTCGTTTCTTACCAACGGACAGGGTAAGTTCGACCTCTCACGAATGGCCACAGCGCTCGACCCAACTGGGGGCGGACACGCCAACGCCTGCGGCTGTCGAATTCAACCTCCGGGGCTTGAATCAAACATGAACCACTGGTTGGACATGTGGTCAAACCGAGACGTCGTGCTGAAACTCTGACTCAGAACTTGCGCGTCATCGTGATGTTTGAGGAATTTTCAATGTCGAGATCTTCGTCCATCTCGTCCATTGCCGTCTCTTCGGCAGGAGCGGGTTTCGTCTTCAGTCGCTTCACCGTTGCTTTGAGAACTTCAAATTCAATCTCGAGGTCTTCGAGAGCATCGCGCGTTTGCTCAATGTGTTTTTCGACACGGGCCAACACCTTGTTGACTTTCTTGAGGGTGCGTTCCTCACGTGCCATGACTGTCCGTCACGCCTCGTGGATTTGAAGGTTCTCAATCTGGAAGCGTCTCATTCTTGCTCAGAATCCCCGCCTGACCCGTCGGATTGGGTGAGTGGTGCGGTTGCATCATGGGTGGTGGGAGAGGGTCGCAAAAACGCTGGGGCCCACCAGTTCCACTTGCCCATAAGTCGCATCGTTGACGGCACGACCAGGGCTCGTACCAACGTTGCATCGATGAAGATGGCAAGAGCAAGGCCGAGGCCGATTTGCTTGAGAATGATGACCGAGGAGAGTCCAAAGGAGCAGAACACCACCACCATGATGGCGGCTGCACCGGTGATGAGGCCCCCGGTTTTCTGAAGTCCGTTGGCCACAGCGAGGGTGTTGTCGCCGGTTCGCTCCCATTCTTCGTGAATGCGGGAGAGCATCAGAACTTCGTAATCCATGGACAGCCCGAAGACGATGCAGAACATGATGACGGGATTGCCGGAGTCGATGGGTTGCGCGGTAAAATTCAGTAGCTCTGCGCCGAAGCCCCATTGGAACACCCACACCAGCATACCAAACGATGCTGAGATGGATAGAATGTTCATCGCGATGGCCTTGATGGGAATAATGACCGAACGAACTTGGATGAAAATCAGGGCAGTGGTTGCTAACAAAATAAAGGCCAAGGCGCGAGGAAGGTTGTCCGCAATCGCTTCGAGATTGTCGGCGTTGTATGCCGCAAAACCGGCCACGAGAAGACGGTCGTTCTCACCTGACAAATCAGCAAGGTAATCGTCTCGGTCCTGCCGAATTTCCTCCACCAATTCCCGAGAATCAACGTTGGTTTGTACGCCTTTGAGCTGAACCGACATGAACGTGGCGTTGTCGCCCACGAAGGCCTTGCGAAGGCTTTCGCGAACCGCGATCTGTTCCGGTGTGAGGTATTCGTCGGGCGTTTGCCAAAACTGAACCGTTTCGTTGGCCGTGATGTTGTCCGGCATGCCAACGCCTGTGCCTCCCAGTACACGCGGGTCGGTCAGGAGTTCCTTTAGGAAGGCATGCTGCGCTCGCAGGTTGGCTTCGCTGAGGGGATCGGCACCATCGGTGTCGACGATGATGAAAATCGTGTTCGCCGCTTGGTCGGGCCACTGTTCGTCGATGAGTTCCATGCCAAGGCGAGCTTCGTCGTCCGGCGGGAGGGCTTTCCACGAGGACAATGAAAACTCAGCATAAGCGAACGGTAGGCCAGCCCCGATCAGCAAGACCAAGGTTGGAATCAGGACGGCCCAAGGCCTGTCCATCACGCGCTTGGCGATGCGCGCCCACATCCCGTCGTCCTTGGCGGACATGTCAAACGCGTAGGGTATTTTCAGTTTGTTGATGCGGGGTCCAAGCCACGCCATAACAGCGGGTAGGACGATGGTTGAGTAGACCATGGCGATGGTCACCGCGATGGTTCCACCGATGCCAAGGGATGGAAGGGACGTGTTGGCGAAAAACAGCATCCCCATCAAGCCGATGGCAACCGTAATGCCCGAGTAAAAGACCGCTTTACCAGCAGTGGCGCAACTCATCGCTGTCGCCGTTCGGACGTCATGACCGCGACTCAATTCCTCCCTGAAGCGGTTGACGAGAAACAGTGAGTAGTCGATGGAAACACCGATTCCGATGAGGGACACAATGTTGGTGGCGTAGACCGTCACATCCGTTATGTTGGAGAGCCAAATCGTCATGCCGATGGCTGCGACGAGCGTTCCCCCACCGATGCCCATGGGCAAAATCGCTGCAATCAGCGAACCAAAAATAAGGCCCAAAATGATGAGTGTTAACGGAACAGCGACGACTTCTGCCTTGATCAAGTCGTTTTTGATTCGGTCGTCAAAGGTCCAATCAACGAAGATGCCGTCCGTCATCCAACTTTCGAAGCCGTTTTCGATGTCCACGGAATCCCTGAGTTCGGTCATCACGGATTTGGCGTCTTTTCGGTTCATTTCCATGGTGATTTTGTTGATAGCGTACGTGCCGTCTTCGTCGCTCTGAACCACGTCTTTTCGGTCCACGTCCTCTGCCTGCCAGGAATAATTCACGGTGATGTCTGGGTGGCTATCGAACTCCGCCAAGGCGGCCATGACGGCCGTTTTCCAGGCCTCTGAAGTGTCGTTGTGGGTAGGGTGGAACACGAGGTATCGGAACGATTGCCCGCCCGAGTCGTCTTCCGTAGCAAACCTTTGAGAGAGCAGGCGCAAACCGTTGATGGATTCAACATCGTCTTCACCAAAACCCTCGGCCCAATCAGACCCGATGGTGATGAGGCTGCCCATGAGGATGCATGAAATCAAGCCAAACGCCATCATTGAGGCTTTGTGATCGTGTATAAACAGGCCGAATTTGAAAAACGCTCTGTCTTTGAGCATTTCGGGATCGGTGGCGCCTTCCACAAGTCTGTCTAAAAAAAAGAGGTATTTGAATCGGCGTCATGGGGCCTTGGAGGTCACCCCTCGGTCAGCCCAGGACATCGAAGGTGTAGATGAAGCCCAAGAAGGCGTGAATGAAAACCATGTAGACGATCAAGTCGGCGGCTCGGCCGTGCTTGAGTTTCGTCGCCTGAAAGGACTCACCCGCTTGGCGTTGGGACCGTGTTTGCTTTCCCAGTCGGGTCATGAACACCATCAACCCAAAACCCACTGGACCCATGAAACCGTGCAACGATTGCGGAACGAGGGACGGAAGCAACGCCTGGCCGTCGTACAACCCGGTGATTCCCCGCGCCGTAAATGCGACGAGGATAACGCCACCCGTAGCCCAAAGCAATCGTTCACCGTTGCGCTCGTGCCGAGCCAGGTGCACCGCACGTTCCTCGCCTTTCAACTCGTACGACTTCTTTCGCCAGGCGTACTGCCACCATATCCAAACCACCAGACCGCTCGCCAAGAGCGGGTGGAGCAAGAGAACAATCGTGGTGATGAGGTCCATGCAGTATCACCATCGGGGAGGCGGCTTTGGTTCATGGAGGTATGCTTTGCGCTCTTGAATTGATGAAAGAACCGCATCGGTGGGTTGAAATGGCTCCTGTCGTGGCAAGAGATGAGGGGATGAAAGGTTGGACGAATCGTACATGGAAACCTGTCTCAAGGCAGCGTTTTCAAAACCCAAGTCGGGTGCAGTACGCGTCTCAATCATGAACCGAGAATCGGCTTGGAAAATGCTTGACAAACCCCTCAGGGCCCACCTTGTTATCGCTGCTCACGAGCAAGAGCCTCCTGCAACCGACGACGACGACAACGACGCTGCCGCCCCGCGCCGTCCGACCATGAACCGGCCTCGAGGCCGTATGCGGCGCTCAGGTCGCCAAACCGGCCCGGCTCACATGCAGTGGCTGCACGCTCCACAAGCCGTCATCGACGAATCACCCTACACGACCGCTTACCAACTCGCCACCCTCCTCGTTCACAAGCAGATGGATGAAGAGCATTGGGACGAGGCATGGAATGCGCCCGAAAACCTCCTGCGCGAGACCTGCATGGTCGAGGGGGTTCATCCCGTCTGGCATCTCATCGGTGAAAAAACGCCACTTTTGGGTCAGTTTCTCGCCTTTCCCAAAGCAAAGGCCTCGAAAACCACGACCGTTTCATCCTTGACCACAGACTTCTTCTGGATTGATCCACGAAACAAGGACGAGGTCATCACGGTGCTGAAACTCACCGGTGCCGGCGTCAGTGACCCCGACATCAAAGTCGCGCTGCAAAAAGCCACCAACCAGATTGCTGGTGGCCGTAAACTCGACCTTGAACCGCCGTTGCGGGATCTCACAGGGTCCATGGCGTTCATCACGGTGTTGCTGGCCGTTCACGGTGGACACGACGTCAAAAAAGCGGTGCGAACAGCAGCCTCGAAAGCCGATTCGGAGCTGGCGGGGGCGTTGGAAGACCTTGAACGACTTCTTGATGGTCATGTGGACGATTGGGACGGGTTGATGGCCATCACCCGGGAAGATTCTCTTTCAAACGCTCGTCGAGTCCTTGGCTGGCAGCACGCTCCTCCTGAAGCAGAAGCTTGCACGGCTGCTCAACTGGAAGCAGGGCTTCAACTCCTCGAGAGCGCAAACGTCCACAAAGGACGAGACCGCCTGACATGGTGGCGCCTGAACGCTTTGTTGCGTGAAGGGAAAAAAGACGACGCCATGGACGTGCTCGATGAGCGCCGTCTCGACGCCTCATCGGACATCACTGAACTGCTCCCTCTCGTGGTTTCTCTGGAAAGCGAACGGGCGAATGAATGGCTTCTCAGGTTCATGGACGATGTCGACGAGCAGGCTCTCCTTCACGTGCTTCACGAGCAGCATCTCTCGACGAAACTTCGTCTCAAAGCGGCTCAGCGATTGTGCGATGAGCGCGGAGCAATGTGGGAAGAAGCAAGGACCTTGGCCTTGACGACGTTGCTGCAAGCGTTGGATTTGGAGCGATTGGCGGACGTGTTCACCTCAGACTCCATGCTCCCGCTCACCCATCCTTATGCGGCCTTGCTGGTCAGTCATTTGGCACCGGCCAGTCTCGATGCTTCGCTGAAGGAACAGGTCTTCTCCTGTCGAACGCAAGCTCTTCGCGCCATTCACGGCGCTGAGCTTCCTGAGGTGTTGACGCCGTTGGCTGAACATCTTCTTCTTCTGATGGAGGGCATCTACAAGGAAACGCCTGAGGTCGGCGAGGTGCTCAACGCTGCCGCCTTGAAGGCGTTTTCCCCCATCAGCCGAGCCTTGGCTGGGAACGGCGTTGTCAGCTCAAAACACATACGAAACATGGGCAACAGTCTGGATGAACTCGACTTGACACCGATCGAACGACGATTGTTCGACGTCATGCTTCTGACCTTGACCATGAACGGTCATCTCCAGGCTCACAACATCGGCATGGCCAAAGCCAGCGACGCCGATGAACTTGATCAACTCCTTCTCAACCCCGTGCTTCCGTTCCGACTCATCAATTCTTATTCTATCCTGATGGTCGAGCACGACCTTGGCCTGCCCAACCTGGTGACCTGGTATCAGAAAAACGACCCACTGTCGCCCTGGGCACCGCTGGCTCGTGCTGCACTGTTTGCCTCGACGGGGGATGAACTCAATTCCGCTCGGGAGTATTCCCGGGCAGCCGAACTCTTCACAAAACTCCGCAAGGCAGGTGGCTCGGCCGCAGGCAAAACCACCGACAGCGACGACAACGATTTTGCGTTGGCCCTGCCGTTAACGCTCTATCGTAAGTCACTCATCCATTACGCTCACGCCACTTCGTGGTCGGGGGCCGTTGACTTGCTCGAGAAAGTTCCCTCTCTGAAAACAGCCATCACAGAGCGTTTCAAGCTCTACCTCCGAGTCTGCCATGTTTCCAAAACGGACACCAACGCTGCCGCTCGGCTCATTCGTCAACACGTTCAGCAGCGCATCACGGTCCAAGAGGAGGATGTTGAGGGCAACATTGTTGAGAGAACCCGCACAATTTACAACGAAGAAGAACTCGATCTGCTTCGAAATTATCCCTTTGAGCAAGCTCACCTCTTGCCCCCAGAACCGTTTCTCGGTCGTGTGACCGCTGCCTCAACGCACATCAGCCGTGACCTCCGACGTTCTCGAACGCAATACCAGCACCAGTTCCGTCAGGCCATGCAGAGCCCCTCACCGTCCATGGAGGAAATCTACGACATCGCGAAAAGCGCAGCCGAGGAAGTGGCGTTTGAAGGCCTGATGTACCTCGAACGAGCGCAAAACTCAACGAAGTTTTCGTCCACGGCCCGCAACCGACTCGCCGGTGTTGAGCAGGCGTTGTTCTCGCAGTACAAGGACGACATTCCCACCTCCAAACGCCGATTCCTCCACAACTTATCGCTCACTCCACTGGTGATTGTGGACACCAACGTTTTGGTTGACGCCCTTGTTGAGAAAATGTATCAGCGAATGGATTTGGTCTTCGAGACCAACGTGAACATCATCGGTTCAAACCAGTTCCATCGAATCCTTCTCCACCATGCCCGAGCCAAGCGCTTGGTCATGATGATCCCCGACGATGTCCGCGGTGAACTGAAGCAATTTGCAAAAGATCAGCGGCTGATGCCACGTTTCAAGAGCGGCATGGTCAACGCCGACAAGCTCGAGGAAACCCTGACCGAATCGGTCGTTATGGACTTGGTGAACGAGGTGCTCTTGGAATTCAACACGTGGACGACGAGCAGCGACATGGTGGAAGGCGTCGCCGACCATTCGGAGGAATTGAATCGTTTCTTGGTGCGCCACAGCGATGTGTTTGAAGAATTGACTGAATTGAAAGGGTATCGCGGGGCGACGTATCGAACCGAACTGGAGGGTCGAGCGATTTACCCCGAGCGTACGGATCTCGACATATACCGTCTGGCAACCCACCTCGCATCGCTCCCCTTGCCCAACATCGGCGCTGTGATCGTGGCAACGATGGATGGGGATTTCACCCTGGTCGACCGAGCCATAGAGGAGCGGTTTGGGTTCAGCGTCGCCAAAAACCATCGGTCACTCAAGCCGTGGCTCCAAGGTCCGTCCACGTGAACGGCTCGTCACGTACCATGAGCGGTTACTCGCTGGTGATCCAGTTCAATATTTGATTGTACTTCGAATCGCTCTGATAGGGAGGGTGGTGCCCTGCCGACGGGCTGTGCACCTGTGCACAATCAGAGAATTTCTGGGCGAGCGCCGGCGCCATGTCTTTGAAGCTGTTGTCGTTCTCACCCGAGAACACCATGGCCGGTTCAGAAAAGGGCGCCGCCTCATTGATGGTGTCCATCAACCCTTCATGCGTGGTCGGTAAGTAGCCGTTGTACATCAGCACTTTCTCGAACGTGTTTTCGGAGTTGGCGAGGTAAACCGGAATCATCGCAGCGCCTTGGGAATAGCCCAATATGGCGTGGAAAGGACCTTCTTGTTCAACGATTTGGTCGAGATAGGAGATGGATGCGTCGGCCCAGTCTCGGTCGGTCGTGGGCTGACCTTTCCCTCCAGGCGGGTCTCGGATCCAGACGTTGTTGCTCTCAGGTGTGCTGGCAAAGAAGAATTCGTAATCGCTCAAACTTGCCATCAAGTCTTGCATGCCCTGCATGCTTCGAAAGCTGTTGGCCGTTTGTCCGCCGCCGTGGAGGGCGAGAATCTTCAACGGTCCTTGTGGACCGATCTGGCTGTCGGAACACCCCACCTCATTGACGGTCTCGCCACTGGGGGTGTTGGGGCAGGTGTCAACGTCGTTGCTGACTCCATCGTTGTCATCGTCCTTTTGCGATTCTGAACATCCAAACGTGTCAACCTGTTCTCCAGCGGGCGTCCCCGGACACGCATCGACGTCGTCGGTGAGCCCATCGGCATCGGTGTCTTTCTGAGCATCGGCGCACCCGTCAACGTCCACCATGGCACCGGTTGAGGTGTTCGGGCATTGGTCGTTCGAGTTTACCACACCATCGCCATCGTCGTCGGTTTCGGAATCCGAACATCCATTCGAGTACACTGGTTCACCAGCGGGGGTGTCGAGGCAGGCGTCGACGTCGTCGAGCACCCCGTCCTGATCCTCGTCGCCAACCGGCTCAGGCGGCAGAGGCAGGTTGACGGAGAGGCTCTGTTCGGACTCGTCAAACATGCCGCATTTGGCCACCAAGACGCCCCTCGTGCTGTGCTCTTCGGTGTCGAGAGAAAGGGTGTAAGTGCCGTCGGTCACGGACACGTTTCCTGCGACGAACGTGGCAGAGTTTTGATTGCTTGGGCGATACTCAACCGAACAGGTTTCTGGGAATTCATGGAGAACCGCACCCTCAACGATGCCCATCGTTTCGTTCTCAGCCGGGGGTGTCCACCCAAAGGTGAGGCGGACATCACTTTCTTCGGGAGGGCTGATGATGAGCATGACGGGGTTTCCTTCGCTCTCAAGCCCTTCTGCATCGTAGGCAGTGATGGCGAGCACGAACGAACCCGGCCCGGTGATGCTTGTTTCAGCGGACCATTTTCCGGAGGGGAGGATGCTCAGGTTCATCGATTCAATCACGGCAAAGTTTTCGTTCAAGACCGACAGGATGACCCAGGAGGTTGCTAAGCTCTCGTCGTAGACATAGCCCTCGATGGTGGTCGCAGTTCCATCCCATGTCATCGTGATTTCTTCGTCGATCATCAGTTTGGGCGGGTAATTGTTCACCTTGACCTCCTGATCGGTGTCAATTTTCTCTTCTTCGGTGTCAACGGTGGTGGTGTTCAGCGTGTACACAACGGCGCCTGAGCTGCCCATGATGACGGCAACGAGCAGACTGAGTGCGATGGTCTTGGTGTCCATGGGATATGAACGCTTGAACCGATTATAAAAATGTGTGACGCCTTGTCTGCGCCGTCATCAGAGCCACCGGTCATGGTTCACATGTGTTGGATCATGGCTTCGCCGAACGCACTGCACGACAGCAGTGTGGCGTCGTCCATCAATCGCTCAAAGTCGTAGGTCACCGTCTGGTTCGAGATGGCGCCCTCCATGCCTTTGACGATGAGGTCGGCAGCTTCTTTCCAACCCATGTGGCGAAGCATCATCTCAGCAGACAGGATGAGAGAACCGGGGTTCACCTTGTCCTGACCTGCGTATTTTGGTGCGGTGCCGTGGGTGGCTTCAAAGATGGAAATGCCTGTGTCGTAGTTGATGTTTGCACCTGGAGCAATGCCGATGCCGCCGACTTGTGCAGCCAAGGCGTCGGAGATGTAGTCTCCGTTCAGGTTCATGGTCGTCAACACGCTGTATTCTGCAGGGCGAGTGATGATTTGCTGAAGCATGGCGTCAGCGATGACGTCCTTGATGAGGATGGTGTTTCCCGTCGTGGGGTTGGTCAGAGTGCACCACGGACCTCCGTCAAGTTCGGATGCACCAAACTCTTCCTTGGCGAGTGTGTAGCCCCAATCTCGGAACCCCCCCTCGGTGAACTTCATGATGTTGCCTTTGTGGACGAGGGTGACACTGGGTTGGTCGTTGTCAATCGCGTATTGGATGGCTGCCCGAACGATTCGAGCCGTTCCTTCCTTTGACACGGGCTTGATGCCGATGCCCGAGGTGTTGGGGAAGCGAATCTTGTCAACGCCCATTTCGTTTTGGAGGAAATCAATGACGCGTTTTGCACCGTCGCTTTCGGCCTCCCATTCGATGCCAGCGTACACATCTTCGCTGTTCTCACGGAAGATGATCATGTCCACGTCTTGAGGGGCTCGAACGGGGGAAGGCGTTCCGTCGTACCATCGAACGGGACGGACACAAGCGTAGAGGTCAAGCTTCTGTCGCAGGGCGACGTTCAGAGAGCGGATGCCACCGCCAACAGGGGTGGTGAGCGGCCCTTTGATTGAGACGAGGCCGGATTTCATGGCATCAAGCGTGTCTTGGGGCAACCATTCTCCGGTGGCGTTGAAGGCTTTCTCACCCGCCAGCACCTCGGACCACACGATGCCTTTTTCTCCACCGTAGGCCTTGTGAACCGCTGCATCAACAACACGGATCATGACCGGCGTGATGTCGACACCGATGCCGTCTCCCTCGATGTAGTGGATGATGGGGTTGTTGGGAACCCTGAGGGTTCCGTTGTTCATGGTCACCGGTGCACCTGGCATGTCTCTCGCTTTACCGACAGACCTCTCCTTCAAGAATCAACCGCCCTTGGCCTGTCCATGCAGGGGCGCGTGGAGTGGACCGGCGGCACGACCATGGACGGCATCAATGCCGCAGGACAGCGAATCTCAATGGATTGGGAATCCGGACCATCGCCCATGCAACTCACGCTTCAAATGGTGGGCGCATGTTCACTTGTGGACGTGGTCGTCGGGCTGAAGAACCGCCCCTTCACCGCTGCTTGGGTGGAGATGGATTCCGTCCGGGCAGGGGAATCTCCACGCCGATTTACGTCCATGACAATGGTCTATCACGTCAAAGGCGACGTACCCAAAAAACTCGTGGAGCGGGTTGTCGCAAAGAGCCACGAAAAATACTGCAGCGTGTCCAACTCCCTCGACCCGAGCATCACCATCGACTGGCGGGTCGAGGTTCAATCATCTTCAGATGGTTGAGGGTCGGCCTTGACGGGTCAGTGCTTCGGTGAGCGCCCGACAGAGTGAATCGTACACGGGCTTCCATGCAGCGTGGAGGCTCTTGGGTGCCGTCATGGGCTGCCATGTGTCTTCGATTGCAAGAACGGTGGCAAACGGTTTGATTTGTTCTCCACCCATGTCAACGATCAGCGACAGATGATAGGCATCTCGATCTCGCTCGATTCGCAGGCTGTCCATGTCCACCCGTCCTCCGGAAAGTGAGGCGCTGAGTCGCTCATGGTCCAGGAGGTCCCGCGCCAGCGTGGCTAGCAGCACCTCCACATTTTCGTCGGACACAGGGCTGGTCTGCACAAACACACCCGCCTCAATCGGCTCATCGTCGTCCATGAACGCAGCGAGAGGGTCGTACACAGGGACAGAGGCTGCCGCTTTGCCTGTGGGTGTGTTCAGGCCCAGTGCATCGTAGATGTCCATGTCGTCATCAACGTCTTCGGGGAGGTCAAGATTCCCTATCATGAAGGCATTTCCGTTCTTTTCATACTTAATGCATGGTTTCTCTTGGAGCCTCCTGCATCATGGTCGCTTCCAAAAAGCAAGCCTCTTACCACCCCGTCCTGTCGAATGTGCATGACCCGTCGTCGCATCATGGCCACGGGCGTGCTCCTCCTCGCCTTGGCGATGAGTAACCTGGTCGTCGCATCGCCCCACGGTTTGGGCTCGGAAGCCAACGAAGGGTGTTTGTGTCATACGCCCGAGGAAGGAACGATCGTCGATCTGGCAGGCCTTCCCGAGGCCTTCGCATCGAACTCCACGTACCAACTTACGTTGACCGTGACCAGTCCCATCGCCGTCGTGGAAAACGGGTCTCAGGGTGGGTTCCGACTTCTCGTCGACGAAGGGACCATCGACGTTGGGAACAGCACGATGGTTCAGGTGATCGACGGCGGATGGACCCATACCACCAACGGGTCGAATCATCGCTCGTGGGTGTTTGAATGGCGTACGCCGGAGGTCAACGATACGGCCGCCACGTTCGTTGTGCACGGCAACGCCGTCAACGGAAACAACGCACCGACCGGTGACGCATGGAAAACTCTTGAGGTCGTGGTCCCAGGGGAAGCCTACCAGGGTCCCCTCACCCCCAACGAAGGAATCGACGGGGTGAGCGCATCGGACCGAGTGCTGTTGGTGATTGGCTTGGTCCTCATCGGTGCTTTGATCTGGGCGGTGGCCCGGCCCTGATCAGTTGACGAATTCGATCTGCCTGTTTCGTAGGGCTCGCAATTGGCGGTTCTCGCTCGACCCGTGAATTTGGTCACTTTTTACCCCGGTCAACACCAACATGACCCGAAGTTCGTCTTGAAGTTCTTCTTTGACAGCGGCTCCCCAAATGATTTTCGCGTTGGGTGAAATTTGTTCTTTGATCAACTGAGAACACCGTTCGGCTTCGCCCAACGTGAGACTTGAGCCGCCTACGACGTTGATCAGAGCGCCACGGGCGTCACTCATGTCCAAATCCAGAAGTGGAGAGTGCAGAGCCTCCATGGTCGCCGCTTCGGCACGACCCGGTCCTTTGGCACTGCCAAGGCCAATCATTGCTACGCCACCGCCAGAGTTGACGATGGCCTTGAGGTCCTCGAAGTCAAGATTGACCATGCCGTCCGTGGTGAGGAGTTCGGTGACACCCGTTATCGATCGAACCAAGAGTTCGTCGCCCACGCGAAACGCACTGGCAATCGGCAAATCTTTCACGCCCTCGATTTCCAGGAGTCGTTCGTTGGGAATGACGAGAATGGTGTCGCAGTATTCTCTCAACCGCTCAAGCCCCCACTCGGCGTTTTGTTTGCGCAAGGAGCCTTCCGACTTGAACGGGTAGGTGACGACGGCGATGGTCATTGCGCCTTGTGCCTTGGCAAGACGGGCAACATGGCCCGCTGCACCGGTCCCTGATCCACCGCCCATGCCCGCTGTGATGATGGCGAGTTGGGTGTCGTTGGTGATGCGACGGAGGACCCGTTCGGACTCCAATGCAGCCGCTTCTCCCTTGGTGGGGTCTCCGCCTGCACCTCGGCCTCGAGCTGTGCGCCCAATCAGGATCTTTTCTTGTATCGGTGATTGGAGAAGGGCTTGTGCGTCGGTGTTGATGGCGTACCCCGTGACGTAGGACGACTCAAACAAATGCTCATCGAACAGTCGGTTGATGGCGTTGCAGCCTGCGCCGCCCACACCGTACACCCGGATCCGAGGCTGAAGCGATTCCAACAAGGCCTTGAGTTCTTCCTCTGACCCCACATCGGGTGCAGGTTGGTGGTGAACCACACGCTGCTCTTCGTCGGAGAGTTCCAGCACTCGTTCAATCAAATGGCGCATGAGCAGATTTTCCTTCGCGATGATTTGAATGTGCCGCCCAAAGGGCGGTGCAGGACATCGGTTTGATGCCCTCGCTCTACGAGCCGCTTCAGTCGCGCAAGCCTTCTTCGCACACTTGGTACACGCACTCACCGTCGGGCAGGTTGGGCGAGTCCACCAGGCGAGCGATTCGTCGTCCGCCCTTGGCTTTGCGAAGATAGAGTCGGAACGTGCTGGCGTGGGCCAAGATGTGTCCGCCGATCGGCTTGGTTGGGTCGCCCCACATGGCATCGGGCTTTGAGTGAACTTGGTTGGTGACCAGGACGAGCGCGTTGTTGACGTCCGCCAGCTTCTTTAGGTCCTTCAGGTGGCTGTTGAGCTTCTGCTGTCGGCGGGCAAGCATACCACGTCCGATGAACTCAGCACGGAAATGACTGGTCAGTGAATCAACGATGATCATCTTGACGTTGAGGCCTTTGCTCATTCGCTTGATCTCGTCGGCAAGAAGCATTTGATGCGCGGAGTTGTAAGCACGGGCCACGTGGATGCGGGAGAGAACGTATTCCGGATCCAGTCCGTGGCCGCGGGCCATCTGCGTGATTCGCTCGGGGCGGAACGTGTCCTCGGTGTCGATGTAGAACACGTCTCCGTCAAGACCGCCTTTGTCTTCGGGTGTGGTGCAGTTCACGGCCAGTTGATGACCGATCTGGGTCTTTCCGCTTCCGAATTCACCGTAGACTTCCACAAGTGCTTGCGTTTCAAAGCCCCCTCCGAGCAAATCGTCGATGGATTGGACTCTGGACGACAATTTCTGAACTTCTCGGCGACGCTCCAACAGTGCATCGCCGGACACGAAGCCGCCGATGTTGGCCATTTTCTTGGCCGCTGCGATGATTTTGGCAGAGACGGCCTCGCCCAATTCTGCTTCTTCGGCAAGGTCGGCTGGCGACATGACGGCGAGTGCCAAAAGTTCGTCAAACCCGGCTTCTCGCAGCTTTTCAGCCGTTGCGGGGCCAACTCCCGGCAGGTCTTCGATGGTCACCTTGACCTCCTCTTCTTCGGTCATCGGTACGGCCTCTTCCTCCAAAGGTGCTTCATTCTTTTCAATCTCTATGCTCGCTTTTTTCTTCGATTTTGTTGGCATGTGTCATCCCTTCAACTCACCTGTGGCGTGGCTCACTATATGAATAGGCGAAAGAGGGCTGACACAACATCCGCTGAGAATATGGCCATCGCCAATCCACGAATCATCGCTCAGTCTGGTGTTTTTTTCACTTTCACTTCTGATTTCGTCATTGTGAAAGTGAATCCTTGCGCCGTTCTGCATCTTCAAGGGCCAGCGGATTGGGTTCCGTCTCGTTTGTCTCGTATGCGATGAGCACCACGTGGTGGACGTTGAGGGATTCGTTTCCCGAATCGATGGTCACGTTGAGCACCCAATCACCTGCATCCACGGCGTATTGGTCGTGCGTCCAAGATGCTTCCTGACCTTCACCAATTTGTTCGGTGTGGAAGGCTTGCTCCTCGCCCGCTGGGTCTTCAAGATGCCAAGTGACCTCGGCACGTGGACTGGCGATGAGGTCGTTTGGGTTCTCGATGGTCGAGTCGATTTCGAGGCGCTCGGGCGATGCGCACTCGCAGTCTGGGACGGTCGAAATCACCATCAAATCGGGGTTGTTGGTGTTGGTGTCGGTCCAGTCAATTTCCTTGTCAATCCGGACCACAACCTCGACGGTCGCAACGTTGTCGCTTTCGTCGGTGGCTGAGAGGAGAACGGTGAACAATCCGTGCGTCATGTAGGTGTAGCTGATCTCCGCCTGTTCGTTGGCGTCGACGGTCACAGCGTTCGAACCGTCCTCGTCATCGCCAGGGTCAAGCGAAAGGGTTGTGATGCTTCCAGCTCGAGAGGTGACACGTGCAAAATCAAACGAGAGCTCAACGCCTGTTTGCGAGATCACAGCACCGTTTTGGACCCGCTCTTCAATCGTCCCGGTGGTGGCGTCGTAATGAACGTTCATCGTGATGGGGTTCTCCGTGCTGTCGTCGTCGGTGCTTGAGAGGCAACCTGCCAGCGAGGCGAACACCAGCACAGCGAGTAGAGACATCGCCTTGGCTCGCTTGACTCGCATGAGACGGTGGAGGGCTCACCACCTCATGAAACCATTCATTTTCACGATGGGTCGCCGACGGTGGTTTGAAAGCGGTGAACAGTGGCGCAAGGGGTAGCGAGGTGGGGTAGTCTGGATATCCCGTCGGGCTCATAACCCGGAGATCGATGGTTCAAATCCATCCCTCGCTACCATCACCCGTATTGGTAGTAGTCGTGTTTCGGTTGCAAACTGTCGAGAGCGGATTGCAGCCGAGCGTTCGCAGCCTGTTCCCCCGCAACGATGGCGGCCCGCTGGCCTTCCAATTCTCGGCGGAGGTTTTGGCAACGATCAGCGTGCAGAGGCACGGCTGAAGCGGCACGGTTGAGTGTTGCAAGCACCGTATCGAGCGGCACGGGCGGCGACCCTGTCGGCGTGAGTTGGTAGCGACCGTTGGTAAGGATCACCGCTCCCGCAGATTGAACAGCGTTCAGAAGGCGCTCGACGTGAGCTTTGGTGGGTACGGCGTCCACGGCTGTGTGGGCGGCGGCGAGATGACCGGGGGACAATTTTTCACATCGCGCAAAGGACTTTGTCGCTGCACGTGTTTTACCTGCCGCTGCGTACAATCGCCCAGCACGCAGGTGGTCCTCGTGCTCGGGCTGCATCGACTCCAGCATTTGCGGTGCATGTCTCTGCAGTAGTTTGACGAGGGCCTTTCGTTCGCCGTGCATTCGTTTGATGCTGGCCATGCTCTGGTCCGCCTTCTCCCGCAAAAGGTACACATCGCACATCAACCGCAGTCCTTTCAGGAGGAAGATTTGGGCCTGCACGTCTCGTTTTTTCTTGGCGAGCATCATGTCACAAAACTGCGTGGCCATCACTTCGGAGAGTTCCAAGCGGCCCTCGGACATGTAGCGCTCAATTTGCAGCAGGGTTTGGGACGGATCTTGCATCCCGAACATGGTATCGTTTTGCTGACCACCACCGAGGCTATGATGCCTTTGCTTTTTTGACGACCTTCACCGTCTTCGTTTATTGACCATCGCCGACGGGTTTGTTCCATGGGCCGTTCGTGCGTTTTGGCCGTTTCGGGGACCCCCGGAGTCGGAAAAACCCGTCTCTGCGCCGAGATGGCCCTCAACGGTTGGAAGGTCCTCTCCCTCGCCGATTTGGCAAAGGAACACGGCTGTCTGGGTTCGGTGGACGAAGAGGACGGTGCTGCGCCCATCGACGTGCATCAACTGGCCGATGCATGGACTCCACCGGGTGAAGGGCGGTGGTTGGTCGACGGTCATTTGTCTCATTTATTGGACCTTGACGGCATCGTTCTGTTGCGGTGCTCACCAGCCCTTCTTGAGCAACGGCTGTTCGAACGAGGCTACTCGACCGACAAGGTGCGGGCCAACGTTGAATGGGAGATGGTGGCCGGCCACCGGTCGGAACTGATGGAATTCGAAATCGAGTACCCGCTGCTCGAGTTGGACGCCGGTGCAATGAGCACCTCCGAACTGGTCAAGCGTGTTTCAGCTTGGGTTGAGGGCGGCCTTGATTCCCCCTCCCCCGGGGGACAAGCCAACGCCGCCATCGATTGGTTGTCGGAAACCTCGGATTGACCGGTCTTGCTTCCACAAACCATAACACCTTCACGGGGATGGTTCCTTCATGGCGCTGGAAAAGATGCGAAAGCGATGGGAAGCAGGACTTCAACCGGTGCTGAAGGCCTTCTCTGGATTTTCACCAGCAACCGTGACTTGGATGGCGGTACCGTTCGGTGTTGCCGGAGGTCTGCTGGCCATGTACGCACCCGACCAGCCCGCCGGTGGCTGGTGGTTGCTGGGCGGAGCACTCAGCATCGCATTGGCCATGCTGTTTGACGGTCTGGACGGCTCACTCGCCCGTGCGAAGGGGGAAGTGACGCGATGGGGCGATTATCTCGACCACACCATCGACCGCGTGCTTGACGCCGTTTGGGTGGTGTGCATCAGCGCCTCGGTGTTTGTGGGCGACGTGACGCTTGGTTTTGCTGCCGCCTTCCTGACCCTCATGGGCTCGTACATGGGGACGCAAGCCCAAGCCGTTGCGGGTTCGAGAAACTATCGCGGATTCTCCCGCGCGGACCGCACTGTTCTGACGCTTGTGTCGCTGATCGTCATGGGCGTGATGCTTCTGGCAGGTTGGTCGTTGGACGCCACATACCCGGGATGGTTTGACCACATTCAGGTGAATCCTTTGAGCCTGGTTGTGTTCATTTGCGCCCTTGGCGGAGCGTGGACGTTCAGCGTTCGCTTCCTCCAAGCTAAAGGTGAAATTCAGCGTCTCGACGCCGAGGATCCTTTGCCCCAACCGGGTCCTAAAAAATAGCCTCCAGTGGCGCTCCATGGCAACGCCTGTTCGCTCGGTTGATGGCTTGTTTTGCCCACTTTGAAGCGACATAGTGATAACGGACGAAGGCGACATATAGACTGATGGGTAGCCCAACGGCTGAACAAAACGGTGGTCTGCGCGCCGTCATGCTAACCGCAGTCATGCTTCTGGCCCTGGCCCCTCTGAGCCACGTGCATGCCGAGAGTGAAGGGCATCCAGACAACCTGCAAGCTCAGAACATTCAGGCCACGTTCAACAGCGAGTCCGAAACGACTCTCATCACGTGGGACAACATCGCAACGGCCGGCTCGGAGCTGCAGGGTTTGTTCAGCGCCACGTACCGTCTGTATCGGCACTCCGCACCGATCGATTCAACCAATCTTGACACCCTCAATCACTTCAGCGAAGTTGACGCATGCGACGCTGGTTCGGCGGGTGGAAACCCGTTCAACTGCCAAGGAGGGACGCACCCCGGCCACACCTATGTCTTCCCCGTTGAGCCNGGCACCAACGGGAGCTTCTANTACGCCATCACGACGGTGTTGGCCAACGGCACCGAGGCTGCTGAACTTTTGTTCAACGGTTCACACATCTACGAGCCCGTTGTTGAAATGACCCGCAGCGTCTACACCCCGTTCATGATCTCCTGGATTTTTGACCCCGCCACCAGCCAGACCACGTTGACATGGCTCAATTACAACTCCATCAACAACGTGCTTCCGGACACGGGACCTGACGCCCTCCAGATTCGCATTTGGCGAACCGACTACCAAATCACTCGGGAGCTCGGGTCCTACCTCGTTTCGCAGGAGACGCCCATCGCCGTCCTCAACGCCTCCGAGACCACGTACGTCGTCGACATTCCAGCGGACACGGAACGGGTCAGCTACTACTCCATCACCTACTTGCTGCCCAACTACACCGAGTCGGGTGAATCCTACGAGGACATTCGCTTCGTTGGTCAGAACACGATGACCGATTCGCTGGTTGAAGACAACCGCCCACCGGCTCAACCCATCCTGCTCGGGGCTGAATTCACATCGAACCCGGACGGCACCGGAACAACCACCGTGTCGTGGGGCGATGTGGCCGGCGAAACGGGCGAAACCTACCGTGTCTATCGGTCGGACCAACCCTTCGTCTCCATCCTACGCAACGACGTCAACCTTCTGGTTGAGGGCATTTTAGAAGGCATCAACTCCTACTCGGTGCCCGTCCCTCAGGGCTTCCTTGGCTACTCCTACTACTGCGTGGTCACCGTGGATGAGACGGGCGTCATCAACACAGACACCACGAGTGACTCGTGCACGAACGCCATTGAGGAAAATGCGTTCTACGGATGGGTCGCCGAGCCCACCAACGTCCACGCCGAGTTCATCGGGGACCGCACCACTCGAGTGTCGTGGAGCGATCAGCTCGGTGTCGAGGGCGAAATTTACCACATTTGGCACACAACCTACCGTGTGTCGGGCGCGCAATTTGTTGAGAACGAGACCATGAACTACCTCGGAACGGTGGGCGACGGTATCGGATATTACGATGTTGAAGTCCCCGATGATGAGTACCGAACAAACTCGTTTTACTTCGTCACCTCCGAAGCCTTGTACGGCAACATCAACGGCACGTACCACTACACCGGACTGGTTCAAAATTACTTCCAGGTGCCGTTTGAGGACACCCGCGCACCCAACCCACCCCGGATTAAGAACGCCTTTTCCATTGGCTCCCTGAACCTCGTTAGCCTCGAATGGTTCAACGAGGACGAAAACAACGAATCCTACTCCATTTGGCGGCATTACGGCGAACCCTTCGGCGCCGACGAGAACGACGTCAGCACCGTCGAGAGCGACGGATGGGAATCGGTGCTCACCGACATCGACGCCACCACCATCACGAGCGACACCATCACGCGGGAGTTCGTGATTCCAGCCGACGTGGACCGCAACGTCTGGTACGCCGTCACCATCACCGACGAGTGGGGTAATTTCAACAGCGAAATCTTCGCCGGTTTCGGTGGAAATGCGTTTAAGGTCGCTGAGGACACCTTGCTGCCGGCAGGGGAACTCACCGTGTTTGACGATGACGGTCTGATCTACGACAGCACCACACTGGTGGCGGGACAGTACACACTCCGTGTTCAGGTCAACGAAGATCTCGGAACCACCCCCACCATTCGAATGGTCACCTCCGACGGAGGTGAGTTGACCGGTGAAGACGAACCGCTGGCGCTGCTCAACGACAATCGAAACAACCCGGAATTGGGCCCTCTCTACACCTACGACTTCAGCATCTCCTCAAACTCCAACGCTGGTGATATGGAAATTTCCGTCGTCATGGAAGACGAGTCCAACAACGAGGTCAATCAGACGTGGGACCATCTGTCCATCGACGCTCGGCTGCCCTCCATTGACATCTTCTCCCCAACGCCCTTCAACGACGGCTCAAAATACCTTTACGGCGACAAAGTCAACGTTTTGGTGGGGGTTGAAGACGACGTCGTCATCACGTCCTTCCAGTACCGCTTCACGTACCACTTTGGTGGAACCACGGGCACCTCCCAGTCCACCCCTTGGGCCGACCTGACCGGCATCACCTACCTCGATGAGAACAACCGAACATTGAGCGCAAACATGGATGTTTCAACGGGTAACTTCGACGAGGGAATTCACCGACTCAGCGTTCGTGCTACGGACGGGGCCGGCAACGAAGTCCAGAAGAACGTGCAATTCCTGGTCGATGTCTGTCAAAACGACATCAACGGGACCACCGATTGCAGGCTTGATCAGAGGCTTGCACCCACACCGGAACCCGAGGTGATTACACCCTCGTTTTCCGACCCACCTTACGTGGTTGTGTGGGTCATTGCTGCCGTGAATCTGTTGGCGATCATCGTGTCGCTCATGATCATTCAAACCGGTATGTCGGGCCCGAAGAAAAAGAAAGGAGGTGACGACGACGACGACGAATCGTGGATGGCCGAGTTCATCGGCACCAGTCAGGACCTCGACATGGACGCCGTCACCGGAACCGGAGGCGCTACCGAGCCAAAGGTAGAAGAGACCAAATCAGCAGCCCCTGACGACGACGAGGACGATCCTTTTGCCATCAACGTCGTCCAACGAAAGGAGCGCCGACGGAAGAAGAAGGTCGTCGATCTGCCCGATGAGGACGATGACGACGACGACGATGATGACGACGACGATGACGACGACGACGATGACGACGACGACGACGAGCCCAAGAAGCGTCCTGTGCGCAAAGTCGGTCGTCGTGCTGCTCCACGAAAAGCACCCGTTAAGCGTCGTGCTGTGAAGCGGAAGTCCGACGACGACTAACCTCGGTTGGTCGTCTCCCACGCCAGGAGTGAATGAACATGAGGAAACAGGAGAAAATCGGATACGGGTTGGTTGGCGCCGCCGTTCTGTTGGTCCTTTTGGGCACCGTTGGTTTTACCTTGGAAGGCGAGGTCAACGACGTCCCGACCCCCAATGTGCCCGAGAAGACGTTCTTTGGTGATGATGCTCTTCCAGGCAACGGTCTGAGCATCATCATCGCTGCCGAGCTGACGTTGAACTGGGACCGTGACGACATCTATGTTGTCATCGTGGACGAGGAGGAAAAGAATCGATGCGAATCGCTTCCGACCGGTCTGTTCAACGAGGGTTCCACCACCGCTTGCACACCCTACGACGCCGATGTTCTGGCTGCTGGGAGCGACGGAGAGGCAGGCTTCTCGTGGGTGGTTGAGTCCGGTGTTCACTTCGCAGGTATCGGGACGGTGGACGACGGACCCCCCGCAGGCACGGACGTCACTCTGACGTACTCGGTCCATGTTCAAGCGAGCTTTGTGGCCTACTTCCTCTTTGCTTTGGTCGGTGTGGGCGGCTTGGCCTACACACGCATGGAATGATCATTCCACGCCTTCGTAATACGTGGCCACAGCAGCATCGATTTCGTCGAGAACAGCGAGTTCATCGATGGTTTGCGTCACCCCTTCCCGTCGGAGAGCAGCGCCGTTGACCCAGAGGTCCATGCAGTCAGCCCCGTTGAAGATCAGGTTAGCGAGGTGGCGATTGTCCGCTCTTCCTCGAGGACGCATTCGCACGTCATCGAGGTTCCAAACCGCCCAGTCACGGCTTCCTTTTGTGGCCAAATCCATGACGTCGATTGCCGGAAGCAACGTTGCGTCCCAGTGGTCGTGCCGTTGCACCAGCGATGCCAAACGGGCTTCGGCTTGCATGTTGAGTCCGTTGCCGGATGAAGCGGCGCCGTCGGTGCCCAGTCGGACGTCGACGCCGGCGTCGTTGTACGCCGGGAGCGACAGCGTTCCTCCGCAGGCCAACTTCATGTTGGATGAGGGACAGTGGACCGCTGTGGCTTCGTGGCTCTTCAACATCCGAATTTCGTTTTTCTTGACCCACGAGGCGTGGGCGCAGACCGTCCCGGGTTGGAAAAAATCGATGCTGTTGAGGTACTCCACCGGGTAGAGGCCGGTTTTGGCGTGGCAGTCAGCGATTTCCTTACGGGTTTCGCTGACGTGAATGTGGAGCCGACCCTGGCGTTTTTCGGCCAACTCCGAGGCTCGACGCAGCGTGTCTTCGCTGCACAAGTACACCGAGTGGGTGGCGATGGCGTACTGCACGAGGTCGTTGTCGTTGTTTGAGGACAGCAAACCGTCAAGTTCGTCAAGGGCTGAAGCGGCATCGGGGTGGCTTGGAAGCGCGGCATCGCTGACCGGTCCTCCCACGAGCCCTCGCAGGCCAGCCTGCGTCAGCACCTCGCCGGTTACGCCCGGAAAAAAGTACATGTCCGCAGCAAAGGAACTGCCCGTGCGAATCATTTCAGCTGCGGCGCAACGGCTGCCCATGCGCACGTATTCGGGTGTGATTCGGGCTTCGGTTGGAAAGATGGCTTCGTTGAGCCACCGGTGAAGTGGAAACCCGTCGCTGAAATCGCGTGCATTGAGCTGCATCGCCAAATGGGTGTGCCAGTTTTGGAAACTGCGTGTTACCAGGCGCTTCGAGCCGTCGATGTCTTCCAGGACGTCCTCGTCGCCGTTGGATTTTGACCATGAACCGTCAGGATGGAGCAGGACGTCCCCGGTCACCTTTCGGCCACCGTGGTCGTAGAGGACCGTGTTGCGGTACCTGACGGGTACATCGCTCATGGTTGGGCCTGCTCGCCATGATTGATGAACGCTGAGGTTCGCACCGAGGGGCTTATGATTGATTGTCGCCGCCGGGAACCTGCCGCCACTGTGGCTTAGTTGGTAGAGCATCTGATTCGTAATCAGAAGGTCGGGAGTTCGAGTCTCCCCAGTGGCTCCTCTAGACCTTGCGTTCAGCAGAGGTGATGTCGATGCCGAACGCCACGGCGCTTTGTTCAAGGCTCACAACGGCCGGTAGCGGGCGGCCGGCGATGTAGTCGAGGCAGGCGCCACCGCCCGTGGAAACATGGCCCATTTTGCTGGCCAAGCCGCGTTGGGCCACGAGGGTTGCCGTGTGTCCCCCGCCCATCACGGCATAACCGTCGGATTCGGCGCACGCATTGAGCATCTCGATCGTCCCTAGGGCGAAGTCGGGATTCTCAAAGACGCCTGAAGGGCCGTTGAGAACGATGGTTCCCGCACTGCGAATGGCAGCGGAGAGATGGAACACGGATTTGATGCCGATGTCCCAAAACGGTGCTTCAATGGGAAATTTATCCAGCGGAATGTCGACACGGTTGCCTTCGATGTTCGCAGCGAGATCAACGGGAAGGTGAATCTTGTTTCCGTGGTCTTGGATGAGGGATTGAGCCTGCTGAATCGTTCGGACCCAATGCTCTCCAAGTTCCTTCTTCAGAAAAGCTCGGTTTGGCTCACCGATGTCAAATCCTGCTAAATCCAGCAGGAGGTTTGCCACGCCTCCCGTCGGCCACAACTCATCGGCAATGCCGTTGCGCAGCATGTTGTCGGCCACCTCGATGGAATCGTCGACCTTCACACCGCCCAACACGGCCAAGCACGGGCGTTTGGGCGTTTCCAGTGCATGGTCGAGTTTCCGAAGCTCGTTCCCCATCAACTCACCCGCCACGCACGGCAGCAAACCGGTGAATCCCACGATGGAAGGCGTGGAACGATGGGCACAAGCAAAGGCGTCGTTGACGAACAGGTCGGCCACGCTCGCCAATCGTTGGACAAAACGGGTTTCGCTCATGGTGGTGAAATCGCCCTTGACGCCGATCTCTTCTTCGTCCATTCGGACGTTGTTGAGCATCAAGAGTTGCCCCACCTCGAGCTGTTCGATCGCCTGCATGGCCACAGGACCGTGGATGTCGTTCACCCACTTGACCTGACGGCCCAACAAGCGCCCCAATTCTCGGGCGTGGCCCAGCGTGCTGGTGAAGTCGTCCTTTCCCGGTCGAGATTGGTGGGCAAGGAGGATGACTTTGGCCCGCACCAGGCGCTGGAGGGTCGGGAGAATGGCGCGAATCCTGGTGTCGTCAAGGAAGGCTTTCGTTCCGGGGTCCAAGGGACTGTTGATGTCCACGCGGAGCAGCACGGTCTTCCCGTCCACGTTGACATCGTCCAGGGTGAGGACGTTCGCCATTGGTCCAGCCGAGGCGCCTTCGGTTTTTCATCCCTCTCCCGGTGGTGAAGCCACGCGGTTGGCTGCAAAAGGTCGCCAGAACCGCGTCATCATCAGCAAACGTGCGCGAAAGGTGATAAGTCCCGCGACGCCCTTTGCCGACATGGCCGATGAAACGCCCAAAGACGTCACTCCGTTGGAGGGTGCACGTCGCCGAGCGTCAACCGCCACCTCATCCTTCGGCGTCTCCCGGCGAGAGGGTCACGATGCGAGCGTCTACTACACCAGCCGCCTCAACGAAGGCTTGGTCAGCAGCAGGGACGTCGGCGAGGCAGCACCGTTTCCCGAAGAGCATGCAAACACCGTGTTGTGCGGCGATTCACGCACGCTTCCTCTGCCGGACAATTGCGTGCATTTGGTGGTGACGTCGCCGCCCTACAATGCATCAAAGGATTACGACGAGGACCTTTCACTGAAGGAATACCTCACGCTGCTCCACGAGGTTTTCGCTGAGTGCTATCGGGTCATGACCCCGGGCGGTCGAATGGTCATCAACGTGGCCAACCTCGGGCGTAAACCGTACATACCGCTTTCATCGCACATCAACATCATCATGCACGAAATTGGCTTCCTGATGCGTGGTGAAATCATTTGGGACAAATCGGCCAGTGCTGGCTCGTCGTGCGCTTGGGGTTCGTTCCAATCCGCCTCCAACCCGTGCCTTCGGGACGTCCACGAATACCTGCTGGTCTTTTCCAAGGGCGATTACAAGCTTCCTCGCAGCAAAAACGAGCGAGAGGAAGGGCGTTTGGACACGATCCCCCGAGACGATTTCATCAAGCATACGAAATCCATCTGGTCTTTTGCAACCGAGCGAGCTTCTCGGGTCAACCATCCGGCCCCGTTCCCCGTGGAGTTGCCCAAGCGGTGCATCGAGATGTACACCTTCACCGGCGATGTCGTCCTTGACCCGTTCAACGGCTCAGGCACCACGTGTGTCGCAGCTAAGATGCACGGCCGCCGTTACGTGGGCGTGGACCTGTCGGCTGACTATTGCGCCATCGCAGAAGACCGACTGGCTTCCACCCGTGCTCCATCCCTCAAAGAGTTGGAGCTCTAGGACACGGTTCGCCGATTGGATTTTGAACGAGCGCCGCTCACCCCCGGACATGACTTCATGGTCTCCTTCGGACATTGTTGGCCCCGACGGTGCAGACTGGCGTGTACCCGTCTCTGAATTGGAGGCTCGACAACACAGACTGGCCGAGATGCTGGCTGAAGCGGGTTTGCCCGGAGGGCTGATTCAACACCCTGTGGACCTGTACTACTACGCAGGAGGCCGTCAAGACGGGTCGCTGTTCGTACCGGCCAAAGGATCGGGTGGAAGCCTTGACGGTGGCGGGGACGGCCCTGTCGCTTTCGTTCGCCGCTCGTTCAAGCGAGCCGTTTGGGAAGCCGGTGAGGACGACGCACCCCATCTTATCGAGCCCTTCCCTCGACTTTCAACGTTCGCCGACCACCTTCGCAACAAGGGCGTAAGCGAGGCACCAGCGCTTCAGTTTGGCGAGGCCCCCGGCACGTTCACGGCTCGATTTTCCGCGGCCCTCTCTTCCTTGGGGACCTGCGCTGACCTCACGCCCATCGTCCACCGGCAGCGTGAGGTCAAGTCCGATTGGGAACTTGAACAGATGGACGTCGGTGCGTCGGTTCAGATGCGGATGTTCGAAGCGGTTCAGGCCGTGGGAGGTGAAGGGATGAGTGAACTCGACATGGTTGCCGCCGCTGAAGCCGTGAGTCGAAGCGAGGGCTTTGGAGGGACCGTCCAGATGCGGCGTTATCCATTGCAGTGCGATCGAGGTGTCATCGTGGCCGGGCGCGCCGGGGGAGTTCCGTCGTTTTTTGATTCAGCCATCGGGGGGACGGGTCCACACCCGCTGAGCGGCATGGGGTCGGGGTTCAGTCGGGTCAAAGCCGGCGATCCGGTCCTCGTCGATTTGGTTCACGCCCATCGTGGCTACATGGTGGACGCCACCCGTATCTTCGTTTCAGGCCGGCTCAGCGATGCATGGCACCAGCGAATCGACGACATGATCGCCGTGAAGGAAGAGGTTGTCGACGTGCTCGACCAAGGCCTGCACTGCAGTCAAGCGTGGCATCAAGGCCATGCTCTGGCCGTTGAGTTGGGCTACGAGGACCACTTGATGGGAACCAAGCCCGACCAGAGCCGTTTCCTCGGCCACTCCGTTGGTTTGCAACTCGATGAATCACCGGTCGTCGCAGCCGGCTTTGATCGTCCCTTGCCCGTTGGAGGCACCATGGCCATCGAGCCAAAGGTTGTGTACCCCGAAGGCAGTGTGGGCAGCGAGGACACGTGGGTTCGGGATGAGGATGGCATGCGCCCCATCACCGCCGATGGCGCCCTTCCGTGGGTGATGGAGTGGGACGCATGAGTCAAGGTCAAAACAACGAACTGGTCTGCGAAAAGACCGAAGATTGGGACGAAGACGACGTGGGTAAACGCATTGTCAAGCGAGTGACTTCCAACGGAACGTATCTCAACGAACTCGTGGTCCACGTTTTCTGCTCCATTTGTGCCGCCTCGTTCATCGGTCCGTCCCGTGAAGCGGGGGGTTTTCTGGGTGGTCATGAGTGTCTTCATGCATGGGAATTCGGCCAGGTCATGGGGCGGGACGACGGACTGACTGAATGACCCAAGGAATTGCACCACATCATTCAAATTGGGCGCAATCACCACCGAAAACCATGGTCGCCAAGCCTTACTCCAGCAGCCACATTTCGGCGGTTTCCTCGTATTTTACCACGATGCGCCTCTCGGGTGATGTGAAAGACCGCCTTGTGGTCCTGTTGTGCGAAGAACTCGATCGACTCGTTCCTCAGATGGAGGAGGAAACGCTCACGCAAGACCCCGAGCGGAAGACGCTTGACGACCCTCAGCGGAGTCGATTGAACTACAATCGAACCCGAGAACTGATGATCGATCGCATCAGCAACCTGGACTCGGTCGGTTCGGCTGCGGTCCAAGCCGGCATTGACCACTTGGAATCTCATCTCGCTCAGTTGCTGCGTCATGCAGCCGAGGCGGCGGAGCGAGATCGCGTTTCAACCATCAAACCTCGACACCTCGATCGTGCGTTGGTGAACATGAAGCCCGAGGACGGTGGAGAAGACGCTGGCGCGCAACCCGACGTCAGCGCATCGGACGAGTTCGTTGCCGGCCAAGCCGGGGGGCTCATTACGAAAACGGGGTTGCTGTCCATGGCCAAGAGCATCGCCCGTATGGGTGTGACCAAGGACGCGTTGGATGAGCTTCTCGATCTGTATGCTGACGTGCTCGAGGACCTTGAAGAAGACATTCGAACGCACGCTCAACTCGGAAGCAATCCGGTTCATTTCATTGAATCCATCAACGCCATGCGCGGCATGATGACGCTTGGGTGGGTTCGTTCTCGCCTGACGCGTGCGGCTCAACACGCCAGCGGTCGAGGTGCCAAAGTGATTGAACTCCAGGACATCATCGACAGCCAATCCTACGCCCCGGAGTGATGGAATGGACCCCCCACAGGTCTTGATCGATGTCCAACGCAGGTTGGGTATGGAGCGGCCCACGCTGCTGATCCTTGGCAGGCCCACGTGCGATGACTGTCAAGCGCTCTACGCTCGATTGGCCTCGTGGACGCCGCCTCGCCCGCTCGAGGTCCTGACGCTCAATCTTCGCGCACCCGAAGGGGAGGCGTTCCGTGCGCTGAACCCGTGGGCCGAACACATCGATTTCGTTCCTTTCAACGTGCTCTACGTCCAGGGCGAACCTGTCGACCAGTGGTCGGGGGGCAACCTCGGTCGCTTGGAGCGTGCCCTGAACAGCACGGAGGGTTGAGCGTGGCCTTCGGTTCCATTCTGTTGTCCGCCTTGATGGCGGGCGTGGTCGCCACGGCCGTTACGGTTGCCATTGAGAAATGGGGGGGCTTGGTGGGTGGCCTGTTGGGAACGGCACCGTCCACCATCGTGCCCGCCGCCGCCGGAATGTATCTCGCAGGGGGTGAAGACGCCCTGCTGGCCAGCATGGCCATCGTGCCGTTGGGCATGGTGCTCAACGCTCTTTTCCTCGGTGCGTGGCTCGTCCTGCCCCGATGGTTCAGCAACGCCTCCCGTCCACTCCTGTGGACCTCGTTGGGGGCTCTGGCGGTTTGGGGTCTCTTGGGCACTCTGGTGCTGTTGGTCGTGAACGGCGTGGTGTCATCCAACCTGAGCGATCGTGAACTCGCTCTCGCCGGTTTCATCCCACTGTTCATCACAGCCGTTGCATTTAATCGGCGTCCGTCTCCCGCCCCGAAAGGCACGAATTCGGTCTCCAAGAGCGTGCTGGTCGCACGAGGCACGATGGCCGCTGTTGCCATTGGCATCGCCGTGTGGTTGGCCGGCCTGGGTTATCCACTTCTGGCCGGTCTTGCAAGCGTTTTTCCAGCGATTTTCTTGACGAGCATGGTGGCGTTGTGGTTGGCTCAGGGGCCGACCGTTCCGCGGGGCGCCGCCGGTCCGATGATGCTGGGTGGAGCCAGCGTGGCTGTGTACGCGAACCTCGCCATGTGGTCCCTGCCTGCACACGGCGTGGTGTTCGGTTCATTGGTGGCCTGGCTAGGTTCCGTTCTTGGTTGGTCGGTGCCCGCTTATTTCGTGCTGCGTCGACATCATGCCAACGTCAACGGTTGACGGCTCGAGTCCAGCGAGGCGCTGCGGGTATGTCCACCACATGGATGTGGACAAAGGTCACGCCTTTGACGTCCAGTAGACGCTTGCGAAGCGCATCCAAATCCAGCAGACAGCACGGACAGTGCGGACGAGCGGGCTTCACCGTCAGGTTGACTTCGCCGTCCTCAGCGATGTCCACGTTTCGGACAATCTCCAATTCAGGGTAGGGCCGAGTGTCGTGCGGGTCGTTCCACGAGGCCAGCACGCGAGCTACACGACGCTGGAGTGCGACGAGCTTGCGTCCCATGGTGTTACCTCAATGGTCGTCCTTCACCAAGGCTTCGGCCTCGTCGAGTCGCAACTCGGCCAACCGCCCCTCCACTTCGCCAAGTTCGTTTTGACAACGCTTGAGCAGGGCCGTTCCCTCTTCAAACATCGCCAGGGTTTCCTCAAGGTTCCTGCCTCCTCGCTCGAGCTGGGTAACCAACTCTTCCAGTCGTCGTAAGGCTTCATCGTAGGTCATCGTTTCTTCGGTCATTCTTCGTCCTCCATGGGGTTCAATGTGTGCACGTCGGCGGCCGCTTGGCCGTCGGCGAATCGAAGTTGGATGGTTTGCCCTTGAGTGAGGCCGGTGACGCTGGACACAACGCCGCCTTGTTCGTCCTGCACCATGGAATAGCCTCGTTCTAAGACGCGCTTTGGGTGAGCTGCTTGAAGCGTGGCTTGGATATGAGCCAAGCGTTGGTGACGTTTTGCTATCGTGGTGTCCATGCTCCGTAGAAGTTGGTTGCCGAGTCGATTCAGGCGTTCCTTTGCGGCGTAGATTCCCTTTCCAGGTGCGTTTCGAAGTTGGTTGGAAAGAAGCGTAAGGTGTTGCCGCAATTCGTGGAGTCGCCGGTGCATTGCTCCATCGATGCGCCCGTCGAGTTCGTCCAGGAACTGAACAACGCCGTTTCGCTCGGGAACCAGTCGTTCGATGGCGTTGGACGGAGTGGAGGCGCGTACATCGGCGACAAGGTCTGAAACAAGGTGGTCTTGTTCGTGGCCCACCGCCGAAACGATCGGGACGGTGCTCGCCAGAATCGCCCGCGCAACGGGCTCGAGGTTGAACGCCCAGAGGTCCTCAGGAGAGCCACCGCCCCGCCCCACGACGACGGCGTCCACGGGGGGTAGACCGAGTCGGTGTGCGACGTCCGGGCGCGCAAGGGCCCGAGTGACGGCCAAGCCACGCACGATTTCGCGTGCTGCGTGTTCGCCCTGGACCAAGACTTCGATGACCGTTGTGCGCATGCCCGGCCAGCGGTCGGCGATCAACCTGCGCATGTCGGAAAGCGCCGCAGAATCCGCTCCGGTGACGATGGCCACGTGCTTTGGGAGGGCGGGCAAGCGTCGGGAGGGGATGTCCAGGGAACCCTCCGCTCGGAGCACATCGATGAGCTGGCGTTTGGCCTCCTCCATGGCCCCGAGTGTCTGCACGGGTTGGATTCGAGCCACCACGATTTGCAAGCGACCCCGTTTGGGCCACACGTCAACGCTCCCGATGATGACAACCTCGCTTCCGACGGTGATCGACGGATTCACGGTCAATCGAGCGTTGCGCCACACAACGCAGTCCATCTGACCGTCATCGTCTCGCAGTGTGAAGTAGATGTTGCCGTTGTGAACGCTCCACGACGAAACTTCACCCTGCAACGCTTGGTGTTGAAAGAGAGGGTCGTTCTTCACGGTTTGCTGGACGAGCTGAGCGAATTGTCCGATGGGAAGCGGGCCGGTCGTCGTTTGATGACCCGCTGACATGGTGCTCAACGAGCGTCAAGGGTTCTTGAAGCATCGGGCCACTGAGAACGGTGACTCTCAGGAACGAGGTTTTTCTTCTTCTTGGCTGCCTGTTGCTCGCTTTCTCTGCAAACGCTCGTGGGCCTGACGCGCCTCAACTTCCTTGATTTTGTGTTGAATCTTCGACTTGAGAAACAGCACGACGATGACGATGGCGATAACATCCACGAGTAAGATTGCCCAT
>PBMS01000014.1 GCA_002722695.1 Methanobacteriota archaeon
GTGGGTGAGGCTGCGCTTTATGGCGTATTCGAGCCTGCCTTCGACAAGGAGGGTTAAGTCGTAACAAGGTATCTGTAGGGGAACCTGCAGATGGATCACCTCCTAAGAAACCGGAGGCTGGGGTCGCTTGCGACCCCAGTCTCCAACCCTTTTTTATCCACATAGAAGTTTACTTTTTACACCGAATGGAACGCCTGTGCGCTTCTTCGGGATCTTCACTGAAAGGCTGCGCTGAGTTTTTCCTCAATCGTGGTTCTGAACGTGAGGAGTTTCAATGTTTGCGCATCAGCGCTGACCGTTATGGTTGCGCCGCGATTGAAGTGGACCTCGTCCCATCCATCGGGCACCACGTAGCCACGATGCATGTCCGATGTGATGGTCGTCTCCGCGTCGGTCCAATCCATCCACGCCCAGGGCGCCTCGGCACGCTGCTCGGGCGACAGGTCGCGAGCGAGAACGAAATAATGCTGGTCGGTTCGCGCGGTGGTTGTTTGCTCCATCAAGGCTCCAAATTCATCGTGGCTCATGGCGTTGCGCAACCAGGCACCCTGGCCGAACCATGTGGAAAACAACAAACCACTGCTCTGCTGGCTGGCCTGGTTGTTACCCCGGCGAAGATGGTACTTGCTGGGTGCATACTGGTGCGTGTTGGCGATGAGCAGGTCGTTCATGGCAGGGTCGGTCGTGAATCGGTTACCCGAGGTCGTTTCGATGAGCGCTTGAAGTCGGGGTAGCTCGTTGACGATGGCTTTTCCCGCAAACACGGTGTTGACATCGTCCTCAAAGGTGCTGATGGAGGAATCCATGTAAAATCCATAACTTCCGTGCGGGTCGTTGGTTCGCGGATGAGAATTCACCCCCATCACGGGCGTGGCCGGATCGATGTTGTGCGAGAGAGAGGTCAGGGTTCCATCGCCGCCAAACACGATCACCAAATCCCGAGCGATGAAATCCGCTCTGCGAACGTGCTCACGGGGTTTGTAATCGACGTGGTGTTCATTGGCCGCAACCCGCTGGAGAATTGCTTTGAGGGACATCAGGCCTTCATCGTGGACTTCTTCGAAATTTTTCTTGTACACGACCAAGATGTTCATCTGTCCCCCTCGGGTCAAACCAAGCGTTCCTGCTTCAAGAACACGACCCTTCCCTCAAAAACGAGAAACTATGAAGAGGCATCGAAGGAAGGAAAAACCATGGAAGCAGATGCGCCGTCCAGCGATGTTCCCGATGAACAACAACCAAAAACCGAAGAAACGGTGATATCACCGCCCCAAACCATCTCGATCACCGACGGTTTCGCACCCATGAATCAAGGTCCCGTGCTGACGGGGACGACCGAGATGCCAAGCGGCCAACTCGTGTACCTCCAACCTCCATCGGGGGCTGCAAAAGTGATCGGCATCTTCGTCATCATTTGGGGTGTTTTGTTTGGTGTTTTGAGCAACGGACTCAACATGCTCGGCTCGCTCTCGTTTGGCAACGCCACCCTCGTTGCCCTTGACGCCGTGAACATCCTTCTGGGCGTGGCCATCGTTGTTGGCGGCGTCATGATGGTGAATTACCAGCGCAGAGGCGTCATGCTTCTTTTCCTCGTTCTCGTGATGGGCGCTGTGGTGGGTGCTGCGCAACTCAGCATCATCGTTGATTACGACCAGTTGTTGGAGGATGAGCAAATCACTCAAGAGGAATACGATGCCCTGCAACAGGTTGGCGGCGGCCTCGTGCAAGGCATTGGCATGGTCCTGGTCGTGTTCTGCAATGCGATGTGCGGCTTGATGGTTGCCATACCCCTGATGGTGTCCAACAACGGGTTGGACGACAGCAAATTGTTCGGTTAGCGCTCACTTGAACGAACCCGTTCAGGGGTGATGTTCATACCCCTCGTTGGAATCGGTCAACCATGAGTGAAGACGTGGTCATTGTCGGCGGTGCTCGCACACCGTTTTGCGAATGGGTTGGCGGCAAGCGAGGTGACGGCAAAGCCGGTGGGGCGTTGAAGACCGTGAGTGCGCAAGAACTCGGGGCTGCGGCCATCCGAGGGGCGCTTGAAAAAACCGGGACGCCCGCCGAAACCGTGGACCATGTGGTCATGGGGTACGCTCTCCAAACCTGTTCACAATCCATCTACGGCGCTCGCCATGCTGGCCTCAACGCCGGCGTGCCTCAGGAGGTCCCCATGCTGACCCTCTCTCGAATTTGCGGTTCGGGCATTCAATCCATCGTTTCCGGGGCCCAGATGATCATGCTCGGCGAAGCCAAAACCGTGGTTTCAGGTGGCATGGAGAACCTTTCCCAAGCGCCTCACATCCTTCGTGGCGCTCGTGATGGTTGGCGACTGGGTCGCTCTCCAAAAGTGGAGGATTACATGATGACCAACCTTCAGGACATGACCTGTGGCTTGTTCATGGCGCAAACCTCGGACGAGTTGTGCCGCCGTAAGGGGATTACAAGGGAGGAGATCGATGCGTTCGCTGCCCTCTCCCACGCTCGCACCACGACCTCCATTGAGAACGATGTGTTTGAGCAAGAAATCGTCCCGGTGTCCATCAAATCTCGGCGCGGTGAAACGGTGCTGACCCACAAGGACGAGGACCACGTGGTCCGAGGAACGACGCAGGAATCCCTCGCCGGCCTTCCCACTGCGTTCGGCCCCGAATCCTTCGTGACCGCCGGCAACGCCTCGGGTGTTGTTGACGGTGCTGCAGCAGTTGTCATCAAGTCGGCCAGCCAGGCCGAAGCCGACGGCGATGCGCCACTGGCTCGCATCGTCGCTTGGGGCATCGTGGGCCTCGAGCCCGCCATCATGGCCTACGGACCCGTGCCGTCCTCTCGTCAGGCTCTGGAACGAGCGGGCTTGACGGTTGACGATATTGACCGCTGGGAGATCAACGAAGCGTTCGCCGGCCAAGCCGTCGCCTGCATCAAGGACCTCGACCTCGACGTTGAGAAGGTCAACGTGAACGGGGGAGCTGTTGGTCTGGGTCATCCGTTGGCAGCCACGGGCACACGGTTGGTGCTGACGCTCGCACATGAACTCCACCGATGCGGAGGCCGATACGGTGTCGCCACGGCGTGCATCGGTGGCGGCCAAGGCATCGCCATGGTCATTGAATCCATCACATCATGATGGATGCCACGTCAAGTGCATAGCGAACCAGCACAACGGCTACCATCAGCATGAAGATGTTCATGATGTTCTCCTTGCTGATGTTCTCAAGACCAAACGTTGCTCCTGCTGTGGCACCTGCATAGGCCGAGACCGGTAGGAACACAACCCACCATGGGACCTCAGCGAGTCCACCGAACAAGCCACGTGGGTCCGTTGTCAGTAGAGCAAGGATGGCCACCGGCACCACCACCATCATGATGGACAAACTGGATCCGACCGCCATTCGTGGACCGAGTCCTGCTTGTTGTTGCAGCACGGGGACGTAGATGACCCCTGCTCCGATTCCCAACACCGAAGAAAGAGCGCCTCCAATGCCTCCGCCTATGCGAAGCGAGACGTGCTGAATCGATTGCTGTGTGTTCTCATCGTTGCTTTCTTCACTGCTCGAATCGCGTTGTCCATTCCACGTCCGGACCAAGGCCCAAATCAACATAACGATCGAGAGAAGTTTGAACGCCGTGTCGAGCCCATCCTCCAGTGCGTTGACGATGCCAACCCCGATCAGTGCGCCAAGAACGGCCCCGTAGAGCACCGATGCGGTCGCTTCGGGGTGGTGGTGGCCTTCTCTGCGGTGTCGCAGTCCGCTGCCGACGCTCACGGCCCAGGTCAGCGACAACGATACAGCGAGCAGGGTTCCATCGATGGGCCAGCCCGCCAGGTAGTGCAACAGCGGCACGAACAGCATGCCGCCTCCCATGCCGATTGGTGCAAACATGAAAGCGACGAGGAACACACCGCTCAGCATTGCAATCGCTTCAAGCATGTTTCAACCGCTCCACCGGACCCGAATTGGTTGTGTGGTGGCCTCGCCCGTTCATGATGTTGCCTCATGGGAATCAAAACGATGTGAGAAGGTTTCATTAGGGGCAGAACGATAGCGCAACCATGGAAACATCCACGATTGTTATCATCGCCGTCGCAGCAGTCCTCCTTCTGATTCTCGTCGTTTGGTTCTTCTCAACATGGAACCGTCTCATCAATCTTGACGAAAACGCTCAGAACGCCTGGAACAACATCGACGTGTTGCTTAACCAACGCTACGACATGATCCCAAACATGGTCAGCATCGTCAAAGGCTACGCCGAACACGAAGCGGGCATTTTTGATCAATTCGCTCAAGCTCGCCAAACCGCTGCTGGGTGCCTTGCCTCCGGCGATGTTGCCGGTGTTGCAGCTGCTGAGGGCATGCTCGCCGGTATGCTGCCCCGCATCAACATGGTTGCCGAGCAATACCCCGACCTCAAAGCGAACACGAACTTCCTCAACCTTCAGAACCAACTCGTTTCGCTTGAGAACCAAATCGCCGATCGCAGAGAGTTCTACAACGCTGCATCAACCAATTTCAACAAAGCCATTCAGATGATCCCCTCCAACATCGTTGCAGGTATCAAGGGCAGCGTCCGTCGCGAGCTTTGGTCGGTTGAAGGCGTTGCTCGAGAGAACGTCCAGATTTCCTTCTGAGCACGCTCAGGCGTGATTGAGGCCGATTTGAGGTGTCGTGATGTCCGATGCCCCGGTGGTTGACGTCCGTGAAAACCTCCGTTTGCTCGGGACCGCTCACATCGCCACGTCTTCGGTGGAAGCCGTCCGCCAACAAATTGCGGAATATCAGCCAGACATCGTTGCGGTTGAACTCTGCAAAAGTCGATACGAAGCCCTCATCAGCGACCGTCGTTTGGACAAGGAAGGCCTCCTAAAGGTCATCAAAGAAGGCAAAGCCCCCATGGTTCTGATGCAGTCCATGCTGTCCGCAGAACAGCGAAAATTGGGCATCAATGAAGGTCAACAACCCGGTGCTGAACTTCTGGCAGCGGTCGAAGCAGCAAAGGAGGTGGGTTGCGAGGTGGCCTTGGTTGACCGGGACATACAGACCACACTCCGCCGAGCGTGGAAGCGAATGAAGTTCGGAGAAAAATGGCGTCTTCTGACCTCTCTGTTGGACGAGGAGGATGAGGAAGACCTCGACGTGAACGAACTCCTGCAGGACAGCGATCTTCTGTCGTCAATGATGGAGGAGCTCAAGGGTTTCTCACCGGGTGCAGGCGAAGTTCTCATCGACGAGCGAGACACGTACATCGCCTCAAAAATCTCAGGCCTCGGCGAAGAACGACGGGTTTTGGCTGTTCTGGGCGCAGGTCATCTCAACGGTGTTTCATCCAAACTNTCCGNANGCATGAGTTCTATAGAACATGANCATNTNGACGAACTCCCGTCCCCTTCGNTGGTCCGACGNACNCTCCCGTGGGCGTTCCCTTTGTTGATGATCGGCGTNCTGGCTGCGGTCTTCTCAACCGGTCGCGACATCGATTGGGTCANGTTCTTCACCGTGTGGACGGCGTCAAACGCTGTTTTTGCAGCCCTGGCTTGTCTTCTCGCCAGAGGTCATCCGCTCGCAGTGCTGACCGCTGCCTTGGCCTCACCCATTACGTCCCTGAACCCGGCGTTGGCTGCGGGCTGGTTTGCAGGTTATGTCCAACTCAGACTGGCTGAGCCAACCGCCGAAGACCTGCAAAGTTTCCTGAAACTTGAGGAAATTTCCACGATGTGGTCCAACCCAGCAGGAAAGGTGCTCTTTGTGACGGCACTGACCAACGTGGGTTCCATGGTTGGTGCGTGGGCCACGCCGTTCATTTTACTCAACGTTCTCGGGTTGAGTTGATGAAACGCTCATGGCGTTGAACAGGTCAACGTGCGCTTGCACGTCGTGGACTCGAAGAAGGTCGATGTGCATCCTGTGGGCAACGGCCGCCAAGCCGAGGGTCCCAGGAAGTCGGTCTGCAGGGTCTGCATGACCTGTTAGGTGGCCCACAACGCTCTTTCTGGAAACGCCCCACAGCACTGGGCCATCGCTCTGCAGGAGACGACGTCCAGCGGCGAGCAACTCAAGGTTGTGCTCGTGCGTCTTGCCAAACCCGATTCCCGGGTCGATGACGATGAGTTCGGGAGGGTGACCTTGCTCGATGAGCTTCTGTTTGGTTTTAGAGAGAATGGCCGCCACCTCGTCCACCACGTCGGAGTACTGCGGTTCCAGCTGCATTGTTTTGGGTTCGCCCTGCATGTGCATGATGCACACAGCGCAACCTGTGCGCAGCACGAGTTCCATCATCGCAGGGTCGCGCAACCCCGATACATCGTTCACCATGTCGGCACCCGCCTCAATGGCAGCCTCAGCCACTTGGGCGTGTCGTGTGTCGATGGAGATCAAGGCGTCCGGTCGCGCATCACGCAGGCCTTGAATCACGGGCAGCACTCGCCTCAACTCGGTTTCAACGCTGACCGGGGCTGCCCCAGGGCGCGTCGATTCTCCACCGATGTCCACCCAACTCGCACCCGCATCAACCATCGCGGCACCGCGCTGAGTGGCTTCCTCGTCCATCGATCTGCTGCCTGCGTAGAACGAATCGTCGGTTGTGTTGAGAATCCCCATGATTCTGGGGCGAGATGCGTACCGAAGTTGACCAATTATGCGGCTTCGGCGGTCCGTGGACGGGCGAAAGTCCGAGGCCATGAACCACCCGAGTTCGGCAGGTTTGATAAGTTGTTACGAGGAAGGGGTGTCCATGTCCGAGGCAGGTGCATCCATTGTTGATGACCTCTCCACGGAGTCCCCGTTGACTGAAGCAGAGAGTGAGCTTCCCCAAGACTGGGAGTTTGCTGAGCGAATCCTCAAACGATTAAAACCACGCAATCAGCAACACGTCTACGACATGGCTGCGAAGGACTCCAAGAACGGGGGGATGCTCATCACGCTCATGGTGGTGGTGTGGTGGTTGTTCATCGGGGGCAACAACGACGCGTTGGAAAACGGCGTTTCCGTGTTCTTTTCTCTGAACTTTGAAGAAGCAGCACTTGCGGTCATGGTTCTCTCCTTGTTTTCTGCACTGCTGACGGAATTCAGCCGAGACATGGGGAAGATCTTACCTTCGACAGCCGCCGGGGGCATGCTGATTTTGGCAGGGCTGTACGTGGCCGAACCCTTTGTTGGTGCGCTGTTTGTGAGCAGTGTTGACCTCGACGTTCAGACCGGTCTCTGGCGGTCGGCCCGGTTGGGCCTTCTCTGGGGGGGTACGACGTACGGGTCAAACCTCATCGTCAACGCTCTTCTGCTCAAGTGGTTGATTCGTTTCTTGGACTCCAACGAGTACGATTTTTCTTCTCGCAATGAACCTCAACACCGTCCGATGGTGGCCGAGGTCAACGATTGAACGCTATCCTCTTGAAGACGAGGTCGGTGGCCAACCCATGAGCAGCGCACCGTTCAACGTGCTGAGGCTCGGTTATCGAAAAGGTCGAGACCCGCGCATCACCACGCACCTGGCCCTGGTTTCACGAGCCCTTGGCGCCACAAACTTTCTGCTGGCAGGTGACGAAGATCCCGAACTCTTTGCGAACGTGGCGTCGGTGAACGAACGTTTCGGTGGAGAGATGCGTTGCGAACACGTTTCGGGAGCCGTGGGTTGGCTCAAGCGTTTCACCCAAAACGATGCAGGGGACGGGGAACCGGGTGTCGCCATCCATCTCACCATGTACGGTGAACCGTATCGCGAGGTCCTACCGAGGATTCGCCGGGACCGACCCGTTGTGGTGGTGGTTGGGGGCGCAAAGGTGCCCGGCGACGTCTTCCAACACGCTCAATACAACGTCGCTGTGGGCAACCAGCCGCATTCGGAGGTCGCAGCGCTTGCCCTGTTCATGGAGGGCTGGTTCGGCCAAGGCGGTACCGAGCGCCATTTCCCCGGTGCGCGACTGGTCATCGAACCATCCGCACGTGGAAAGTCGGTGGTTGACAAGGACCGAGAAATGGAAGGTGACCAATAACCGACTCGGACGCCTGTGAAGTGGTTTCCACGAAAGTGTACGGTTTTACCTCCCCCCCGCCCCAAGGAAAGACGCACCCAAGCATTATGGGGGGTCTTTTCCGACAATATTCAATGTTGGGGGGTGGCATCGCGAACACGCGCTCTCTCCCGGCCACGCATCGCCTTTACAATCCGTCCCCCCTGAACATCGAAGACGCCGCAGACGGACTGGCCGACAAGGCGGCTTTACCGCCCCCTGCTTCCGGAGCAGGCGTGCTTTTGACCGCTGACGGTGGTCGCTACCCGGGGGAATTGTTTGGGGCTCAGGCCATTGGTTCGGGCGAACTTGTCTTCACCACCGGTATGATGGGGTATCAAGAGTCGCTCACCGACCCGTCCTTTGCGGGTCAAGTCCTGACTTTCACCTATCCACTCATCGGGAATTACGGCGTCCACATCGGCGCTTCTGAATCCGCCAACGTGTGGCCCAAGGGGGTCGTTGTTCGCCATGCGATGCATCAACCCGACCATCGACATTCAGCCGGAACGGTGGATGAGTTCCTTCGACTTCACGGCGTTCCGGGCATTCACAAGATTGACACACGAGCCATCACCAAGCGGGTGCGCGAGCTCGGAACGGTGCTGTGCGTCTTTGGACCTGTCGAGCGAGAAGGCGACATGAAAAAGCAACTGAAAAACCTCACCTCTCCCGAACTCGAGGATTTGGTGGACGAGGTTTCCATCGACAAACCGATCGAGCTGAATCCGGGATCGCTGGACGAACTCGGAGCCCGTAAACCGCGGTTGGGCGTGCTCGATTGCGGCGTGAAGTACAACATCCTGCGTCATCTTTGCATGGTTTTTGACGTGGTTTGGTGCCCGCCGGACATGGACTATGGACGTCTGGTAAAGGACCACGCCATCGACGCATTGTTTTGCAGTAACGGTCCGGGCGACCCTGCGCACCCCGGCAAAGCCACCTCAGCCCGAAACACGCTCGCTCGCGCCGTGCAGGACGGGCTTCCCGTGATGGGCATCTGCCTCGGCCATCAGCTGTTGGGGTTGGCCTCAGGGTTGCAAACCTACAAAATGCGCTACGGCCATCGAGGGGCGAATCAGCCCGTGGTGGACCTGCAACAGAAAACGGTGGCCATCACCAGTCAAAACCACGGCTTTGCCGTCGCTCATCCCAGCGACGGTATGTTGGCAGCACATCCAACGGGGGCTGCGTCGCCCCCCATGTCCAACCAGCACGGCTCGGAGGTGGAGGTCCGCTACGTGAACGCCAACGACGGGACCGTGGAGGGGTTGGACGTCATCGGTAAACCGTGCTTTACCGTTCAATTTCACCCTGAAGCGTGCCCTGGCCCCCACGATGCGGCCCCACTTTTCCTTCGATTCCGAGCCATGGTGGACGCCCATTTGGGAGGCGAGAATTGATGCCGCGTCGTGACGACCTCGAGAGCATCATGGTTCTTGGCAGCGGACCGATCAAGATCGGTCAGGCCGCAGAATTCGATTTTTCGGGTTCTCAAGCGGTCAGGGCGCTTCGCGAAGACGGCTACAAGGTCATTCTCGTCAATTCGAACCCGGCCACCATTCAGAACGACCCCGAGATGGCCGATGTCGTCTACATCGAGCCGTTGTTGCCCGAAACCATTGCAAAAATCCTCGAAAAGGAGCGGCCGTGCGCATTGCTTGCCGGCATGGGCGGGCAAACCGCCCTCAACATCGCAAGCGAACTCTCGCACAACGGGACGCTGAAACGGCTCGAGGTGGAACTCATTGGGTCGGACCTGGACGCCATCGACAAGGCTGAGGACCGAGAATTGTTCAATCAGGTTTGCGAATCGATCAATCTGCCCATCAGTCAGGCCGTGGCGTGCAATTCAATCGATGAGGTCATTGCAGCCGCAGAACTGATCGGCAGCTGGCCCATTCTGATTCGACCTGCGTTCACCCTTGGAGGCCTTGGTGGGGGGACGGCCCGGGACATGGGAGAACTGGTTGAAATCTCGCAGTTGGGCCTTCGCAACTCTCGGATTTCTCAAGTGCTCATCGAAGAGTCCATTCTTGGTTGGCAAGAGCTTGAGTACGAGGTGATGCGAGACGAAGCCGACAACGCCACCATTGTTTGCACGATGGAAAACATCGACCCCATGGGCGTTCACACGGGCGAATCAACCGTCGTCGCTCCCCTCCAATCCTTCAGCGACGCCGACCATCAGCGTCTTCGCAACCAAGCCCTCGCGTTGATTCGTGCGTTGAACATCAAAGGCGGGTGCAACGTCCAGTTTGCATTCAATCAGTTCACCGGTGAGATACGGGTCATTGAAGTGAACCCTCGTGTGTCTCGCTCCAGCGCTCTCGCCTCAAAGGCGACGGGTTACCCCATCGCTCGCATGGCGGCAAAAATTGCCGTGGGTTACACCCTTGACGAACTGCCCAACCCAATCACCGGTGAAGGCACGACAGCAGCGTTTGAGCCCACCTTGGACTACTGCGTGGTCAAGATTCCACGATGGCCCTTTGACAAGTTCAGAACAGCCGATCGCACCTTGGGTACATCGATGAAATCAACCGGCGAGGTCATGGCCATTGGACGAAATTTCGAGGAAGCCTTCCTGAAGGCTTGGGCTTCGCTTGAGCAAGGGTGTGCGCACCCTCGTCCGCTGACTCGGGCCGATGAATCGGAAGGCGAGGGCATGTCTCAACGAGCGCACGAGGCCCTTCCCGACGCCGTCTTGGTCGATTGGTTGGCCATCGCAACCGATCGCCGAATGGGCGCTTTATTGGAGGCTTTTCGTCGGGAATGGAGCGTGGAAAAGGTCCATGAAATAACTCGAATCACCCGCTGGTTTCTCTACGGGTTTGAGCGATTGGCGCAGATGGAACGAAGCATTGTGCAGCGAGGCGTTTCCCCTGCTGAACTTACGGAAGAGGAGTTGCGATTGTGGAAGAGCCACGGGTTCAGTGACGCTCACATTGCCGACGCTCTTGCGGGTTTTCCCCCTGAGGGTCTCAAATCTCTGGCGCCGGGTCAAGACGAGCGCGCCGTCATGCAGCGTCGACACCATGTGGAATTGCACCCTGTGTATCGGATGGTGGACTCGTGTGCGGCTGAATTTGCGGCGAAAACACCCTACTACTATTCGACCTACGAACCCCATGGGGCTTCCGGTATCGACCGGCTACCGGACATGGACAAGCGAACCAAAGAACGGCTGGTCGCCATCGGTAGCGGGCCGATTCGCATTGGCCAAGGCATTGAGTTTGACTACGGTTGCGTTCACGCCGTGAAAGCCATCCGGGAATCCGGCAAAGACGCGATTCTCATCAACAACAACCCCGAAACCGTTTCCACCGACTTCGATACGTCCGATCGTTTGTATTTTGACCCGCTCACGCTCGAGTATGTAAGTGAAATTTTACTTCGAGAACAGGCCCACGGTATCCTGCTGCAATTCGGGGGACAAACCGCCATCAATCTCGCCCTACCCTTGGAGGCACGTCTTCCCGATTTGGCCTCCAGCGGGTTGGACTTGGCCATCATGGGAACCTCGTGCGACGCCATCGACGAGGCCAGCGATCGAGAGCGGTTCGAAGCCTTTGCACGACGAGAAGGTCTGCGAATGCCTCGCGGTGCGACGGGGACCTCGGCCGATGATCTACGTGAAGCCGTCGAGACGATCGGGTACCCCGTCCTCATCCGTCCCTCCTACGTGCTGGGGGGGCGCGGCATGGAAATTCTGTCCAACCAACAACAACTGGACGGCTATCTTCGAGAGGCCTACCTCGCACCCGACAAGCCGCTGTTGGTGGATGAATACCTCGGGCACGCCACGGAAATTGACGTTGATGCTGCTTCCGACGGTGAGGAGGTGCTTGTCGGCGCTATCATGGAGCATTTGGAGGAAGCGGGCATCCACTCCGGTGATTCAACCTGCTTCATACCCGCACAGAACATTTCCACCGAAATGCTTGACCGCATTGCAGACCAGACCCGAACCATCGGTTTGGGTCTGAAGATTCAAGGCTGCTTTAACATCCAATTTGCTATCCAGGGCGATGATCTCTATGTTCTTGAGGTGAATCCACGTTCGTCTCGAACCGTACCCTTTGTGGCCAAGGCTTCTGGATTGCCCTTGGCTCGAATTGCTGCTCGCATCACGATTGGACAACCCCTCAAAGACCAACACATCCCGCGGAGAACATCCGGCCAGGTGTGCGTAAAGGCACCGGTTTTCCCGTTCATCAAACTACGAGGCTTGGACCCAGCCCCCGGCCCAGAGATGAAGTCGACGGGCGAGGTCTACGGCTCAGACGAGCGTGCCGATTTGGCCTATCTGAAAGCCCGCTTGGCCACAGAGGTTCCCGTGGCCACCGAAGGCGGCGCCTATCTGACGGTCCGAGACGAGGACAAGCCAAACCTCGTCCCGGTCGCAAAAGCACTCGTGAACCTTGGCTTCACCCTTTACGCAACGGGTGGAACCGCTGACGCCTTGAGGAGGCACGACGTTCCCGTGGCCACGGTGTATCGAATCGCCGAGGGAAAACACCCTGATGCTCTTGACTTGATGCGCCAAGGCAAGGTCAGTTTCATCGTCAACGTGCCCACCGTTTCGGGCGGTGCGGTTCGCGATGGTAACATGATGCGCCGCCTCGCTGTTGAACTCAACATACCGTTCGTTACCACCATGCGAGGGGCCGTCATGGAGGTGGCCGCCATGCGCGCACACATCGAGGAAGACCTCGAGCCTCGCAAGCTCACCGTGCACTACTGAGCGGAGAAAAGCATCCCTTTATCCCAGCCACGAGCGCCTCGGGGCCATGGGCGAAGCAAGGATGCCGCTGTTGTCGAGCGCTCGTTCGCTTGGTTCGGGCGAAGGACATTTCTCAGCCCGACTTGAGGCGACGTCCTTCAGCGATGCCGACGCTTGGGTATGGCTTGCCTACGATCAACTGCATGCAAGCATGCTCTCGTCCCTCGCGCTCGATGGAACGGTGGGTGTCATCTTCATCGAGTCTTCTTTGAAAGCCAAGCGTCGTCCCTATCATCAACAAAAACTGGGCGTGCTGTTGTCCAATCAACGCCATTTCGCCCTTGAACTTCAGGACGCAGGCGTCCCCGTGGTTTACCTCAGTTCCACCGAAGGCTACAGCGAGGTTCTGTCGGCGGTGTGCCAAGACATCGGTCCCGTCCACTGCATCAACGCAGCGGAAAGGGAACTCCGGGAAGAGGTTGCAGCGCTCGTCGACGACGGTCGACTCATCGTGCACGAGCACCCGGGCTGGTTGACGCCCCGTTCATGGTTTGTTTCAAGTGTTGGAGAGGAGCCTCCGTTTCGAATGGATGCTTTCTATAGAAAAGTGCGCCAAGAGACCGGGTGGATGATGGACGGTGGAAAACCCATCGGGGGCAAGTACAGCTACGACGCTGAAAACCGATTCCCGTGGAAAGGGGACCCGCCGGCTCCAGAACCGCCCACCTATCAAATCGATGACATCGACCGAGAAGTTGAGGCCATGGTGAGAACACACTACGGCCATCACCCCGGAGACGTTGACCTCTCAACTCAAGCAACCAGCAAGCACGATGCTGACGCTGCTCTCGACTTTGCCGTCGCGTGCTTACCCAATTTTGGAACTTACGAGGACGCCATGTCCGAGAAGAGTCGGGGCCTGTTTCACTCCCGTTTGGCCACGCTGGTGAATCTTCACCGCGTGATGCCCAGCCAGGTGATCGACGCAGCCCTGATCAGCAACGCTCCCATCAACAGCGTGGAAGGATTTGTCCGACAGATGATTTGGAGGGAATACGTTCGCCACATTCACGAGGTCACGGACGGGTTTCGCACGCTGACGGTTGAACGTCAACCTTCCACCCGAGGAGCCCGTTGGCCCGGATTTGTTGCTGAAGACGATTCGCAGCATCCGAACCATCTGAACCAGTCCAACCCGCTTCCAATGGCGTATTGGGGCGAGACCAGCGGCCTCCGCTGCCTCGATGCGTCGGTGGAATCCGTCATGGAGGACGGATGGACGCATCACATCCCCCGTCTCATGGTTCTGAGCAACGTGGCCAACCTGTTGGACGTTGACCCGAGGGAGCTTACGGATTGGTTCCACGCCGGCTTTATCGACGCTTACGATTGGGTGGTTGAACCCAACGTCTTGGGCATGGGAACTTTCGCCCTGGGGACAGCCATGATGACCAAACCCTACGTAGCGGGCTCTGCCTACATCAATCGCATGAGTGATCATTGCAAGTCATGCAGTTTTCATCACAAGAAGACCTGTCCGATGACTCGACTCTATTGGGCTTACTTGAACCGGCACGCACCGTCGTTTTCGGGAAACCACCGCATGGCCATTGCCATGAAAAACGTTGAACGACGAGCCGATGAAGAGAAGGAAAAAGACGCCGCCACCTACGAGCACGTGAAAGCCACGTTGTTGGCGGGCGGTGAGGTCCGACCACCCGGTGAGGGCGATTTGCGAAGCTGGTCATGAACCACGACGAGCAGGTTGACACGTTGGACAGTAATCCAAACGACGTCCGCCGTAGCGGACACGAACAACGAGGTCGCCGCACGTAAGGCACGGGCGATCGTTGCGACAAAACACCGCATGGCGCCACATTCTTCGGGGTTCTCCTCGGGCCTTGCTCGCTTCGGCGGTGTCCAAATCGACCGTGATGCCGCCGTGTTCGTACGCTTGGACGGTGACGGATTTGATGCAGGACGCCCATCGTTCAAGAGTCGCTTCGTCCTGGTCGCACGGTCGGTCGTCGGGATGAACGCCAGCTAGGTGCAGGATTTCGGAGCGCAGATAGTTGCCCAATCCGGCAAAACTTCGCTGGTCGAGCATCAACGTAGCCCCTTTTTTTCTCCAGATGCCCTTCGATTTGAGATGGTTCAACAAATCGTCCTTGGAGATGGATTCGTCGAGCACGTCAGGTCCCAGGCGAGCGAGAAAAGGATGGCCGTTTTCCTCGGGCGTCGGCAACAACACGATGTCGGTGGCCGACCACAACCGAACAGCGTGTTTGTCGGTCATGAATTCAGCTCGCAGAGAACGGTTGGATCGCGGGTCGGTGGCTTTCAGATGAACGGTCCACCGTCCGTAGAGTTGGTTGTGGCTGTACATCGTGTAGCCGCTGCTGAATCGAATCAACATCGCTTTCGCTCGACTGGTCACACTCAGGACCTCGTGGCCGAGAATGAGGGATTCGGCTTGCTGAAGCGAAGGGAACGGCCAGTTCCCGCCCTCCACGACCTTTCCGACAAGGGCTTTGCCGATTCGGTCGGCTGCACGACGTATCTCTGGACCTTCTGGCACGATGCGGAACTCATTGCGATGCGTTATGAAAATCTGTTTGAGGCATCGTCTCCACCGAGGAGGAAATCGTCTCGCTGCTCAGCACGGCGCTCGGCCCGGCCTCGCATCAAACTTCACTCAGGAATCCGATTTGCTGTCGTATCGCTGCCACTCATCGTTCGTGTCTGCGTCTCGGTACCAGAAATCGTTGGATTTGGGAGGCCATTCAATCCACTCGTAGCCGTCGTCCACTGCGCCGCTCATGCCAATTGGTGGAGATTGTTTTCCGGAGACCCACTCTTCAATCGATTTGCTCGGGGACGTCACTCCGAACATCTGGTCAACGGATTCAGTGTTCCATTTCTCGTCGTCGCCCTTCCGGTTTTTGCCGCTCCTGAAGATGACGATCAGCATCGAGCAGACCGATACACCAACCGAAGCCATGGCAACGTACAGCACCCACGGGGCGATGGACTCCTCAACAACAACGCTTACTTGGTCCTGACTTCCCGTGGAATTTTCAGAGGGGCAATCAAACCCGTTGAGCACGATGTAGTTACCATCCGGGCAAATTTGGTACTCGTCTGAGCGATTAGAACCCGGGTCAACGATGATGTTGGTGACGTTGGTTTCGTTGGCGATTTGCTTTGATTCTGGACACTCATCGATGTCGTCCACCACGTCCAGCGTGACCGGGCAAAGGTAGTAGAATTCAACGCCTTCGGGTGCAGTGGTCGTGTTTCCATCGGCATCCGTGCAGCAGTCCAAGTCTTCGGTCGCATCGTGACATCCGTCGCCGTCCGCGTCGGTGTTCGGGTTTGATATCCAACCCGTCATGCCTCTGGGACACGAATCCACTGCGTCCAGGATGCCGTCGTTGTCGTCATCGTAATCCTCATCCGTATCTCGGCACCCGTCTCCATCATGATCGGTCAACGTGCCCGATGGCCACGAAAGCGCGCCTGGATTGCATGAATCTGAGCCGTCGTTCACGCCGTCGTTGTCGTCGTCAATGTCCTCGCTGTCCTTGCATCCATCTTCATCGGCGTCCGACCCGTAGCCCAGCACACCTCGAGGGCACATGTCGAGGGTGTCCGCAACACCGTCAGCATCGTCATCGTAGTCTTCGGTGTTGTCTTCGCATCCGTCCAAATCGTGATTCGTGTCAGGGTTGCTCTCCCAATCCAGGTCGCTTGTTGGGCAAGCATCAGCGTCGTCGGGGATCGCATCGCCGTCGTCGTCAGCGTCGCAAGCGTCTCCTTCACCGTCGCCGTCGTAATCGCTTTGCTCCGGATTGTAGTCCGAGGGACAATTGTCGCCTTCACCGATTCCATCGCCGTCTCGGTCCACGGCAAAATTCGTGAAAGATTCGTACCACACGTTGTTGATTCGAACCTCTTCCCAAATCATCAAATCACCGTTCGGGCTTACGGCCAAGGGGTACATGTTGTGGTTCCCCCACGATTCGATCGGCTTGAAATCGAGGACGCCTCCGTCCTCATGGTCGATGAAGGCGAGTCCTCCGTAGTGCGACGTCCCGTCGGGAAGGACAACGTCGCCTTCTCCGCCGCGACCTTTGAAGTAGGCAGAAAGGTATCCGTTTGGGCCGACGACGGGTTTTGCAGCGTAATCGTTGTTGTACGAGTCTGTGTTTTCATAGCCCACGCTTGTGTGCGACTTGTAGGCTCCTTGGGCGTTGATGGTCACGAACGTCTGATACGTCGAGACCGTAAACTGACCGGGCATGGCGAAGTATTGACCGTCGTAAAAGCCACCGTCAAACGATTGGAAGTGGAACGTAACATCACCGTTGTCGTGAGCAAACAACCCTGCAAAGCCCTCATCCCGCTGATCAAAGAAATTCGGTATGTCGTTTCCGCTGCTCGACGTGATCGGTTCGGCCATGTCCCACACGCCTTGACTGGACAGTTTTGCGATGTAGCCGGTTCGTGCGTTGTGTTCCACCACGGTTCCTGAGAAGTTGCTCTGTGTGTACAGATCATCCAGCTCCCCGTAGGTTGTTCCCAAAAGGTACATGCTTCCGGAACTGACCAGAGATTCGGTGAACTTCATCGAGGTGTAATTCACCACGACGTCCTCTTGCTTGATGCCGTTGGAATCAATGCTGAACCATATGTGGCAGTGGTCGTCGATCGAATCCGACGGACATGACACGGTTTGCGAGTCGTATCGAATGCTCCCCTTGGTGAAGGTGAAGAAGTGAGTCTGCGTACCGTCAACATCAACGAGGACAGGATTGTAATCGTAGGTTGGCCACTCGTGGGAAACTTCGAGATTTCGTGCCCATTTGCCGCCGTTTTCATCGAACGCTCGTACGGTGTATTCGTGAAGGCCTCCGTTGCTGTTTTCCTTGAACACAACAATGAGGTTGTTGTCTGCGTCGACCTCCTGCTTGATGACGTAATCCACCGTCCAGCCTCGGGTTTGAACAGAATCTGCGAATTGCCAACCGTTGAGATTGTGATACGCAACGGCAAAGCGGTGCCCGTTCACGTCCATCTCAACATCGTCGCCGAGTTCAAATGTGGTGCTGTGATACGTTTGCCAGGTCATGTAGAACGTGTCCTCAGCAATCACATGCAAGCCCATCAACCGGCATGAGTTGTGGTTCACGTTGTTGCAGTCGTTTCGAGTGGACGTGATGTTTTTTGTCCACTGAAGAACCCCCGTTGAATCGTATTTCAGAATGTAAATGCCGCGCTGATCGGATGCGTGCGTTGCGTCTCCTGGATTTGCCGGTTGAATCTGAACGTTTTCATCGACAAAGGCAACGTAAAAGTTGCCCGAATCATCGTATCCATAACTTCCGTCCCAAAATCTCAGGATATGACTGGAATACAACTGCAGGTCTTCGGAGGCGCGAAGTTTCCAGCCGTCAATCCATATCTCTGGATCTGGTTCCGGTGTTTCCTCAGCCGAGACAGCAAAGGTCAGTGTGGTGGAACACACCATGAGCAATGCTGCAATGTAAACACCAATTTTCTTCATTGAGGTGAACCATTGGTTCCATCGTTTATAGTCGTTTCAAAGGGCCAGTGGGGAATTGACCGTCCGCTTGTGAGAGGTGAAACAACCCACCACGAACGACGGCCAATTCACAGGTCTTCTGCGGTGAATCGGTCGTCCAAAGCCGTCAAGCCTGCAGCCTCTGCGCGGGCGGCAATTCGGCGCAGTGAGCGCATGGCGTCGTCGATCGACTCCACTTGTTCTGCGAATTGGGTTGGTGGCCAACCGCAATCGATGACGTCGGGTTCCACAGTGCTTTCTTCGATCCACGCTCCGCAGGCCGAACCGTAACATCTGGCTTTAAACCGGTCAATATCAATCCAGAACGTCGTGCGGTGGCAGACGGGGCAGGTTCTGCATTCAAATTCCGACAAAACCGTGATGGCGTCGTCGCCCACGACGTCCACATCCCAGACAGCGATGCTGGCGCGCTCCAGAGGCACTTGGTGAGATTTCTTGAGAAAGGCACGCAGGACGTTCATGGCCGTCTCTTGCGTGCTGAAGCAACCCATGCCGACCACCGCACCGCCCACCTCAACGGCGCTTGGAACGTAAACACGCCCTGCGATGACCATGTTATGGGCTGAGCGATTCGGCGTTTAAGCCTCGCTCAGTTTCGGTGCCAGACGACTTCGATTACCGGCAATCCGCCTGGATGCGGGAGCGGGGCCTCAGGTTTTTCGATTCGAACACTGACGGATGCAACTGCAGGGCGAGCCGCCAACAGGTCCACGACTCGTTGCGCCATGTCCTCCATCAGTCGGATGGGTTTGGATGCCTTGAGCACGACCTCATCAACAGCGATCTGGACATCGGCATAATTCAAGGTCTCTTCAATGCCCTCAATTCGTTGGTCGACCGCCAACGTGGCCCACACGGTGAACACGAACGGCTGGGGCGTTTCGTGTTCGTGTTCATACCAGCCGTGAGCTGCCCTGACCTCGTAGTTCTCAAGACCGACGCGCCACTGCATGGATCCCGCCTCATCGGTCCTCGTCGCGTTCATGAACCCAGATGAGGTGGTAGCCAAATTGGGTCTTGACGGGCGTTGAAACGGTGGCAACGGGGGTTGCCCAGACGGCGTCTTCAAACGCCTTCACCATGCGTCCCTTGCGAAACCAACCCAAATCTCCGCCTTTTTGGCTGGACGGACAGGTGCTTTTTTTCCGAGCAAGTTTTTGGAAATCTTTGAGCTTCCCGACCTTGTCTTTGATTTGCAGGGCTTCGGTTTTTGAAGGAACCAAAATGTGACTGGCCCAAGCGCTCGGTGCAACCATGTCCATCCCACCAGAGTCGTTGTCTTGAACCCCACGCTCAGTAATCCGAATACGCCAAGAACCGCATGTAGGTGCCGTAGATCGTGACCGAAACATCGAGCGATTCTTCGTTAAAGCGATCCATGGTGTCGGCGTAGGTGTGGTACTCCCAACTGCCGCTGCCGTAGCACACCACCGCGCGACCTCGCTCTCCACCGCCCAAATCGTAGACGAAGGGTGCGTGGTCGGAGTTGTAGGGCATGCCGTCGGGTTCGCCTCGGTCCCCGGGGAGAGTCCGAACCTGGATGTCGTACTGGTTGGCGACCTCCGAGCGTTCGTTCCTGTAGAGCTCTGTGATGCGCTCGATGTGGTCCATGTCGTCCTGTTCGTTGCCAAACAGGGTCACTGTGTTGCCACGGTTGGACATGTCGGCATCGACGTGATTCATGTCGAGGTTGAGATAGAGACGTAGATTGTCCTGCAGGCTGTTTTGGAAGGCTTGGACGTACGCACGACTTCCGTAGAGCCCTTCTTCTTCGCCGCCCCACGTGCAGAACCGAAGCGTGCGCTCGGGCTGACCCGTCTCGTTGACAATGGCGCTGAGTTGTCGACCGATTTCCATCACGCTGGCGGTGCCCGACGTGTCGTCAACGGCGCCTTGTCCGTTGTAGACGGTGTCGTGGTGGCCGCCGACGATCACGACCTCCGAGGACTTACCGCGTATCTCTCCGCACGGGACATAGATCGTGCGTTCTTCGTCGTTGGTGACGTCGATGATCATCTCCAACACGCCCGGTGGTCCGGTGGCGTTGAAGATCGCCTGCTCGAGAATTTCGCCGGCGTCTTTCGACATGGCGATGAAAGGAAGCTCGCTTGGAACGCTGCCTCCGTTGGCTTCGCTCACCTCGTCGATTCGACTTCCTTTGAAGATGGGAACGCAGTCGTTGGCTTCGATTTGACCGCAGTTCGCGTCTTTGTTCACGAATATGAGGCCTGCAAGGTTGTTTTCGGCGGCCAGGGAGAACATGCCCGTGTTGCCGCCCACGTCCGCTCCGCTACGAACGTAGCCGATGCTTCCACCGGCTGAAGCCCACAGGGCGTCGTCGGTTCCGTTGCCCAAGTCTGTCAGCTGCACGTCTTCTTGGAAGGTGTATGCGGATTGCCCGGAAAAGCCCTGAATGACGTAGTCGATTCGATGCTGGAACTGAACAACCTGCGAGCCGATGGCCAGCGGACCTTCGCAGGGGCTGTTGCCGCCGAACCCTTGCGTGCAGATTCTCAAACTCGGTTCGCTGTTGACGTGATGCATCGGCACCTGATAGGTGTGCTCAGTGACCGACATGCCCATGGCCTCAAACTGCGAAGCGATGTAAGCCGAGGTGTTGGCCTCTTCGACGGTACCGCTCATCCTTCCCTCCCATTCCGGGTGGCCCAGAGCCACCAAATCCTCGGCGAAGGCGCGTGTTTGGGCCGCATCGTAATCGATGAGGTCGTACTCGTAGTTGGGTGAGAACCCAAGCCACGTCGGGCGGAACACAAACACGGCGGTGACCATCAACACCACAACACCGATGGCCATCAGGGCCTGAGGGGTGAGCACGTCGGTGCTGCGCCACCAAGGCGTGTCTTCTGTGAGGGGGTCGGCGTCCTGTGCCTCGGGTTCGTCCTCCAGACTCAGCACGGCATCCTGCGCGCTGTTTTTGTCCAACCGTTCGATGAGTTGGGCCTTTGACCCGCTGACAGGAAGATTCAGTTCTCGAAGCATGCCCTTGAGTTCGGCGACGGTTTTGTCATCCAGCTTCATCGGCTCACCTGTCCTCTCCTCGACTTCCTTGTTGAAGAAGTCGGCGGTCCTGTTTCAACTTAGATTTCATTGCCGGTCCATCGTCGCCCGATGGTGTGCTCGTAGCCCAACTGGTCGAGGATTCGGGCGATGATGAAGTCGACCATGTCGTCGATGTTTTTTGGGTGATTGTAGAAGCCAGGGGAGGCGGGGATGACGATGGTGCCCCACTGGGAAAGTTTGGCCATGTTTTCGAGGTGAACCGTGGCGTAGGGCGCCTCTCGGGGCACGATGATGAGCTTGCGTCGTTCCTTCATGGCGACGATGGCGGAGCGGGTGACGAGATTGTCGGAGATGCCCGCTGCGAGCTTGCCAATGGTGGTGCCCGAGCACGGGCAAATGACCACGGCGTCGATCTTGGCCGAGCCGGAGGCGGATTTGGCTCCGACGTTTTTGGCGTTCTCGAGCACGGCGTTGGTGGCCTGGGCCAGCTCTTTGGGGGTGGTGTTGCACTCGTGCTTGAGGGTCAACTTGCCCGAATCGGTGACGACGAGACGAACGGTCTTGCCCATTTCGGACAGAACTTCGGTCAGGCGCTTGCCGTAAATGGCGCCCGACGCGCCGGAGATGCCGATGACGACCTCGCCCATGACTCAAATCCATTGGCTCTTACATTTAGCCTCTTGTTCTTTCTCTCCACGTTTTTTTCACACCTGTCTGTGTGCCTGCGGTCAGTCACATCGGTATGCACGAAGAGAACGCACGACGAACCCATGTGTTCGTTTGTAATCTTCACAAGGGTGTTGCGGAGAACCCTCATGTAAGAAAGTTGGAGTTTCTTCATTGCACGAACTCAAATCTCAATTTCAACTAAGAAGAAGAAGGCTAAGTTGCATCACAGCGGCTCCAAAGACCGCACCAACGAGCAGATGTTTAGGGCGATTTTGTTCTCTCGCTTGTGGAATCAGTTCATTGTATGCAACTACTGTCATGATCCCTCCGACAAATGCCAGCGAGCACCCTACCATGAACGGGGTCAAAATCGGACCGAGAATCAACAAAGCGAACAAAGCCCCGAGCGGTTCGGTAAAACCGGTCGCCATTGCGATAAGCGTCGCCTTCATTCGACCGCCACCGCCTGCTTGTATTGGTGCGGCCACAGCAATGCCTTCGGGGATGTTGTGAAGAGCGATTGCGGCCATGAGCACGACACCGTACTGAGCTGATTCAAGAACGGCCACGCCCATGGCCAAACCTTCCGGGAAATTGTGAATGGCGAGGGCGATGGCTGTGAGGATGCCAGATTTGTACAATTTTCGTTCCTTTGACATCGAGGAGAGATCTTCGTCCTTGTTCGCGTACATGCTCACGGCATAAACGATACCTACTCCCACACCAAACGAGAGCGTGATAGGAAGGAAGCCATTTTCCATGGCTTGACCGAACCACAAATCGAGAACGGAAACCAAAAGCATCACGCCAGCGGCCATGGCGAGCAAAAAGGCCATCATTCCCTGACTGATTTCTTTTAGAACAAACACGATGAGGCCACCAATCCCAGTGGCGAGGCCTGCGAGCAATGCGAGAACAAACGGAAAGACCCAAGATTCAGACTCGCCCTCCAAGCCTGAAATTTGGATGAGTGGTTCCTCAATGCTCTCATGACCTCCTTGAGCAAGAAGGATTTGGAGGACGATTTCCACTGTCAACGCTAATCCGTCTTGGTGAACAACATCTGGAACGTCGGTTGGACGGTGGTATTGTTCGTATTCCCACCCGTAAAACCCGACGGTTGTGGTCCCGTGTTGGTTAAACGAACGATGGTCGCTGTTTCCACCAAATTCGTTCAGTATGACGTTCGCCTCGTAATCCGCCCATACTTCATGCCCCAACACCGAACGTTGAATCTTGGAAATTGACTCGACAAGGCTCTGATCTGAGGTTTCAATACCGAGCGTTCCGAGTCCTATCGAGGGATTCAAGTTCGTTGAATCGAGGTTGATGTACAGATCAAGGTTTTCGACTTCTTCGGTGTAGGATTGTATGTAGGATTGACTCCCCAACAACCCCAGCTCTTCACCGCCCCATGTGGCAAAGGTGACGGTCGATTCAAGATTGAGTTCACTCAATTGAGTGGCAACCTCGAAAAGTTGGGCCACACCGACGGCGTTGTCTACGGCGCCAGGACTGATGTATACTGAATCATGATGGGCGCCAACCAATATCTCTCCATTCCCGTGGCCAGGGAGTTCCCCCGTCACCACTTTCACGCTTCTCATACCAACGTTATTTCCTTCCCAGAATCCGTCCAGAGAAGCATACAAGGTGGGGTCGCTTGCAGCTTGTTCGATGTAATCATGGAACTTCACTGCAACACTTTCAGCGATGTAGATGTAAGGAATCAATGCATCAGCGTATTGACCGCCATAGGCATCAGGGAACGGAACGGTTGCACCGTCTTCTTGCACGGTAACGGAGCGAAAGGGAGGTGTCTCGACGCCCTCTGTGTAGATCATGACAACGCCTGCATTTCGATCAATGGCATCTTTGTAGATTTCAGCGAGACTACGGGTGTTGTCATGGTTAATCATCACGGCGAGGTCCGTCATATCACCAATATTTTCAAAATTCTCAGCTGACCCGTTGCCGATGAAGGTGAGCATGTTGTCGTGCTTGTGAATTGAACCCGAGTATCCCATGAACGTGAAACTCTCAACGTGATTCAAATCCCCCGTTTCGTCAATTGCAACCCGACCCGTGCCCGCCGAACCATCCGGCAAGCCTGGGGCATTTTGCACACCCTGCTCCAACTGTGCATGCATCAAAATTTGGTGGTCTTCTGGCTCCGCGTCAACAAACCATGCTCCAGTCACTTGAAATTCCTCTACTCTGACGTTCTCCAAGCCGATTTCCGTGAAACGCTTACTGATATAATCTGAAGCAAGTGTTTCTTCCACTGAACCTGCAACCCTCGGTCCAAGCGAGGCGATGTTCGATACATCTTCCATCATTTTTGAATCATCGATTGCAAAGGCCACCTCTTCCTCTTCATGGAGGAGAAACTCATACGTAAAACTCGATAACAAAACAATGGTGGAAACAACACCAACCACAGTAAGCATTCGGTCTGACGACAGGCCCATGGTTTAAGTCGAGGGGCTACACTTGATAAATTTAGGGCGGCCTAAAAATAAATTGGAATTGGCTGGATGGCAAATTTACAACGGTCCTTATCGAATCTCAATGCAACGGGTCCTCATCGAAACACGCACGAACACAAGGGTAGCCTTTTGAAGTGGCTCGGATTTTATCCCTGCCTTTCCATTGTGACCAGAAGGTGTGATGTATGCCCCCATCCACTGGTGATTGGTATGACTGATATCAATCTCCAACCTTCGGAACTGTGTTTTTTGATTCTATCATGCAATTCTATTTCGCCCTCATCCATTTTTGGTTCCCATATTTTTTTTTTGAGTTGAAATTTGACATTGAAGGTTTTGTATTCGTATGAATTAGTCATGTATGTTGCATTTGTCGGCGATTTATTTACCCATCTATGGTATGAATAATCAAATCGGACTATTCTCAAGGGTTCATCCTAATACCATTCGAACACAATTGTTGTTCGGAACGGTTTTGCGTGGGCCGTTCGCATCGCTACACAAGGATTTACTTTTCCCGAATGTACGATTCTATATAAAACGAAGAACTCATCATAGGGGCAAGAGGTGCAGGAAGTGATACGCACAGATATCGTCAAATACAACACTGACTCAGAAAAATCCATGCAGAAGTGGGAGTACAAGATATTGAAGTTCTCGATAAGCCAGGAATTACCACCTGAGAATTACTTGAATCAACTAGGAGAACAAGGATGGAAAATTTCTGCATCTGGAGGTATGGCCAGAAATCCTGGGGGTCACGGCTGGATCATATTGATGAGAGAGAAAATTTAATGATCGCAAGGCGAGATTAACACCATGCCCGACTCATTTCTCCAATTCGTGTAGCGTGATACGGAGTGAGATCTGTTTCGCAAAATTCGTGAACATAGTATAGGAACGACCCCAGAACCGGTTCGAAAAATCGTTGGTTGGATTCTGCTAATTTTCGGTGCTGTGGCACTGTTGAGCTTGTACCCCGGGTTTTTGTTCTTCGGGCTCACTGACCTAATGTTTATGATTACACTCTCTGTTGGTATATCTTCAATTGCTTTGGGGAGAATGTTTCTGAGACATTATGGCTGATGAAGTTAGTTTGAACACAAGGGGCCCCTTGCGACCCCCGTCCTTTCAATGGGTACCCTCTGCTTGGACCGGCAAATGACTGGTCGGCGTGGTCGTTACCATTCCGAAAATATATTGCTTTATTTGCTGACATGATATACATTAAGTGCTAATTATTAGTAGTCCTAAATAATGGCTAAATTTGGTCTTACTGAAGAGCAAGAGATGCTAATTGAACTTGCTAAACAATTTGCTGATGAGGAGCTGATTCCAAATGCAGAGGAATGGGACCGAAATGGCATTTTTCCTGAAGATTCGATAAATAATGCCCGGGATTTAGGATTACTCAATTGCACTATACCCCAAGAATACGGAGGCATGGGTTTGAGCTTTTTAGATGAGGTAATCATCAATGAGGAATTAGGCAGAGGAGACCCGGGATTTGCAACAATTACGGGCGTTACCATGCTTGCTTGTCATCCACTGATATATGGGGGTACAGAAGAGCAAAAAAAGGAATATTTAGGCAGAGTTTGTGATGGGAAAATATCCGCTTACTGTGTTACTGAACCAGGTGCTGGGTCAGATGTTAAGGCGATAACTACAACTGCAGTGCTTGATGGAGATTCTTATATCCTCAATGGCTCAAAAATGTGGATTGGTGGTGCAGGTCATGCAAACTGGTTCTATGTGCTTGCTAGAACTGGTAATGACCAATCGCACAAATCCCTTAGTGGATTTATTGTTGAGGCGGATTCAGCCGGATTAGAAGTCGGAAAAAAAGAGGAAAAAATGGGTCAGAGGTCGTCAGATACACGTTCTGTTACATTTGAAAATGTTATGGTCCCAAAAGAAAATCTCATCGGTGGAGTTGAAGGCAATGGGTGGCTTCAAGCAATGGTTTCATTCGATAGATCACGTCCAATGCTTGCCGCTCATGCGCTAGGTAATGCTAGAGGTGCTATGGAAGAAGCTTGGAATTATGCTAACGAGCGTAGAACCTTTGGCAAACCCATTTTTGAGCACCAATCAATCTCATTCATGCTCGCAGATATGAGTACTAAGATTGAGGCTGCCCGTCTATTGGCGCATAAGGCTGCTAGCCTGTTAGATAATGGAGAAAGAGCGACTCTAGAGTCAGCACATGCCAAGAGATATGCCGCAGACATTGGTATGGAAATAACAACCGATTCAGTTCAAATCTTTGGTGGTTATGGATATTCTGAAGAGTTCCCTGCTGCTAGAAGAATGCGTGGAGCAAAGATCTACCAAATCTTTGGTGGCACTAGTCAGATTCAAAGATTAATTATTGGCCGAGAAATGAATAAAAATTTCAAACAGTAAATCCCCTTTGCATTTTATTTTCCTATACGAAGGGGATTCGGTGGGCCGATATAGACGCTGCCCATGGAGATGCCGTTCTATGACTCATTTACCGTCGTTTGACCAGGATTGTCGCATGACCATACCTGCGGCTTCACCGGCGTCCATCGGATCGTAATCGTGCTCGAAGATGAAGTGCTTCACGAGGTTGTGCTGGGCCACGCTTTCGCCGCACACGGGACAGTCGTACCGGTCGGGTTCTCGTTGGCCTCGGAACGCCGCTCGCCCCCTTGGCGTCGCCAGACCCGACACAGTTCGAAGCAGTGTGGACATAAACACCAGCGCAAACAACACCATGCAGCACCCCAGTCCGCCGAAAAAGCCCGATCCTGAACCGTCTTGGGCAAGACGAATGTTCTGCGTCATCTTGCCTTCGCTGGTGTTGCGAAAGGTGTCAAGGTCGATGACGTGAGTAAAGTTCTCGCCGCGCAACTGGAGGTAGATTTCCGTGCCGTCCTCGTCGTCGTCCACCTCGATGGCGATGAGGAACACGCCCTGTGCGTCGGTGATGGCGCTGGCGCCGCGGTATTGGTAGCACTCCACGTTGCCGGGGCGGCACTCGACGAAGACGTCGCGCAGCATGACCGGTGTGTTGTCGCTGTAGGTGGCTTGTCCCGAAATGCGGTACGTCTCAGCGCTGGCCACGGGCAATGCGAGCACGGCCAACACCAGCACCACCAACGCCCTGCGCATGCCTGAAGGTGCCGGTTGGAACTTATCAAGGGTTGATTTCGCCCAATCGTTCTTTGACCGCACTGAAAACCCGTGTGCATGGGCACCTTAGTAACCGGAACCGCCGCCACCTACGTGGAGGAACTTCACATCAACACCGAGAAACGCTATGAAATCGCTTGCATCACCCGAGACGTTGAACGGGTCGTCGCCGAAAGCGGCATCCAAGACGGCCTGGTTTTGGTGAACCCGATGCACATCACAGCCTCGTGCTACGTCAACGACCTCGAGCACGGGTTGCATCAGGACATCATGACCTGGCTTGAGAAGCTGGCGCCGTTTTTCGGCAGCGACGGTCGTCAGGGGGAGGAATACCACCACCACCGCACGGGGGAGGACAACGGGGACGCTCATCTCAAGCGGCAGTTGTTGGGCCAGCAGGTGACGATGCCGGTCCGCGACGGACGTTTGCATCTGGGGACGTGGGAGCAGATTCATTACGCTGAGTTTGACGGTCAGCGCAACAAGCGCATTCTGGTAAAAGTTGTCGGGGTGATGGTCCAGTGACGCTTTCCTCGCCACCGGAACCGATCGGCTACGTGGCCGATCTCGGGGTGGAACGCACGCTGTGGACGCCGGGAGCTTCTCGACTGGAGCTCACGCTGACCGAGGACCACCTCAACAAGGGCGGTGCGGCTCACGGTGGGATTCACATGATTCTGCTCGATTCGGCCCTGGGCGGTGCGCTCGTAGCGTCGCTCAAGGTGGAAGAGTGGTGCGCCACCACCCAACTCTCCACGAGTTTCCTGGCCGCAGCTTATCCGGGAGAGCGTCTGGTGGCGGAGGGGCGCGTGGTCCGTCGAGGTAAGCACGTGGCCCATCTTGCTGGCGAAGTCAAAGTGGGCGATCGGCTCGTCGCCACCGCCACGGGGACGTGGGCGATATGGTCCAGTCGTCCGCCCTCGCTCTCAAAGGATTGACATCTCACCGTTCCAACGCTTTTCGTACGCCAGCGCAGATGGCTTTGATGAACGCCACCTCTGCGATTTCGTAGCCGAGCTTGGCCAGCGAAGTCGTCGTGTCTGCGGCAAGGCCGCAGCCAGCTACCCCTTCCAAACGACCCGGTGGGGTGTTGAGGTTCACCGAGAATCCGTGTCGGCTGACCCAACGAAGGAACGAGAGACCGATGCTGCACACCTTGTAACCGTCCACCCAGACGCCCTGCATGCGTTCATCTCGAACACCTTTGACGCCAAATTCGGCGAGGGCATCGATGAGCCACCCTTCGATGATGTGAATGATGTCCGCGACCGAAGCCTCACCTTTCCGTTCGCCCCACTTGACGATGGGATAGCCCACCACCTGCCCGGGTCCGTGCCAGGTCAACCCTCCACCTCGATCAACCGCAACCGTTGTGTAGCCCGGGGGCGGCAACACCCCGTCGTTGCGGGCGCGTGGTCCGACCGTGACCACTTCGGGGTGGGAGAGAATCAGGAGGGTGTCGGGGATCGTCCCCTCGATTCGCTGTTGTTGAAGGTCGCTCATCAGCCTCTGTGCGTCCTCGTAAGCAACAACGCCGAGCTCTCGAACGTCCAGCATGGATACACGCCCTCAGAACTTGCCGGAGGAACCAAAACCGCCGTCGCCTCGCTCGGTTCGGTCCAGCCCTTCCATGGTGGTCTCAACCAAATGGACCAGCGGTACAGGTGCGAAGAGCAACTGTGCAACTCGCTCCCCTGCGTTGACCGTGAACGTGTCCCCCTCGCCGATCCACGTGGCGAGCACCTTGAGTTCACCTCGGTAGTCCGAATCGATGGTTCCAAGACCGTTGGGCATGATCATCCCTTTTTTGCCAAGGGATGAACGGCAGCGAATCTGCCCCTCCCATCCTTCGGGGATGGCGGTTGCCCAGCCGGTGGAGATGAGAACCGTGGACCCCTTGGGCACGACCGTCTCCTCAACGGCGTACAGGTCCCAACCCGCCGCTTGAGCTGACCCTTGGGTCGGTAGCACGGCGCGCTGATCAAGACGGGCGAACGGAATTCGGAGCGAAATCCGGTCCATGTCCGTACTCACCATACATTCCTTTTTGACTGTTGGGATAATGTAAGATTTTACCCACAATCGGTTCCAGTGGAAAACAAGGTGATTTTGGCATGAAAAACAAACTTTTAGAAAAAAATTTATCGATGATTTTCGAGACTTCAAAACGAAGCACTGCTCCAATATGCGCGGTGTTCAGCCGGACCGGAAAAACCCTTCAGTTTAATCCTGCCGAGAGGGCATATATTATAGGCGTCCGAGAAGGGCAAACAAAATCCAGCGCGACTGCGAATCACGGGGGGTACTAAGCATGGTCATAGAACACAGCAAGGACGACGGCTTGAACATCGATTTGTCAAAGGAGCACATCGAGCCGATGTTGCAGGAAAACTTGGACCGATTCGTCCTCTTCCCGATCGAACACGACGACATCTGGACGTCCTACAAGCAGGCACAGGCATCGTTTTGGACCGCTGAAGAAATCGACCTCGCAGAGGACATGAAAGACTGGAAAAACCTGAACGATGACGAACAGCATTTCATCAAACACATCCTTGCGTTCTTTGCTGCCAGTGATGGCATCGTCAACGAGAATTTGGTTGACAACTTCAACGCAGAGGTGTGCTGGCCCGAGGCCAGGTGTTTCTATGGATTCCAGATCATGATGGAAAACATCCACGCTGAGACGTATTCATTGCTCATCGACACCTACATTGAAGACGAACGAGAAAAGGACCACTTGTTCAAAGCACTTGAAACCGTTCCATCGGTCAAAAAGAAAGGCGATTGGGCCATGCGCTGGCTTTCGAGGAAGCGCGGGTCGTTCGCCGAGCGCCTCGTCGCCTTTGCAGCGGTTGAGGGTATTTTCTTCTCAGGTTCGTTTTGCGCCATCTTTTGGCTCAAGAAGCGTGGTCTCATGCCAGGATTGACCTTCTCAAACGAACTCATTTCGCGAGACGAAGGGCTTCATTGCGACTTTGCTTGCTTGCTTCACAGCAAGCTGATTCGAGGCGCAGGAGAGAACGTCATTCGTCGCATCATCGCCGAAGCCGTGGAAATTGAAATTGAATTCGTGACCAAGGCGCTCCCTGTCAACCTGATTGGAATGAACGCTGACCTCATGCAACAATACATTCAATTCGTTGCCGACCGTCTGCTGGTGCAGTTGAACTGTTCCAAGATTTACAACGTCGGAAACCCGTTCCCTTGGATGGAAATGATCTCCATGCAGGGCAAGACCAACTTCTTCGAGAAGCGCGTCGCTGAGTACCAAAAGGCCGGTGTTATGGACAGCGCATCGCTCGGAAGCGTCCAACAGCGATTTTCTGTGGACGAAGACTTTTGAACCGTACGCGAACAAAGAAGGTCATCACGCTCTCACATGAACACCGGAGGATTAAGTCATGGCCATGCAAGTTGTCAACAGAAAAGGCGAGCGAGAAGATGTACGATTTGATGCCATCCACGAAAAACTCGTCAAGCTTTCTGAAGGCCTCAACCCAACGTGGATCGATCCGGGTCACGTCACGAAGTTGACCATCGAGGGGCTTTACGACGGAGTGACCACTCGCGAGCTGGACCAGCTTGCCGCCGAAACCGCAGCGTCTCTCGCATCCCACCACCCCGATTACAGTCGCTTGGCTGCTCGCATTTGCGTTGACGATCTTCATCGCTCGACCAAGGATGTTTTTACCGACGTCATCACCGACCTTCGTGAGTACATCGATCCAGAATCCAACAAGCACGCTCCCTTGATCTCCGAGGAAGTCTACGACATCATCATGGCCAACGCCGATGTTCTCAACAACCACATTGACTACAGCCGGGATCACACCTACGACTATTTTGGATTCAAAACCCTCGAACGTTCCTACCTCCTCAAGCTCGACGGCAAAGTCGCTGAGCGCCCGCAGCACATGTTGATGCGCGTGGCCGTCGGAATCCACTACGCCAACATCGAGAAGGCGCTCAAGACCTACGACTTGATGAGCCAAGGCTACTTCACCCACGCCACTCCAACGCTGTTCAATTCTGGGACACCCATGCCTCAGATGTCCTCGTGTTTCCTTTTGACGATGCAGGACGATTCTCTGGACGGCATCTACGACACGCTGAAGCAATGCGCCCTCATTTCCAAGTCAGCAGGTGGCATCGGCCTCTCCATTCACCACGTCCGATCAAAGGGCTCGTACATCAAGGGCACCAACGGGACCTCCAACGGAATCGTCCCCATGCTTCGCGTCTTCAACGACACCGCCCGATACGTCGATCAGGGCGGCGGCAAGCGAAAGGGATCCATCGCCGTCTACCTCGAACCGTGGCATCCCGACATTCTGCAGTTCCTCGACCTGAAGAAGAATCACGGGAAAGAAGAGATGCGAGCACGCGACCTCTTCTACGCCATGTGGACGCCTGACCTGTTCATGCAACGCGTTGAGGACAACGCCGATTGGTCGTTTTTCTGTCCGAACGAATGCCCAGGCCTCCAGGACGTTTATGGGGCGGAATTCAAGGCCATGTTCGAAGATTACGAACGCCGTGGCATGGCTCGGGAAACCATGCCCGCCCGCGTGGTTTGGGACAAAATTGTGGAAGCCCAAATCGAAACCGGAACCCCTTACATGCTCTACAAGGATGCTGCGAACGAGAAATCCAACCAGAAGAATCTGGGCACCATCCGGTCTTCGAACCTCTGCACCGAAATCATGGAGTACACCGCCAAGGACGAGGTCGCAGTTTGCAACCTCGCTTCCATCGCTCTTCCCAAATTTGTGAACACGAGCGAAGGCGTGTTTGACCACCAGCTTCTCTACGACGTAACCTATCACGCAACGGGCAACCTCAACCGGGTCATCGACGTGAATTACTACCCCGTCGAGGAGGCTCGCAATTCCAACATGCGCCACCGCCCCATCGGCCTGGGTGTTCAGGGTCTTGCCGACGTCTTCGCCATGCTCAAGTTGCCGTTTGAAGGTCCAGCAGCTCGAACGCTCAACAAGGAAATCTTCGAAACCATCTACTTCGCAGCGTGCACCGCATCCAAGGACGCCGCAGCGGCCGAAGGACCGTACTCCACGTTCAAGGGTTCTCCCGCAAGCGAAGGTCTGCTTCAGTTCGACCTCTGGGGCATGGACGAGCACAGCGGCCGCTGGGATTGGGACGCACTCAAGGCAGAAATCGTCGACAAAGGGATGAGGAATTCTCTGCTCTTGGCGCCCATGCCCACCGCCTCCACTTCCCAGATTCTTGGAAACAACGAATGCTTTGAAGCGTTCACATCCAATCTCTACGTCCGACGAACGCTTTCCGGTGAATTCGTCGTGCTCAACAAGCACCTCGTCAGCGATCTCATCGCCGAGGACATGTGGAGTCTTGAAATGAAGAACGACATCCTGCGACACAAGGGGTCAATCCAAGGCATCCACAGCATCCCCGAACACATTCGAGATCTCTACAAAACCACGTGGGAAATCAAGCAACGGCACGTGCTCGACATGGCTGCCGACCGAGGCGCTTACATCGACCAGAGTCAATCGCTCAACATCCACATGGTGGACGCCAACCCCGCCAAGGTCACCTCGATGCACTTCTACGGATGGAAGCAGGGTCTGAAAACGGGCATGTACTACCTCCGTACCAAGGCTGCAGCTGACGCCATTCAGTTCACGGTCGAAGCATCCACGAAGGAAGACCAAACCGTTGGTGGACTTGCCGAACGAGCCGACGACGCCGACAGCCTCGAAGCCATCGCCTGCAGTCTTGACAGTCCCGACGACTGCCTGATGTGCGGCAGTTGAAACCGAGGGATTCCCGCACACGACGTGCGGGGGTTGAATCGAAGATTCCGTTGCGACGAGCGGAGCAAACCTTAGATGCCCGACGAAAGCACAAACGGCCATGGAAGCCTTGTCGAAAGTTGGCCTCGATTCAAAGCGAACCACGGCGGCAAGTGTCGCCATCGTTGGTGTTGTGGTTTATCTTGCTCTGGTTCACCTCAAGCCGATTCTGATGCCGCTGGCCATCGCCGTGTTGTTGTATTTCCTGATCAAACCCCCCGAGCGGTACATCTTCGGGAAGGTGAATCATCGTGGTGTGTCCTACGGCACGGTGATTTTGGCGTTCATCATCACGATGTACATCGTTTCGATTTTCCTTTACGAGCAGCTTTCCTTGTTCGTCGAAGAGGTCCCGGAGATCACGTCTAAATTGGAAGAAAAACGGGCATCTGCGGCCGAATACGACCTCTACGGTTTTGAGACGATTTTTTCGGATTCCAGTTGGGTTGAGGTGTTGGCTTCGCCCAGCAACATCGAGACGTTTGTCCTTGCCATTTTGGGCTCCCTGGGCGCCTTCGTGGGCACCATGGTGACCGTGCTCATCTTTCTTCTGTTCATCGTTCTCGAGGAGCACACCATCGCCAAGCGATTCAACGCTGCGTTTCCTCACTCCACCGGTCGAGCTCGCAACATCGTCAGAGACTCAACAGAATCCATCAGTGCTTACGTCGTCTCAAAGGTGACGTGCAGCGGGGGCCAGGCCCTGGTCATGACCGTCATCATCTCGCCGATTGGATTCAATATTCCAGGATGGTTCTTGTTCGGTGTCCTGTGTTTTCTCTTGGATTTCATTCCTATTCTCGGAGCGTTGTTTGCAACCATACCGCCCGTCCTCATTGGTTTCATCATGCTCGAGCCGCTCACGGCCGTTTTGATGCTGGCGCTGCTCATCGGTAATCAGCAGATGTTTGGCTCGTTGGTCGAGCCCAACCTCTCGGGTGCGAAAATTGGCATCTCACCTTTGGTGCTCTTGCTCACCGTCATGCTGTTTTCTCAGGTGTGGGGCATCGCCGGTGCAATCATCGGTGCACCCATGATCATCATCGCTCGCCTGGTTCTGGATGAAAACGAGCGAACACGCCCTGTTGCGGTCATGATGGCCAACGACGTGGAAGAGGAGTGAACGCGTAAAGCGACGCTTGGTTGCTTCACATCTTGTGGATGGCATGACCCAGCGTGTCGAGCACGCCCTCGTGGGTCATCTCGGTCATCGTTGGGTGTGCGTGGATGGTGTGCGCCACGTCTTCGAGAACGGCGCCCATTTCAAGCGCTAGGGTCCATTCTCCAACCAGTTCGCTGATGTGCGTCCCTACGCCCTGAATGCCAAGGATGCGATGGTCGTCCTCACGAGCCACCACGCGTACAAAGCCACCGGTCTTCTCAGCTTCTTGAGTCAATGAGCGGCCGTTTGCAGCGAGCGGGAACTTGCCGGTGATGACGGGATGGCCCGCTTCTTTGGCTTGGTCGGGAGACAACCCCACGGAGACGATTTCCGGTTCGGTGAACACGATGGCGGGCACAGCCACAGGGTCGTAGGCTCGCTTGTGGCCTGCAATCAGTTCAGCCACCATCTCACCTTGGAAGGAGGCCACGTGCGCCAGCATTTCCCCAGAATCGCAGAGGTCTCCAATGGCGTACACGCCTCTCATGTTGGTTTCGCATCGCTCGTTGACCTTGACGTAGCCGCGTTCATCCATGGAAACGCCGGTTGCCCCAAGTCCTGATGAAGCGGGTTTGCGTCCCACGGTGACCAGAATCTTGTCGGCAACAACGTGTTGCATCTTTTTGTCGTCCTTTTCGTCTTTGTCGATGAAATTCAGTTTGACCTTGCCGCCCTTTGCGTCCTCGACGCCTTTGGCAAACACGCCGGTGTGGACCTTGATCTTGTTTTTCTTGAGGAACAATTCCAGAGGGCGTCGCAGCTCTTTGTCAAAGAGCGGTAACACCGAATCCATGGCTTCCACGATGGTGACCTCGGAACCGAGCATGCGGAAGGTGACGCCGAGCTCAAGACCGATGTATCCTCCACCCACCACCACGATGTGGTCGGGTAAGGTTTCCAGCGACAGTGCTTCTCGGGAGGAGAGCACGTGTTCGCTGAACGGCATGAACGGAAGCTCAACGGGTAATGACCCCTGAGCCATGATGACGTGGTCGGCCTGAATCAAGGTCGCATCTTTGCCTTCGCCAATCTTGACCGTCTTGGCGTCTTGGAACACGGCCCACCCGCTGACCAATTCAGCGCCCGCATTCTTGAGCAAGGCCTCAACACCCTTGTTGAGACGGTCGACGATGCCTTCTTTCCAGCCCACGAGGTTGCCCATGCTGAGTTCGGCAGGGCCGGGAATCGAGATGCCCATGTGGCCGTCCTTGGCGGTGTGCTTGGCAAGGTTGTGGAAGGTGTGGGCCGCATGGATGAGCGCTTTGCTCGGGATGCAGCCGCGAATGAGGCACGTGCCGCCGGCCCGCTCGCCTTCAACGATGATGGTGTTCAGCCCGAGCTGAGCTGAACGAATAGCAGCGACGTAGCCTCCGGGGCCAGCACCGATCACGAGAACTTGGCATTGTTTGGTCTTCATTGTACGCACCTCACATGAAAATGGTCGCAGGGTGTTCGAGGTAGGATTTCACCAACTGCACCAAACTTGCACCGTCGTGGCCGTCAACGACCCGATGGTCCCACGACGACGAGAGGTTCATGATGCGGCGGACCACAACCTGACCGTTGTGCACGACGGCTCGGTCTTTTGCGTTGTGAACACCGAGAATTCCGACCTCGGGTTTGTTGATGATGGGCGTGGCGCCCAGACCACCGAGGCGACCGAGGCTCGTGATGGTGAAGGTGGAACCGGAGAGGTCGTCCACACCGGCCTTACCGTCTCGGGTGGCCTGGGTTACTCGCATCATCTCAGCGGCGGACTGCCAGATGTCCATGGCTTCCACGTGCATCACGACGGGGACGTACAGCCCTCGATCGGTTTGAGTAGCGATGCCGAGATTGATGGCTTCGTGTCGGGTTACGACGCCGACATCGTCGTCGTATACGGCGTTGCATTCAGGTCGCTGAGCGAGCGCTTTGACGAGCGCCTGCATGATGAAAGGCAGGTAGGTAAGTTTGGGAGCCCCTTCGGGTCGAGTGGCGTTCAGGTGTTGACGAAGCGCCTCCAATTCGGTGACGTCGACCTCTTCGAAATAGGAGAAGTGGGGGATGGTGCTGTAGGACGACATCATGCCATCGGCAATTTTCCGTCGCAAACCGATGACTTTGATGTCCTCGGTGCCGTTTCGGGCCACCTTGGCAACGCCGCCCATGGGCATGGAGGGCGTGGCCGCTGATGCTCCACCGGCGATGTGGCGGTCGAGGTCAGCGTGGCTGATGCGTCCCGCTGGGCCGGACCCCGCAACGAGTTGCAGGTCGACGTTGGCCGCTCTGGCTCGCTGGCGAACTGCGGGTGATGCCAGAGCTTTGGTTCCGGCGGCACGAGCAACGGGTGCGGCTGCGGTCGCCACGGGTGGGGCGGAAGCGGGTTCAGGTTGGTTCGCTTCAGCGACCGGTTCAGGTTTTTCTTCTTCCGCTGCAGGTTTTTCTTTCTTCGCCGCTGGCTTTTCTTCCGCAGGTTCCGGAGCTTGGCTGGCGTTGCCTTCGCCCTCCACGTCAAAGACGATGCAAACGCCGCCAACGGGCAGGATGTCGCCGGCATCACCGACGATGCTGGCGACCGTGCCGTCGCACGGGGAAGGAATTTCCACGGTCGCTTTGTCGGTCATGACGGACAAAATCGGGTCGTCTTCCTTGACGGTGTCGCCCACAGCCACCATCCATTCCACGATTTCACCTTCAACGACGCCTTCGCCGATGTCGGGCATTTTAAACTCAAATTTTCCCATGTTTAGTCCTCCTGTGTTCTGTGTATTGCTTCCGCAATGCGAGATGGAGTTGGGAGGTAATCCCACTCAGTGGTGTGGGGGAACGGGGTGTCCCAGCCCGTGACGCGCTGGATGGGCGCTTCGAGGTGGTAGAAGCAGCGCTCCTGAATCGATGCGCTCATCTCGGCTCCAAACCCGCTGGTTTTGGGTGCTTCGTGGACGATGACGCATCGCCCTGTTTTCTTGACGGAATCGACCACCGTGTCGCGGTCCCACGGAACCAAGGTTTGGAGATCGATGAGTTCGCAGTTCACACCTGAATCCTTGATGGCTTGCTCGCAAACGTGGACCATGGCGCCCCATGCTATGACGGTGCATGCGCCGCCTTCCATGACGATGTTTGCTTGTTCGAGTGGGATGGAGTAGTATTCCTCGGGCACCTCGCCGTCGGGGTGATCGTTCCACGTCGGTACGTTGTGTGGGTCGCCGTAAAACGGTCCGCGGTAGCAGCGCTTCGGTTCGAAGAAGATGACCGGATCGTTGCATTCAATGGCGCTGGTCAGGAGTCCTTTGGCGTTGCGAGGATTGGAGCAATACACGACCTTCAGGCCCGGTGTGTGCGTGAACTGAGCCTCGGGAGACTGCGAGTGGTGGTGACCACCTTTGATGCCCCCTCCGGCAGGCGTCCGGAAGGTTACGGGTGCCGAATATTCCCCGCCTGAGCGGTGTCGAAGTTTGGCAATTTCGTTGACGATTTGGTCGTAGGCCGGGAAGATGTAGTCCGCAAATTGAATTTCAGCAACAGGGCGGAGTCCGTTGAGGCCCATGCCCATGGCGATGGCTGCGATGCCACCTTCCGCCAGCGGTGAATCGAACACACGGTGGGGGCCGTGTTTCTCCTGCAGGCCGGCCGTGACCCGAAACACACCGCCGAAATAACCCACGTCCTCGCCAAAAATGACGACGTTGGGGTCGTTTTGCAACTGGTGCTCCAATGCGGAGTTGAGGGCGGCGATCATGTTCATTTTTGCCATCGTCTCACCTCACTTCCCGAGCTCCTCACGCTGTTCTTGCACGTGCCAGGGCACGGTCTCGTACACTTCAGTAAAAATCGTCGATGCTGGGGGGTACGGACCGGACGCCAAATCTCCGAACTCGCAGGCTTCCTTGTAGGCGGTCATAACGTCGTTGTCGATTTTCTCAGCCAGAGCCTTGTCCTTCGCTTCGTCCCACTTGCCGATCTTGATCAGGTGGCCTCGCAATCGCTCAACCGGGTCGCCACCGGGCCAGCATTCAAACTCGTTCCCGGGTCGATAGGCCGACGGGTCGTCGGAGGACGAATGGGCACCAGCGCGGTAGGTGTACACTTCAATGTGCGACGGTCCCAAGCCCGCTGATGCGCGCTCACGTGCCCACTTTGTCACGCTGTAAAGGGCCAAGAAGTCGTTTCCATCAACTCGGAACGAGGGAATGTCGTAGGCCAGCCCTCGCTCGGCAAATGTTCGGCCGCCGGTGGCAAGGGAAACGTGGGTTGAGATGGCCCATTGATTGTTGACCACGTTGAGAATAACGGGCGGCTTGAAGGTCGATGCAAAATTCAGGGCGTAGTGGTAATCGCCCTGCGCAGACGTGCCGTCTCCCAACCAAGAGATGCAGACTTCATCGTCGCCTTTGTAAGCGCTGGCCATGGCAACACCAACGGCCTGCGAGAACTGCGTGCCGACCGGCGATGAAATTGAGATGAATCGCCCCTCACGCCACGTGTAATGGACGGGCATTTGGCGGCCACGAACATTGTCCTCCGTGTTTCCGATGCAGTGGCAAATCATGCTCACCATGTCGCGGCCACGAACGAATTGGGCCCCCGGTTGTCGGTAGGATGGGAAGACCCAGTCTTGTTCCTCAAGCGCCATGGTCTGTGCGATGGCGACGGCCTCTTCGCCGAAGGACCGCATGTAAAACGACAGTTTACCGGTTCGCTGCATTTTCATCATTCGATCGTCGAAAATCCGCAAGCGCATCATGTATTCCAAGCCCTGAATGAGGGTTTTTTCGTCGAGCTGGGGGTCCCACTCACCGATGGCCTCCCCCTCGTCGTTGAGCACCCGAATCAGCCCCTTGGCGTGTTCAGCGGTGTCTTCAGTGCGGCACGTAGCGGGGTCTGGGCGGTTGAGGTCGCCGGGTTGTTCAACGAATGCACCGCCGAAGGTTGGCTCGTCTCCGGGCCGGAACGGAGCAACGCCGATGGTGTATGGCGTGGTGGTAACCGTGCTACGTTCTGTCATTGAATCACCTCAGGGCTCGTCCGCCTTAAGTGGTGTCGGTTCGGGTGTATGGGGTTGAGCAACCCGAACGTACGCCCCCAACATCGTTTCTTGGTTGGTTGGGTCCAGCGTCTTTCGCACCAACAAACCGGCTTTGTACGACGAGCGCACGAGGGGGCCGCTGGCGACGCCTGAGAAGCCCAGTTCCATCGCCTTTTGGGCCCATTCATCGTACCGTTCGGGATCGGGGAATCGGTCGACGGCGAGGTGGTTTTTCGACGGTGCTAGATATTGGCCAACGGTGACGAGGTCAACCCCAGCGTCTCGCAAGAGGCCAAGCGCTTCGTCGATTTCCTCGTCGGTTTCGCCCACGCCCACCATCAGGGACGATTTTGTGATGATGTCAGGGCGCAGTCGCTTTGCCTCTCGCAGAATGGACAGGGATTGACCAAACGAAGCTCGAGCGTCTCGGACGGTTGCGTCCAATCGGGGAACGCACTCAACGTTGTGCGCAAACACCACCAGCGGGCTTGCTTCGAGAAGATGAGCGAGCGCCTCAAGGTCCCCCGCAAGGTCCGAGCAGAGCAGTTCAAGGGTCACCTCGGGAGATGTTTGGGCCACGGCGTCGATGCAGCGTTTGTAGTGGTCGGCGCCACTGTCGGGAAGGTCATCCCGGTTGACCACGGTGATGACGGCATGGCGCAGCTTCATGGACGAAACCGCTTGAGCCAAGTGCTCAGGTTCCTCAGGGTCGAGGGGTGGAGGTCGTTTGATGGTTCCAACCGCACAGAAACGACAACCTCGTGTGCACTCCTGGCCGGCGATCATGAACGTGGCATCACCGCTGGCCCAACATTCGTGAATGTTTGGGCAGCGAGCCTCTTCGCACACCGTGTGAAGTCGGTTGTCTTTGACCGCTGCTTTGGTGGTGTTAAATGCGGTTTGCTGGGCGCCGCTGGGCAGGCTGGTTCGGAACCAATCGGGGAGTCGGCGCTTGGGAGCAGCAGGCGTTAACGAAGACGCCATCGGGAGTTGTTTGCCTGCCATTGTGTCCTCCCCTTGACCGAGCCAGTTGGTGGATGCCAAAAAAGGTGTGTTGGTGCAGCGAAGGCGATGAAGACCCCCGCGTCCGATACGAGGCTTCATGAATCGGGTTGTTGTGTGTGCACCATGGTAGAGCGAGTGGTCCTTATCACTGGGGCGGGGCAACGTCTCGGGGCAGCCACCGCTGCTCGTCTCATGGACGAGGGTTGTCACGTTCTTGTTCATGCGCGCTCCTCCGTGAACGCCGCACAGCAACTCGTTGACGATGCCACGGCCCGAAACGGCGTCGTTCGTGGCACGGTGGTTCAGGCTGATTTGACGGTCGATGAGGAGGTTGAGTCGCTGATGACCAGCGTACGAGCGCACCCACTCGTGGCTGAGCACGGTTTGTTCGGATTGGTTCACAACGCATCGTTCTATCATCAAGGTCCCTTTGAGAGCGTTGATTTGGACACGTATCGCTCCCTCAATCGACTGCACATGGAGGCACCCTATGTCCTGACTCAATCCCTGCTGCCGCAACTTGAGCAGGGAGGCGGTTCTGTGGTTGCCATCGTCGACACCTCGTGGGGCCGTGCATGGGAAGGGCTGGCTCATTACACCTCCAGCAAAGCCGGCCTGCGTCAACTCATGCTGAACCTGGCCGGCGAACTTGCGGAGCGCGTGCGAGTGAACTGCCTCGCTCCCGGCGCCATCATGGCCGCTGATTGGGAAGCCGAGCACTTTGCAAAGGTCTTGGAAAAGGTCCCGCTTGGCCGTTCCGGCGAGGGATCCGACATCGCCTCTGGCGTCCACTTCCTTCTCACAAACGGCACCATCACCGGGAACGTCCTTCACGTCGATGGTGGGTGGACGCTGAACGAATGAGCAGATTCTTTCAAGTGCTCCACCCAAGCGTGGTTTGTTCACGCAGGGGTGGCTGAGTAGGTCAAAGGCGCCGGGCTTAAGATCCGGTCTCGTATGAGTTCGTGGGTTCGGATCCCACCCCCTGCACCAACATTTCTCTTCGCAGCGGGGCGGTTGAGAAGTCATTTTTGTTGCACAAACCATGCAAAACCGTTTAACACCCCCACCACCACGGCGAATCGGTGGACTTGATGCTGGTTGGGCAAACCGAAAAGGGCAATCGCACGTTGGCTGCGGGATTGGTGTTCCTGTTCCTGTTTTCGCTGTTGGGTTCAACGGTACCGGCAACCCCACTCGACCCGTCCGATTCTGTGCTTCAGGACACCACCGTTGTCGCTCCGGTCTCGATTCCGGAGCAAACCTACGAGTTGTATCTGGACGCACCCACCTCAGAAACCGGCGGACAAGGGTCCATCACGACCATCGAGCCCAACGGCGGTCAAGAGGAAGGCAGCGCCATCGACGGTCTTGAATTTCGAAGCGAGGAAATGATCAGTGATCTCTACATCAACGGCAGCGGTGCGTCCAACACCGCACGTCTGTCTCTGTACATTCAATTCCGCGGTTCAGGAAACTCAACGGCCGACGTCACGTTCTCGCTCAAGGCAGGCGACACGCAGGTGGCGTCCGAGAGTCGAGACCTCGAAAATCCATGTTCACCCAGTCCTTTCGGCGGTGGCGGATGTTCGTGGACCGTGATCGAAGTGGATTTCGACATCGGCGCAAACGGGTTTATGGTCCCCAAAGGAAAGCAACTCAAAATCCGAATCGACGCTCAAGCTTCCTGCGAGGGCAACACCGGTGGCTTTGGCGGGACGGACTGTGCCGTTGACATCGCCTTCGGCAAGATGGAAAGTTCGGGCGGTTATTCTCGTCTTCAAGTGATGACCAACGCCCTCTCTGGGTCAAGCGTTCGAGTTCACAGCTGCAACGAAGCTTTTGGCTGCAACTGGAACGACGCACAAAAGTTCGAATGGTCCCCGAACCATCGCCCATCCTTCCGCGAAATGCAATTCTCCATCGAGGTTCGAGACGCCTTCGGACGGGACGATATCGAAGAGGTCAACCTCATCATGGCCACACCCAACGGGGCCAACGCCGTGTTTGAGAAGAACTTCGACGACGACGATTTGAAACTCGACAACAACGGTTTGGTCGGGAACTACAGTTTCACGTACGAAGCGGACATCTCTGCGGGGGAATATCCTGTTCGGCTGGAAGTCGAGGACGTTCAGGGCCACTCGGTCATCTTTGAGCACCCGGGCATCACCATGCTTGAAAACGATGTTTATCTTTCACTGCCCAGCAACCAACCCGAAGTGGTTCTCTTCGCACCCGGCGCGGTCGTGAACGTGGAATTCCTGGTCGAACACACGGGGTCCTCCTCAAGCAGCATCGATGTTCTCTTCGATCTCGAGACCAACCTCCCCTCCACGTGGTCGGACCCGCAATGGAGCGCACCCAGCGGGACCTACACGCTCAGCGGTGGCGGCTCGTCGGTCATTCCTGAGTTGAGTCTTGAAGTGCCCGAGGGCGACCTTGACAGCGCACCCGATTCCTTGGAAATTGAAGCCAGGGTGTATGCGACCAACGACCAAGGCCAGGACGAAGAGGTGGCGATTCGAACCATCTCTCTCGACTTTGAGGAAGTGGACGTGTTTGCGCCACCCCGGCTCTTTGTTTACGAGGACGACGAACACCAGAAGCAGATTGCAGATTCAACCCGGCCCGAAGCCTACGACGAAACGCTCTCTCACTACGTCGATGCGGACGAGGTGGGTGACTTCTTCCTCGACGTGTTCAACACCGGTTTCCAAACCGATTCCTTCAAAATACGCGTCCTTGAACAACCCGACGATTGGCAGTATCGATTCTACGACAACGACACCGGTCTGGAACTGGTTGAGGAGGGCATCTACTCCATGACCCCCGACATCGGGTCCACGCAGATCCTCACCATCCTGATGGAGGTTTACCCGCCAGCCGACCGAGACGGCGTCGACATCGGCTTGTTCAAGCTGTCCGTAACCAGCAAAGAAGACTCCGAACTCCGCACCGACGTGGCGTTTACGGTCCATCGCACGTTTGGTATTCTCGTCGAGGTCATATCCGACAGCGACGGCACAGGCGAAGACAATCCTCTCGGTCAAGTGGGACCCGTCACGGGCTCAGCGTCGGTCTACTTCAATTTGCGAATCACCGATTCGAGCGACACCGGATCGGGCTCGACCACCTGGAAGATTGTCAACCCTAGGGACGTCGAACAGAACGCTGAAAACAACCCCAAATACGCTGCGTGGGACTACACGATTTCCAACGGCAGCAACAGCAACCTCGTCGCCGTGAATTTGGCCCCCGATGAATACATTGACATGCGCTTGGACATAACGCTTCGAGGTCAGGTTGAGGCTGGTGACCACATCATTTACACGCGCATCATCGAAGAGGGCGTTGACATCGACGACGCACGCTACTTTGACTTACCCGTGAAGGTCGTCATCCAAGAAGAGGTCATACCGAATCGCTTGGAAATCACCGACAAGAGCGAACGCTCCCGCTTCTCGCCAAGCGAGGAACAAACGCTTCGCTACGACATCAGCAACCAGAACAACATCCCGCTTGACGTGGTGATTCGCCTCGATCAACCCGATGGATGGGAAGGCGCAATACGGGCCACATCAAGTCAGCTGGGCAGCGACTTCTTGATCATCAACCTCCCCGCATACTCCTCAAAGGAATTCAGCGTCTCAATGATCGCCCCTGACAACGTCAAGGACAGCGAAGTTGTCGACTTTGAGTTCAGGGTGACGCCCATGAACAACGAGACTCCTTTCGCCGACGAATACGTTCAGAAATTCACGTTTTCCTACATGACGGAATGCACCGGCGTTTCCTGCTTGGTTGAGGAATTGATCAATCCTGAGCCTCAAACCATGGCGTTCTATGCGGTTCTCGCTGCGCTCCTGTTCTACGCTCGCGGTCGCCGAGGCACCTCAAAGGAGGACACCTTTGAGGACGATGAAATGCCGCTGGACGATGCACTGGTCGGTGAGGACGAGGACGACGATCTCCCCCCGCCCGTACGCGCAGAGGAAGACGACGACGACGAGCTTGAACTGCTCGATGAACTGGACGATCTGTGATGGCTCCGTCCCTTCAACACCAGCGTCTTCCGGCCCTGCAAGACGGGTGTTGTATGAACATCGTACCATTTCCCTTATGAGGCATCAGACGCACCCGAACGCGTGAGACTCATGCTGACAGGCTCGAATTCATCCGCTGCCGCCGTTCGATCAGCACTCGCAGGGAGAAAAAAGGCCCTCAAATCGTTGATGCTCACCAGCCTGATGCTCTTGTCAACCCTCGCATCCATTCAATACGCCGTGGTGGACGTTCAAGCGGCGTCAGATCAAGACGGTGACGGGCTTACCTACGGCCTGGAGTACCTCATGAACACCCAACCCAACGACCCGGACTCCGACAACGACGGCCTGCCGGACGGTTGGGAATGGAAGTACGGCCTCGACCCGCTCTCCTCCACCGGCGCTGATGGCGCCGTGGCCGACCCTGACGGCGATGGAATGTCGAACCTTCAGGAATACCTCTACCTTCAGCCCAGCGGATGGGACAACACCAACACAGCCTCCGTGCTCGACAACGGCGTGTGGTGGAACGGGACCGTTCCGGTCAACGACTGGAACGAAGAAGGTGCGCTCCAATTCAACCAACCCGCCTGTGGGGATTCGGGCTCAGACGGCACGGGGTCAACCATTCTCTGCGATGAGGACCCGGTGGGAAACATCTGCACCAACGGTTTTGATGACGACAAAGACGGGTTTGTGGATGGCGCTGATTCAGACAACGATGGCGATGCAGATTGCGCATCTGATGACGACGACGGTGACGGCGTTGCTGACGAAGACCCAGCTGGTTGGGACACCGACGGCGACGGTATGCCCGATGGATGGGAAGCAGCCAACGGGCTGAACGCCACCTCACCGTCCAACGCAGACGGTCCAAACGGGGACCCGGACGGTGACGGTCTCAACAACCTGATGGAGTACGTGAACCCAACGTGGACCACGATGTGCGGGTCTTCTCCGTGCTTCCGCAACGGACCCGACGGCATCGTCACCGAGACCACTTCACCGTGTGACCCTGTCCAAGGCATCGGCCCCGGTGGTTGCGGAACGTTCACCGCAGAGGTTGACGGCATCACGTCCACCGACCCCCAGCGAGCCGACACCGACGGCGACGGCCTCAACGACTCCTACGAGGCTCTGACGCTTCTGACCGATCCAACCTCGTCCGACACGGACAACGACGGCATCAGCGACGGTGTCGAGGTGAACGGCGCTTACGGCAACCCAGCACAGGCCAGCGACCCCCGAGACAACAACACGGACGGCGACGCCTTCGACGACGGCGAAGAAGACACCAATTTCAACGGCGTCCTTGATCCGGGCGAAACAGACCCCACTCGGCGTGAAGACTCGGGCGATGAGGACGAAGACGGCATCCAAAACTGGGAAGAGAACCTCACATGCACCCTGTGGGACGTTGCGGACACCGACTTTGGTGGAATCAACGACGGTCAGGAGCGAAACATCAGCCACGGCACGGACCCTTGCGACTCTCTCGTGGACTTTGAAACGAATTTCGTCCAATACTACACCACGAACAGCAGCGTGGAAGTCGGCGACGGCTCCGGCTTCAACCCCGGTGGTGGCGTGGGATGGTTCAACGTCTCAGGCACGTGGGAATCCTTTGCTTACGCAGCTGTTCAAAACAACCTCCTGCGAGGCGTGTCCTCCGGACCGTCCGGTACGGTCAGCGACGTCGCCAACCGAAACGGTTCCTTTTGTCATACCGACGCTGTGGCCTCCGGGACGCTTGGAACCACGCAGCAGTATTGTGATGACGACTACGAAGACAGCGACGGCGACGGCCTTGCTGACTGGCAAGAATTGCTGGGCACCTTTGGATGGTTTTCCAACCCCAGCATAGCGGACAGCGACGCCGACGGTGTGGACGACTTCGGCGAAGTGTCGGACAACACCGACCCGAACGAACCCTGCACCAACCTGCTGGACGACGACGGGGACGGTATCAACAACTACTTCGAAAACACCACGGGTTGCGACCTGATCTACATCGGAATCACCAACGGCTCTCAAGACGTCTGGGTTACAAGCTCAACGAACTTTGACAGCGACCAGGGCGGCGTGGACGACCGGACAGAATACTTTGACGGAACCAACCCAGAAAACGATCCGTCCGACGACATTCAGCCCGACGACTTTGACGGTGATGGCATCCCCGATGCCATTGAGAATCAGACCGGAACCGACTGGACCAACCCCGACACCGACGGTGGAGGGATGCCGGACGGACTGGAATGTCCAGACATGTTTTGGTTCGTCAACTGCGCAGGTGCACCGTACGACCCGTTTGACCCCACCGACGACGTCATGACCAACGGCATCGTGTTCTATGCCAACAACACCTCAGGTACGGTGGACTTGAACGGTGATCATCGCTGGAGATCCATCACCAACGACTTCTACACCGGGACCAGTTATGCCCACTTGGAAAGCGTTCATCCAGCACAGACACTGGTGATTCCAGTCTCCAATCTTACGCATCTCGCACCCATTGGTTTTGCAAACTCGACGGTTCAGTGGAACGTCCAATTCACCCAACCCATCACCACAGGACAGATTCCAGCACCGGCGTACTACTCCAACGTCTCGTTTTATTTCGAGCCATCAGCCAACATAAGCCGAACCAACGACACCCACATGCTCACCGTGGTGGAAGGCAGCATTGACCAGATGATTTTCCAGCAACCAGAATACTATTTTGACTGGGCCTCACTCGCTTCAACCACTGTAGCCGGTCAAGGCTTCCCGTACGAACTTTTCCTCGACGAGAGGTTCACCAACGACACCTCTGAGTACTCCTACGTTCGAAACGTGACCTTTGGAGTCATCAACGATGCAGGTGCAACCGATGCATACACCACGGCGTTGGCGCTCGAAGATTTCATCACAAACGGCAACGCTACGACCGAATTTAAGCGGAACTACAACGGCTCGGGCACCAGCAGTCCTGTGGACGTGACCCTCAACGTTCTCGAGGCCCTCAAGGAGGGCTCCTGCCGTGAGTTCAACACGGCCTTCGTCACCATGGCGCGTCTTGCAGGACTTCCGGCTCGCCAAGTCACCGGATACGTCGGCGGAACATGGACCGGCGACGGGTACGCCGTGTATTCAACCGATGCCACCACGTGGTCCGAAGTGCGCCTCCAGCAGAACAGCGCAAACGGGAACACCGACCTTGGCTGGATTCCCTTCGATCCATGTCCACCTGCAGAGGAAGTTGAGATTGTCAACCAAACCATCTCAACCATGACGCTCGCCAGGGATGGAACCGAGACCGTCAGCGTCTCCGGCCAGCTTCGATACGTGGCCAACGGCACGCCCGTTCAAGACATTCGAGTCTTTTCCTACCTCACGCCGGTGGCCGACGCTGAGTTTGTGCCGGGGGCAGGCGCTACGCTTGAGCGCTTGCTCGACGAGAACCTGACCGACGCCAACGGGAATTTCGTCCTGACCGGTTTCCCCAACGCTCCAACCGCACCCGGCATGCACAACATCGTCATCGAACATCGCCAGTCCGGTTATGTTTCCAACGATGGGGTTGTGTTTGACGGATTCTTGAACCTCACCGACAACGCCAGCATCAACCACACCGCCCCCCTCGCCATCAACGCCCCTGTTGCCGGCGCTGGAGCCACAACGGTGCTTGAGGGACGGTTGGCTTTGGCCACCCAACCCACGGATGAAATCTTCAATCTCCCCAACCAGACCGTTTGGTTGTCCTACACCTCATCGGTGAGCGGTGCCCAGAACCTTTCCACCCAAACCGACGCCAGCGGTTCATGGACCATCACGCTCAATTTGAGCGAGGCTGAGAATCGTGGGAATCTCGGAGCCACCCTCGGCTTCTCGGGATGGCAAGACACGTCCGTTCCCTCAGCAACTCCGTCCTTGTTCCACCTCAACCCCACGACCACCTCCATCGTCCTCAACGTCACGGACGCTCCAAACTTGACGGCCACTCTTGAGGGGCCGCTCTCCAACAACAGCATCCTCCTGCTGGGGGACAACGTATGGGTGAACGGCAGCGCCCAATCGCTGGGCGCCACGCCGGTTGCGTTGACCGGGGACGTGCAGCTTGCGATTCGCGCCAACGGCTCGGGAGACTCGTGGTTTGAGGTGTTCAACGTAACCATAACCGGCGTGTTTTCAATTCCGTATCAGCTTCCCACCAACGTCGATGTGGCTGCAGGTGAAATTGAGGTGAGGGTCCGCTTCTTCCCAACCACGTTGCCGGCAACCGACGACGCCAACATGAGCACGCCCGACCCGTATTTCCTACGTGGCCTGCTGAATTTCGAAGTCCAACCGTCTTCTCAAGTTCGCGGTCAAAACGCACTTGTTTCGGTTCAAGTCAACGACCACCGCGGCATTCCAGCAGGGGCAGATATCCTCGGAAATTACGACTTTGAGTTCGATGGCACGTGGTTCAACACCACCGTTGACCCGACCTTCGATCTCCTGGAGGTCACGCTTCTGCTCGATGCCAACCTGCGCTCGGGTGACTACCCCATCGACATCTCGTTCAACGGCTCAGACCTCTACCAACCTTCCATCGGCAACGGTTCCATGCGTGTGATGGCCGACATCGGGTGGAACCTGTCCATCGCACAAGATTGGACGTTCATGGGCAACTCCACCCGGCTGTTTGGCGATGTTTACGACGCAGTCTACCTCAATCCTGTGGTGAACAACACGACGCTGATCACCGTTTCCTTGTTCACCGATTTCGGGCCCATCGATGTGGCTCAAGCCACGCTGAACAACAGCACGGGTACGTTCGACATTCCCATCACGATGCCCACCAGCCTTCCCTCCAACGCGTATGAATTTGCGGTGGATTTCGACTTCTTGACTCAGGCCCCACCGGGCGGAGCCTACTACACCTTCGTCGACCCATCGGTGCCTCCGGCTGCACCAACGCTGATTTCCACGCTGGGTGGAATCATCACAGAAGTAGCGGTCGAGGCAGAGAGGAGTGCCTACATCGTTGAGATGAACGACACGATCGACTTTACCGCCAAAATCACGGACATCGCTGACAATTCAAATGTTAGCGGTGCAGGCGTGGACTTCATTTGGGATTTCGGAAAGACCAACCAGACCCTCGGCGTCGTTGCGAGCAACAGCGAAGGGAACGCCACGTACTCGTTCACGCCCTCGGGCATTGCTCCGGGGTACTACGATGTTGGCATCGTGGTGCAAGACGACCTCACAGACCCGCTTGTTGCGGGCAACAGCCAGCGGTACGGTAATTCCACAACCATCAACGTCACCGTCCAGGTCACCAGCGCCATCACCATCGATTCCATTCCCAGCACGGTCACCGCCGGCCTACCGTTCAACGTCGTGGGCCAGGTTGACGATGCTGAAAACCTCAGTCGTGGTTTAATCTCAGCGGTTCGTTTGAACGTGTTCTGGCTGGAAAATCCAGAGGAACTCCTCCTTACCAACTACGCCACAAGCACGAACGGGAGTTTCAACATGACCGTCCCGACGGACACGGCCAACAACGGAACCACACGCGGCCCACACACGCTGGTCATCAGCGTCGTGAACGACTCCTCTCCGTTCTATCTGACGGCCTCCGCTCAAGCTCCCATCCAAGTGATGGGTGTGTCTCTCCTCGAAAATCTGCAGCCGCTCAACGCCGTGGTGATCAACCGTGGAAACGACATCAACATGTCCGCCAAACTGGTCGAGGCGTCCGACATGTTTACACCACTCTCGAATTATGAAGTGGCCTTGCAGTTCCACGAAACGTGGCTCTCATCAACGATCACGGACGGGGAAGGTCTTGCCAATTTCACCTACACCGTTCCCTACGACCACCCTCTTGGTCTCATCGTGGTTCAGATGATGTTCAACGGTTCCACCGACCTGCTGTCGACCAACGCCAACCTGACAAGCATCACGGTGCGTTCGTTGACGTTCTTGGTCGTGGACAACATCGCCGCCAACCCGGTGGCAGGTGAATCGTTCAACATCAGCGGCCAAATTGTTTCGGACAACGGTTCGGGGCTGGTCGAGCGGGACAACACCGTCCTTGCCAACGCCAACATTCTGTTCTCCATCGACGGACAGCCTTCTGGTTTCACAGCCACCGGCGGTGCCGTGGGTGTGGACGGATTCTGGAACGCCACCATTCGATTGAGCGAAACCTTCGCAGCCGGCACTCACGCCATGGAAGCAACCTACATCCCCAGCGTCAACTTCTACGTGGGCTCCGACAACAACACGACCTTTGATTCACGAGGCTTCTCGGTCATGAACTTCATTCTGCCCTCGCTTGACGGCATTGGGCAACCGTCGCTCAACGACCGTACCGAACGAGGAACGCCCGTTGAGTTCTCGGTCTTGCTGAGGGACAATCAGGGTGCTCCGTTGGCCAACCAAAGTGTGATCGTTTCACTGACGGCCACCCTCAACGATGTCGCTCCCGTGCAGATAACGGTCCTGACCGCCGCCAACGGTTCCGCTTGGGGCAACCTAACGGTGCCGTCAAACATGACGGTGGGACCAGCGGACATTCACGCCGATTACGCAGGCGTGGCGGGAACCACCGGCATCGTCGGAACCAACGCTTCCTCTCGGTTTGTTGTGCTTGGCCAAACCCAGGTCATCATCTCAGAAGCACCAACGGTTCTTGTCGCAGGCGACACACTCGTTGTAAACGGAACACTCCTCGACGATCTCGACATGGCGTTGCAGGAAAATGGACAGCCCGCCACCGCCGTGGTTCACCTCCTCATCGACGGTGTACCGGTGGCGAGCATCGAGACCGACAACCAAACCGGGAGCTACGCCTTCACGTACACCCTCCCCGAAAACACAGCAGCCGGACCTCATCAAATCACGGTTGAGTTCCGTGGTGGACGAGAGTGGGTTGACCCTGTGGGCTACGGCGATACAAACAATCCAGAGTATTACTTGCCGAGCTCAGACACGGTGGAATTCAACGTCAGTGTGCCCACCAAGATTCTGCTCCTGACGGCGACCGGTGATGCCGACCGAGAGACGACGATGACCATTCAAGGTCGGCTGCTCGATGTGGTGGACAACCCGCTCGCCAACCTCACGATCGAAATTTGGCTGGGTGGACAGTGGCTCACCAACACCACCACCGACGAAACCGGCGAATTCTCTGCCGTCCACCCCGTTCCCGCCGATGCCCCGCTTGGGCCTGTGGTTCTTGAGACCCGCTTCACGGGAACGGTGGCCTATCTACCAAGCAACGCTTCGGGCTTGTGGGAAATCTTCAGTCCCGTGCTCGTGACCGTTGACATCTCTTCCCCTGTGGCCGTGAATCAGACCGTTGCTATCACCGGTTCGGTGCTTGACAATCAACTCGACGGCGTCCCCAACCATGAAGTTCAACTCGTGGTGGAGGGCATCGTCATTACGACCTTGACCACAGATGCAAACGGAGACTTTGCGTTCGACTGGATTGTCCCGGACATCTTCGACTTTGGCAACCGCACGCTGGTGGCGGAAGTGGCACCTCAGGGCTTCTATCGCAGCGGAGAGGGCAACGCGACGTTCTTCCTCTCCCATCGCTCGTGGGTCACGCTGGTGTTCGAGGACGGCATTGATGCCACCCGAGGGGACACGTGGGAACTCAGCGGTCGTCTCTACGACTTTGATACGGTTGATCGAGACGGATTGGTTGGATTCGACCTTCTGGTGAACCTTGACGGTACGACGCTGTTGACCACCACCACCGGAGCCGACGGCGCGTGGAGCGCTACGGTACCCGCGACCATGGACTTGAGCCGAGGAGAACACACCATCACCGTGGTGTTTGAGGGAACCCAAGCCCACTTGGCTGCACAGGCAGAGAACAGTGTCCGCGTGTGGGCGGACGTGGTGATTCAACTGGACACAGGGACGGATTCCAACGTTGTGACCCGATCCGACGCCACGTTCCAAGCCGTGTTCTATTCGGGATCGGTGAAGGAAGTGGGCGGCTCCGGAGAGGTGTTTGAAAACCTCGTGCTCTCCATCGGCAACGGCTCGGATTGTTTGGGCGGTCGTGAGGGTGCACGGTGCTTTGACACCAGCACGGTCTTCTGGAACAACGGCAACTTCTCGCTCAGCGCAACCGCACCGTATTGGCTCGAGGTTGGCTCGCAATACTTCTTCCTTGATGTATCTCGCAACGATACGTACTACCTCAACGCCGCAAGCACCAGCCAAACCGTGTTTGTTCAAGTGGACGCGGTCATCACGCCGGTCTTGCTCGAGGTCGTGGAAGACGAACAGGAAGAGGTTGGTGGTTCAATCACCGTCATTGCTCAAGACACCAACACAGGGTTGCCTGACATTGACGTCGTCGTTTACCTCTACGACTCGAATCAGTCGCAACTGGCCAACATCGGAACCAAAACCGACGAAACGGGGAAGGCCGTGTTCGTCTTCAACGCTGATCCACCTTACGGAGACGCCGATGTGTGGGGTCAGTTGACGATGGACATCGTCATCAACGATCCTCGTCTTTCCGCCCGGAGCATCCAAGACTTCAATGCGCTTCGTGGCGAAGGCTTCGCTCCGCAGTACCAGTTTGCGGAGGAGCAAGCGGATACCCCGTGGTGGTCGTACCTCCTCGTCGTCTTGCTGGCTGCCTTTGTGGCTGGATGCGTGGTCATGTACCGCCGAAAACAAGCCGCAGACGACCTGCTCAAAGACGCAGCTGAAGTCTTTGCCTACACCGCCGAGTTGCTCGCAGCAGGTGACGCCACTCGCGAAGCAATTTTCACATGCTACCAAGATTTATGCGGTCTGCTCCAGCAACGCGGCTTCCTTCGACGGGACTTTGAAACGGTGCGAGAATTCGAATTTGCCGTACGCCAAGCGCTTCATGGTGTTTCGGATGAGGCGCTCACCGCTCTCGACAACACTTTCGAAATGGCACGGTACAGCCGAGAAGAGATGGGGGCTCAACATCAGGACGTTGCGGTGCAGGCTCTGACCCGAATCAGTTCCGAAATAGCTGAGATTCAGTCGATTCCCCAGCGGTGATCCTCACCACCGGAGGGTGAGGCGGCCGTGGCTGAAATCAGCCGAAAGCGAACCGGCTGCTTCGGTTGGGAGCGGAAACTCACGAACGAGGTTTGGTCCTTCGGGGTCTCGGACGTCCAACTTGACCACCGTGGCTTCCTCGGTTTCTTTGACGTGAAGTTGAATGGCTTTTTCCTCGGCCCCCAGCAAGGGTATGGTGAGTCCGTCAGGATTCAATCGTCCATTGATGCCGTTCACGACCCACGCAAGAGCTCGCTCCGGGTGTTGTTCGGCCAACCCGGTTTCGGGGAGCATACCCGCCGTCACCAGAACTTCAGTGTGTCGAAGCCGTACTTCTTCGAGATGGTTTGCTGAAGTCTCAAAGTTGGCTTGCAGCGTGGATGCGTCGGTTTGGAGACCTTCGTTGGTGGGTTGAGGTTGCTCTTCGGACAAGGGTTCGTCGGTGGCGATGTCCAGCGGCTTCCATTCTTCCATGAAAGTTGCACAAGCCGAGCCCACATGAACCTTCGGACGTGGTTCATTCCGTCTCCAACGTGTGGTCCGGGTGGACTTTAGCGAAGAAACGCCGGGCAAATCGGCGAGTGGAATCCGCATCGCTGGAATCGTTCATGCGCAGGTCGCTCGGGAAACATGCGTTGTAGGTTCGGTCGGTGACGCGTCGGTCCAGAAGGACGATCAGTGCGCGATCACCGATGGAACGAATGGGTCTTCCCATCGCCTGCATGATGGCGTTTATGGCGGGCTGTGAGACGGTGTATCGCCACGCCAGATTTTTCCCGAAGCGTTCTTCTGCGTAGGTTTTCATTGACTTGGACAAAACCGACGGGGGTGAGTTGGGTATTCCAATGCAGGCAACGGCGTCCAAAGCACCGCTGTGGTAGTCCACGCCTTCGGAGAGACGAGCGCCGAAGACGCCCGCCAACAACACTTTTCGGCCGTTGCGCTTTTGTTCAAGGAGCGTGTCCACGATTTGGTCCAAGTCGCCCTTGGCCCATTCTCGACTTTCTGATATCAATCGTGTCCCCTTGAAATGACCTTCCAAAACCACTTCATTCAGCATGGCGTAGGATGGCAGGAACACCGCAACGTTTCCGGGCGCCGAGTCGACGAGGGCCTGAATGTGTGCACGAATGGCTCGAGTGTTCTCTGGACTTCGCTCGGTGTACTTGGTGGTCACATTTTTTGCGACCACGACCGGTCGTCGCATCGCAGCAAAGGGGGAAGGATACGCCACCGATGTTGTTCTTTCAGCCGGTAAGGCCAAGATGTTGGCGTACATGCTCGGTGGGTACAATGTTCCCGACATGAGCAGCCCTCCTGCAGACTGTTCAAACACGGGTTTGGAGACGAGCCCCGGGTCGAGGAGATGCGTGGTGATGCGACCGTCCTTTCCTTTGGTGTCGTAGATCATCGTTAACGCGGGCGTGGATCCAAATTTCAGCAAGCAGTCCAGGATTTCAGCAACCTTGTGGGCGTTTGGTTCCATCGGACTCCCGTCGTCTCCGGCTTCCATGTCCACATCGACGCTTTCGAGCACGTCTCTGAGTTGGTGAATTCGCACCGCTACGTCGACCTCGGGGTGCTGTGAAGACCGTGCTTGCAATTGTTGCTGTCCCGATTTTCCTTCAACCATGTCGCATGCGCGATGAAACACGTTCAACACGTCATCTATGTCGACTTCCGCTTCTTCATCTTGGCCCGATAAATTTCGCATGTACCCGTTGAAGAGGGCGTCAAACCCCCCACGTGAAGCTTTCACCACGTCAAACGCCCATGTCGCAAGACTGTGGGAAGGGGACAGTGCCTCTCCGCCTGGAACCTTCATCGCTTGGGCGAGAACGCCGGCGTATTCCTCCAGTTCCATTTGCGTGTTGCGAATCATCGTTCGTGTCAGCCGCTTTTCCAGCGTCATGCGGATTCGATCGGGGAGATTGTGAGCTTCGTCCACCACGACGATGATGTCGTCCAGTGATAGGTCCATGGCCTTGAGACTCGACTCCCGCACGCCGTCATCAAAGAGGTGGTTGTAATCGCCAACGAACACATCCGCGTCGCCGACGGCCTCTCTCGCGGCTTTCCACGGGCAGGTTTGGGCCGGCTCCCCGTGAACCGTGTGTGTTCGACTGATGTCGACCAGTTCATCGACGTGGAGCGGCGAGGCCAAAATACGCTCTTTCAACCCCGGAGCAGGGGTGATCCACGGCTTGCACGACCGAGTCTTTCTGGCTTGGCTGCACAAAAGTGAGAACACGAGGGGGGATTCCTTGGCGAAGGGTTGGACGCACATGCCGGCCTGACCCACCATGTCCACCAAGCGAACGGGCATCATCCCCTTTCGTCGTTCGTTGATGCGCCGAACGGTGTCAACCACAATTCGATGTTGGGTTTGACGAGAGGTCAGAAAAAAAACCGTTTTTTTCTGGGAGGAACGACCGGCCACCTCGAGTGCGGCGGCCAGCGACGCTGCGGTTTTTCCGATACCAGTCGGGGCTGCAGCGAGATGAAAACCTCCTCGAGAGAGGGCCTCAACACCGTCTTCAATCATCTCGAGTTGACCAGGACGAGGTTTGGAGTGAGCGAGAAAGGCGTGAGTGGAACTCTCCACATCAACACTCTGCTCCTTCATGTCTTCCATCCATTGCCGACCCTCCTAAAGGATTCGCATACGGGTGACATGTTCCACTGCATCGAGCAAATGTGCCCAGAAATGTGGGGGCTGGGCACGGGAACCACCGCATCAACTGACGGGGGTGGAATCTGGGCCTCCCTGGCCGTCGTCCAGGGAAGCGTGTGGGGGTGTTTGGTTGTTGGAACCAAGGCCAAGGCGTGCACGACGGGCACGCTGATGCAGCGAGACAAAGCTTTGCAGGACAGGCCGGTCCTGCGAAACTCCAAGGGTGGCATCACCGAGGTTGTATCCCGAGTTTTGCCAATTCATCCCATCCCCTCCAGTCTCTCACCATTCATTCTTGGTATTCGCTGCGTGGTATCGTTGAAGCCCTGGACGCCTCCAAGGCTTCTTCGAGTGTGCTGTCGATCGGCTGCATTTCTGCAACGGCTCGCTTGATGTAGAGTTTGAGTCCTTCTTGTGCTGCGTGTTCGGGGGTGATGCCGCCCAACTCGTAGAGCTGTCCAAGTCGCTGTTGATCGGCTCGGCCCAACGGGATTCGAATGGATTTCATGTTCGTTAAGAGCGGCTGATTGTGAAGGAATTCCTGAATCGCCAAACGAACAACGTCGGACCGGCTTCGGGCACCGTCCATGCCGATGCGTGCGTCAAGAAGAGCCAAATCCTCATCCGTGATTCTAAGCGAAACTGCACTGGTTGGCTGGGTCATTCAGGTTCCTCCTGTAGGTAGGGACTGGAACAGCCGGTATATGAATGTATTTGATACTATGACATATTGTCATTATCTGTCATTTTCAATGAGAAACCGTCTCGCAGGCGGTGGCGAAGTTTCAAGGACGAGCCCATGCATCCGCCATCATGACCCTCGTACCCTCCCGTGGTCTCTACCTCTATCTCGAAACCCTGCGTGTTGCGTTTGATGACGCCATCGTCACCAATGATGAAGCTCAGATCCTTCGTGTGCTTGCCGGAGCGTTGGGTGTGGCCCCGTCCGACACCGCAGAATGCCGTTCGGTGGTTGCAGGCGAGGTCGAATGGCCGTTTGCTGAGGAAAGTGAGTTCATCGGCCACCAAATCGGTGACGCTACCACCTACCAGTCAGCCCTCATTGCTGCGCTTGACGACGACGTGATCAGCGACGAGGAGTGGGCGATGCTCGACCATTTACGCCGAATCGTG
>PBMS01000015.1 GCA_002722695.1 Methanobacteriota archaeon
TGGCATACGCACGATTTGGCTGCGAACCGGCATCGTCACAACGCCCATGGGCGGAGCGTTGCAACCCATGCTTCTCCCCACTCTCCTTGGCGCAGGAGGACCGATGGGCGGCGGTCGCCAGTACCAATCATGGATCTCTCTTCACGATCACATTTACGCCACGTATCACCTCATGATGACGGCGTCGTGCGAAGGTCCGTACAACCTCACTGCACCCGAGCCAGTGATGCAACGCCAGTATGCGAAAACGCTTGGCAGGGTGTTGGTTCGTCCGTGGTTCGCCCCCGCACCGGGTTTTGTCCTCAAGATCATGTTCGGTGAACTTGCTCAAGCGCTCATCCTTGACGGTCAGCGCGTGCTGCCAAAGCGCCTGCTTGACAGCGGGTTTACCTTCCAGCACGAGCGTTTGGAACCGTGCCTTCGGCAGTGTCTTGGGAAGCAAAAGTTGGCGTGAACCCTGCATCACCCCGTAGGGGTGCTTTTGATAATCCGCTTGCTCATGCATGTGCATGGGCGGTCGCCTTGTGCTTGCGGTTTTTCTGGGGCTCGCCCTGCTGCATTTGCCGGCGGTGAGCGCCGACGATACGGAGAGCAGCGCAAGCACGCTCACCGACGGCGTCTCCTCAACCGGCTACGTCTGCGACCCTGACGGTTGCTCGCCAACCGACAAACGTGACTTTTGGAAAATTCAAGGAAAAAAGGGCGACATCGTCCAAGTTTCCTTTTCCGGTAGCATGGTGAACCCATCGCTTCTGTGCTTCTGGGGCGACGGTTGGGAAGGAACCTTCACGATGGGTTCAGTCTCTCAAAACGTCGACGACAACACCCCCACGGCGACGCTGTCCGCCCAGCTCTCAACCGCTGGTGAAATCATACTCAAGGTCCAAGGGAAAGACTCCTACTGCAACGACGGTTTTGACTACACCCTCACGCCATCGATCGACAAGACCAATCGAGATACGGACGAAGACGGCTTCAAGGACACCGTGGACGACTGTGTTGACCTTGTTGGGACCTCCACAAACGATCGCTCCGGTTGCACAGACTCGGACGGAGATGGCTGGTCGGACCCTGACAGCGGATGGGGGGTCCAAAACGGCGCAGATGCGTTCCCGAGCGAAGTTTCGCAGTGGCTTGACTCGGACAACGACGGCTACGGCGACAATCTTGATGGGTTTCAGGGCGACCACTGCCAGTACAGTCGTGGGTACTCCTCGTCGGACCGCTACGGGTGCGTGGATTCGGACGGTGATTCGTATTCCGACCCGGACCCGGGAGGTCTGAACGGCTACGAAGCGTGGTTTGCCCACCCTGTGGGCGACGCCGACGCCTTTGCGTTCGAGGCCACGCAGTGGAACGACACCGATGAGGACGGGTTTGGCGACAATTGGGCCGACCCCAACCAAAACACCACCCGGTATCTCTGGGGCATCGGAGAGTTCGTTGACAACGCTTCCATGCCCGACGCCTGCCCCTTCATTCGCGGGACATCCTTCTCCGACCGCTACGGATGCGTGGACACCGATCTTGATTCGTATTCCGACGGCGATGAAAATTGGACCGTCGAAAACGGCTCGGACGCTTTCCCTCTTGAGCCAACGCAGTGGCTTGATACCGACCGAGACGGTTGGGGCGACAATCAAACGGTGGGGGCCCAGCGCATCGACGATTTCCCGTTCAATCCATCTCAATGGCGAGACACGGACGGCGATGGTTGGGGCGACAATCAAACCTACGGGGCGACGCAAGTGGACGATTTCCCCTTCGTACCTTCGCAATACAGGGACTCCGACGGCGACGGCTACGGTGACAATCTGACCGGTTTTGAGGGCGATGTTTGCATTCAATCCACCCCAGAGGAAGTTGATTCGGGATGGATCAGCCGATACGATCGCCTCGGATGCAGAGACGTGGACCGGGACGGCTACTCCGATCCGACGGACCTGTGGATTGCTCACCCCGACGGGTTTGCGGACGCTTTCCAGGACGATCCATCTCAGTGGTACGACACCGACGGCGATGGATTTGGCGACAACGAAGAATACTACGACGGCCAAACGTGGCGAACCTCGTACCGACCCGACGGTTGTCGAACCACGGCGGGCGAATCAAGCTTTGACAGGTGGGGGTGCCCGGACGGGGACAAGGACGGATGGTCGGACCCCACGTCCACTTGGCTTGCGAGCCCCGGAGGTTCCGGCGATGCATGGCCCGAGGACCCCACACAGTGGCACGACAGCGATGGAGACGGTCGCGGCGACAACCCCCGTGGGACCACCGCCGACGTGTGCCCCACCGTAGCGGGCACATCGGTCGGCCCCTCATCTGGAGGTGACCGATGGGGATGCAAGGACACGGACGGCGATGGCTGGTCCGACCTTGGCGATGCGTTCATTCACGAACCCACACAGTGGCGTGATTCTGACGGCGACGGGTTCGGCGACCGAATGACGGGTCATCAGGGGGATGCGTGTCCCGAGACACGAGGGACATCTCTCCTCGACCGCCTCGGATGTCGAGACACCGACGGCGATGGGTGGTCCGACCCCACGGAATCGTGGCCCGCACATCCCTTCGGTTCGGCCGATGCCTTCCCGACCGAGGCCCTGCAGTGGATGGACACCGATCAAGACGGGTTCGGCGACCTTCCTCTAGGTGCATTCAGGGACGACTGTCCGGAGGAAACAGGACAATCTCGCCGAGACGTGCAGGGCTGTCCCGACGGCAACGGCGATGGTTGGTCCGATGCATACGGAGATTTTGCTGCTGCGGTTGCCATCATGGGCGAAGACCCGGCAGCTTCATGGTTGACCTATGCCGTCATGAGCGCTGGGTTCCTTTTGGGTGCGTTGGGCGCCGTGCTGGTCAAAGGCGCTCGTCGCCGACGCGAGCTGTTGGAGCAATTGATGCTCGACAAAGAAACAGAACTCATGAATTCTCCAGGGATGGGCGAGGTGGTTCCCGAGATGATCCCGTTGGACCAACTGCCGCAGCTTCCACCGACCGAAGGGGGTGAAGAACCTGAGTGAGCGCTCCGGCTTAACCATCCTCATGGCGCTCGTGATGAGTTGCTTGCTCCTGCCCGTTTCCAGCGTGGCCGCCGAGCCCTCGGTTGAGGAACGTCTTTCCGAAGAGGGGCTGACCGTTCTCGCTCTGCGCAACGACACCATCGACACCGATCAGGACGGTGACATCGATGCGGTTCGTGTCGTCATCGTGCTGAATTCGACCGCCGCTTCCAACGAGCTGATCGTTAAGCTTCGGGGTCTCCACAAAGAGCGTGAGGTGCTTGAAGTTCAAGAGGTCGCCTTCCAAGGTCAAACGAACATTACGGTGGTGTACGACGCCTGGTCAAAAGGCGAACACAACCTAAGGTTGGATTTCTTTGACGAGGACGGGGATTTCATCGCTTCCTATCCGCTCCCGAGTTTCATGCTCACGCCTGCTCTGCAGGTCCCCAGAGTGGAGTTGACGCTCAACGCAGGTGGAACCCTTCAAACGGGTGAATCCTGTGAAATCGTGCGAAACTTTGGTGATGAAACCGGTCCAAGGTACGGAGAGACGGGTGTACGCACCTTCACGGGTGCACCGTTCAGCGTGCTCGATTCGGACGAAACCTTGGATTGTTCATCTTGGCCTGCGGGGTCGTACGAACTCAAAGAAACCTATCGAAACGGGCTGGGGCAAACGGCGGAGAGCACACTAAATTTCAGCATTCAAAATCGTCCAGCTCCTGAGTTTTCCTTGGCGGTGTCCGGTCATCAAAACACGACGGACACGCCCTGCACCGTTCGCATGGTCCTCGAAGACGGGCGTTCGTCCGAAGGCCTCTTGAAAATCTGGCGCATCAAGGGCGAGGTGCAAGAGGGTGCCAACGCAACCTCGCTGGACTGCACCAACCTCCCAGCAGGAGCGTACTTGGTATCGTTGGAAGTCGTGACGGAGAAGCTCATCACTTCCACGGAGGGCGTCAACCTCATCCGTCTTCCTGGCGAGGGGCTCACGGCCGAAGAACGCTTGAGTCTCCCTTCCAGTTCCCTCGGATCCGACACCCCCACTGAATCCGTGGGGTGGCTCTCCATCGGTGCGCTGGCGCTGGTGGTGTCGATCGTGGTGTTTTTGCTGCTGATTCGCACACGAGAGCCCGAAGCCCTTGAGCTTCCGTCCATTGGACCCACGCCTCAAACCCTTCCGGACGGAAGCCCCGATGCTCAGGGTTTGCCAACCACGCTCGACGACCAAGGCGTCTTGTGGCGTCAGCATCCCGGCGGTGAGGTGGATTGGTGGGACAAGGACTGGAGCGTTTGGCACAGGTGGGAATGAATGGACTGGATACGCATCGCTTTGATGGTCGTGGGTGCTCTTGCATCGGTGGTTGTTCTTCGACTCCTGTACGTTTGGAACACTCGCATTCGGCCTCTCCAGCCGTCGTTGGATTTGGAGTGGGCTGCTGATTGCGAGCACCTGACCACCGCCATCGTTGAGGGTTCATCCATCACCTTTCGCAACGTTCGAGATTTCACGTGGCGAACCACTCGAGACCGCGACGAAAACTGGGCTGACGAGGTCAAGGTTGATGCGGACGAGTTGAAACAGGTGTGGTTCATCGTTGACCATTTCCATGCCATCAAAGGGATGGCGCACACCTACCTTACGTTTGAATTCGGGTGCGGAACGTGTCTTTCGTTTTCGTTTGAATCTCGCAGAGAAAAAGGCGAACGATACCATCCATGGGACGGCATGTGGCGAGCCTACGAGCTCTATTTGCTGGTTGGATTTGAGCGGGACGTCACGGGTCTGCGTACGCACGGTCGGCGAAACAAGGACTACATGTTCCGTGCTGTGACGCTTCCGGGGAAGGACAAGGAACTCCTGTTTGGCATGATTGAGAAACTCAACGACCTCGCCGTGAACCCGGAATGGTACCACTCCTTGCTGACGACCTGCAACACGTCCATCGTGCAGATCGTCAATCAGGTGGCTCCGGGGAGAATCCCCTTTCTCTGGCGCAATTTCCTTCCCGGATACACGCCCAAGGCGGCGTTCAAACTGAAGTTGATCGAAGATTGGGGTGGACTTGAGACCACCCTTGAGAAGGCGCGAATTGACGAGAAGGCTCAGGCATGGGACGGCGTTGAGGATTATTCGGCTATGCTTCGCTCGTTTCTCCCGCCGTCGAATCGGAACGAGGGTGCATCAGCATCAGATGGCCCTGCTTGAAGCTCAATTCAATGCGCTCCTCCTCGGCCATGTTGTGCAGACCCTGCGAACCCATCTCCAAGGTGGCGTCTGTGAGCGGGTAGGTGGCCCCGCTCAAGTTGATTCCCCGGGCTTCTGAAAGGGCAAAAAGGGAAAACTCCATGCCTTTTCTTGCCTCTATAGAATAGGTTACTTCAGGCCGTATAAATCGATAATTCTGCGTGGTTGATTCGCATTCGACATCCATCTTTGAGGCGGCGCATGAGAGAAGGTTGGCCCACTCGTGCTGAGGATCGCCTCCGGTGGCCCCGACCACGATGCAACGGCCACCTCCGTTCTGTTCGAGCCACCCCAGAGCTTTGGCCAGATCGTTGCTGTTTTGCTCGAAGAGACTCACCGCCTCACCGCCCGAGGCGGTGAAGGTTTTCAGCGCCTCAGGGTCAACGCTGTCCATGTCGCCCATGACGAGGCTGGGCATCACTTCAGCTTTCAAGCACCGCTGAAGCGCTCCATCGCACGCTACGATGCGTGTTGCACCCCGGCACAACTCGCTGATTCTCCGTCGGTCCACCCATGTTCCGTTGGCAAACACGAGGTCGTACATGGTCTGCACGGTCGGGCCAACCACTGCGTCCTTCTCAAATCAACGGTGTCGCTGACCAAAGGTTGACCCCCTTTGGGGGTCATCGTACAGTGAACAATGATTTTCAATGTCGGGGTCTCTGCTNCANACATGGCGGACGAAGGTTTTCAGAACAATGGAACNAAAAGCGTCCTGCTCGTTCTGATTTTCCTGTTATCGCTTTGGGCGCCCGCCNTGGCGGTGAACGACCTCCAAGACCCACTCGANAANGTCACAACTCGGGGGTTCAGCGGACCGTNTTCCCTTGAATCCGGTTTCGGTCACGACATCGGGGGCACCACCATCGACATCGACGAGCTGGTGGATGTTTCGGTTCGAGAAGAGTCCATGTTGGACGTGTGGAACACGGAAGCACTCAACCTCTCGTTCGGTGAACACCACGGCACGCCGGACATCAAACTGACTCGAAGCGACAAGACCCACTTTTGCTGGTCAACCCACGAAGGCAGTGTGCGAACCGCCGTTCACCGAACCGGGGTGTGGTCCACGACGCTGGTTGATTCCGTCGCCACGTCCAACGCCACGACGTTGGTCGATTGCGCCATCGCCGTCACGGCGAACGAACGTCCACGGGTGCTCTTTGCGGATGGAGGGGACCTCAAAATGGGTCGCTACGCTTTTGAGAGCGCCACCTATTGGGACGGACCGCGTTGGCACACCCGCACCATCATGGAAGATGCCCATCCTACCCATCTTGAACTCGATATAACGCCTGAGGGGCTGGAATGGGGCCTGATGCGAACCTCTTCGGGCGCTCTTCATCAAGTCAACTTCAGCGGTGCGTATTGGACCGAATACCTTCTCGATGCAGGACCGGTGGGTGAGAACTTTGAACTCGCCATCGACGAGGACGGCGTCGCTCACGTGCTTTATTCTCGCACAGACACCAACGACGTGGTTCTTCTGCGCGTTGACGGCCACGATCGAGACCTCAGAATCCTCTTGCGAGACGCCGACCTTGTGGACGCTTTGGGGATGGACTTGGATGCCAACAACATCGAACAGGTGGCGACGGCAACACAGGACGTTTCTTCTTTCTCAATCAACCTCATTCGCTCGTTGGCCGGGCAAGACACCGGGCGTGTGGACCCCGTTCCCGTGGCGGCTCTCATCGGAGAGAACGACGCCGTGGAGGGGCGACTCGTCATGGGGGATTTGAATCACGACGGGTTTGACGATTTGGTGATCTCAACCCCGCATGCTTCCTCCAACGGTTTGATTGAAAACGGTCGCGTGGACGTTCACCACGGCTCAGCCAGTGGAGTATCAGCGACACCGGACGCCGTCCATCACGGCTCGGTAAGCGGTGCCCAATTTGGAAGCGGAATCGCCGTTGGGGACTTCAACGGCGACGGCACGGCCGACCTCGCTATCGGTTCCCCCGGCTGGGCTCCAAGCGACGACATCGACGCTCGACACGGCCGCATTCAAGCGTTTTTAGGCAACGCCTCTGGCCTGACAGCGACCGCCTGGTCGTCGGTGGTTGGGAGCTCCAACGAGTCGTTGGGCAGCGTTCTTGCGGCTCTTCAACGAACGGGAACGGGGGATGGTTTGGCGGCCACGGCACGGAACTTCACGGCCACGGTCAGCGCAACGCAAACCGATCAGGGGAAGGTGAACGTCTTCACGGCCAACGCCTCGGGCCTGCATGCGATGCGAAACATGACGCAATCCAAGGACGGCGATTTGTTCGGTCGTTCCCTGGAAGCGTGCGACATCAACAACGATGGACACGACGAACTCATCGTTGGCAACACGGGGTCGTACGAGAATTCGCTCTCGTATTCCTCTGTGGAATACTTTTACGGCTCTGAAACGGGGTACGACGGAACCCCCGACCACACCCTCGCCTCCCTTTCCCAGGGTCGATTGTTCGGACTGACCGTGGCGTGTGTGGGCGATTTAAACGGGGACGGGTTTGACGAACACATCATCACCGAGCCCCTGAACGCCTCGGGCGGTTTTGGTACCGGCATGCTGTGGTTGTTCGAAGGCACCGATCAGGCGCTGCCGGGTAGCCCCGACTGGCAGTACTCACCCTCCACTCCGAACGCTCGAATCGGCGAAGCCGTCTCGCCCGCAGGCGACGTGAACGAGGACGGATACGACGACGTGTACATCACGAGTCGCATGGGTTCCTCCTCAGGTCGCCTTGACCTTTTCCTCGGGTCGTCTGAAGGCCTCACTTCCGACAGCCAATTGCTCGCTGAGGGCAACACAAGCGAGCGACTTGGCTTCAGGATGGCTGCAGATGGAGACGTTGACGGCGACGGGCTCAGCGACCTGTTCTATTCCCTTCGCTCGACGGATCGCGGCGAGACCTACGGGTTGACCTACGTCATGCTCAGTGAGCGGGATTGGGAATCCATCTCCTTCACGTACCCCGGCGAGGTGTCCGACGTCCATCTGGGCACCGCCGGTCGAGGAGAGACGAGCATCGTCTTCACACACGCCAGTGGAGGAGCAAGCCACGTGTCCAAGCTCGAGCACATGAACGACGGGACACCTGGCGGCCAATGGGTTGACCAGATTCTGAGCACGCACGCTGGAAACCACACGGGCGTTGCCTTTGGCGTTCGCTCGTCGGGCCAGCCGGTGGTGGTTGTCGAAGACACGACGACGATGTCACTTCACACCACCTCCTCGTTCACGGCCTTGGAACAAGACGTGGCAACGACCGGGACGATGGGTCAATGGCTCGGATCAACAACCACACATGACAACAAACAAGTTCTTGCTTACACATCAGGACTTGGTCGTCAAATCTTCTCGGCGACCCAGGGAACAAGCGGATGGCAAACCGAGATGGTTCGAACCAACGCCAACCTCGCCTCGGCCATCGAGGTCCTCGTTGACAGTCAAAACACACCGCATCTCATCTACCGGCACGACGACGTGGACCAACTGGAGGTTGCCGTGGGCGGTGGAAGTTGGACGCTGACCGATTTGGGCAACTCCGGCGAAGCGGTGTCACCTCACCACCCTGCGGTGATGCTCGCCAACGATTCGCTTGCCGTTGGCTTGGTTTCGTCCAACGGAACCGGCACCAATCTCGCAGTCTGGATGCACGACGATGGCGTGTTGACCAAGCACGACGTTGCCAACCATTCGGACCTCGACACGCAAATCGAATTGATCGCCCTCACCAACGGTTCCCTCATGCTGGTTGCCTTGGCCTCCGACGGGACGCTGAGCGTGCACGAACGCTGGCCAGGCGCAACGGGTTGGATTCAACACACGGTGCCGCAACCCGGTACAGCAAACGACGGTTATCGCCTTGATGCAACCGGCGGCCACCACCCAATGCTGGCGGTCCGAGGCAACGCCGTGTCGTCCTTGATGGCCCTCAACGAAACCGGATCGTGGGTCGCTCTGGCCGAGCGACCCGCTGCGGCCCTCGACGGGGCTTGGGACATGGTTCATGTCGGGCAGCACGTTCTCTTGATGACCAGTGAACCGACGTCGGGTCGCTTGATGTTCAACTCACTCGACCTCAACCAAACCGACGATGGAGAGGCGTCGTGGATGTCGGTCGGATTCGGCGACATCGTGGTCGAGCATTCCGTTCATGCTTCGCTGGACGACAACGGGACGGTCCATATGGCCTACTGGGAAACCATCGACGACGACGTCATCATGCTGCGACTTTACCCCGATCAAGATCGAGATTTGGTCTTCGACCTCATCGACGGCATGCCCAGTGTTGGGGACCAGTGGAAGAACAGCGACGGAGACAATTACGGCGACAACCCGCTTGGGCCTCTACCGGACGCTTGCCCGACGGACGCTGGCCCCTCATCGTTCGTTTTCTACGGCTGCGATGATTTCGACACCGATGGGTACCGAGACGAGATTGACGGCTGCGATGATGAGGGCGGTACGTCGTGGATTGATCGCTTTGGATGCGAGGATTTGGATCAGGACGGTTGGTCCGACAACGACGCATCGTATTTCGACGGTGACGTCTTCAAGGGCAACTGGAAACAAGCCTTGGACACGGACGGCGACGGCTTTGGCGACAACCATGGCGTTGACTGCTGCGCCGTGCCTGTCTTCGACCCCAATGCAGGGCCGGGCGATCTTTTCCCCTACCTTGAGACGCAATACATGGACTCGGACGGCGATGGTTATGGCGACAACGACACGGACACCGTCCACGGAGATTTTTGTCCGTTCGTTTACGGCGAATCCTATCGGGATCGAAACGGCTGTTTGGACAGCGACGGCGACGGCGCCAGCGACCCGTCCGGCGAAGGCACGTTCCTGGAGTGGAACGCCTCCGTTCACGGGGCTGACGTTTGGCCCTATGACGGAACGCAATGGGCCGACAGCGATGGTGATGGCTACGGCGACAACCAATCGGAGAACGCCACGAACCCCGACCGGTTCCCGTTGAGAATAGCGGTCGCCAACGACACCGACCAAGACGGCTACGCCGACAACTGGACGGAGTATTACAACGGTTCCAACGCTCAAGGCATCCAGCTCGATTCCTGCCCGACCGAGTGGGGCAACTCAACGCGCCGAAACCTCACCGTCTACGCCTACGGATGCCCGGACAGCGACGGCGACGGCTACACCGACACCTACGTTTACGATGTTGACCAAGAAACGGGTCTACGCATCAACGAGCTCGGCGACGCCTTCCCCGACGAGCCATCGCAGTCAAAGGACAACGACGGCGATGGTTTTGGCGACAACCCCATCGGTGTTAACGGCGACCTTTGCCCCACCGTTCCCGGCGTCGCAGAAGGTACGAACGGACCGGGATGCCGTGTCATCGACGTGAACGACGACGACGGCGACGGTGTGATCAACGAGTTGGACACGCTTTGTCCAAATTCGCCCCCCGGCCAAACGGTCAACCAGGACGGTTGTGCGCAGTCTGAGCTTGACGACGACGAGGACGGTGTCAAGAACAACGCCGACCTGTGCCCTTCCACGCCGCTCAGCACGGGCGTGGACGCTGACGGCTGCAGCGACGAGCAGCGGAACACGGATTCCGATGGTGATGGACTGAACGATCCGGAGGACGCTTGTCCAGGCACCGAGACGGGCCAAACCGTTGACGAGTCCGGTTGTTCTGAAGCGCAGCGGGATTCCGATGGCGACGGTGTTTCTGACCTCGACGACGCCTGTGACGACACCCCATCGGGCTTCCCGATTCTCGCTGACGGTTGCACCGATGAAAGTGCGTTGGACACCGATCTCGACGGGGACGGCTACAGCGGGGTCTACGCCTACGATATCGACCCAGTTTCTGGGCTCCACGTCAACCAAACGGGTGACGCCTTCCCCAGCGACTCAACCCAGTGGTTTGACCAAGACGGCGATGGCTTTGGCGACAACCCCTCGCCCGCCAACAACCCCGACGACTGCCCCACAGAAACCGGTTCGTCCTTCATCGACTTCCTCGGTTGCTACGACGACGGCGATGGTTATCGGGACGAGAACGAACCTGAGTCCTTGAGAGGCGACGCTACGCAGTGGAGGGATTCAGATTTCGACGGCTTTGGTGATAATTGGGGTGACCCGTCGTGGAACGCCACTCGTAATCCCAACTGGCCGGGCCAATTTGTTCCGGGCGCCACCAACGCCGACTACTGTCCAATGACCACGTCGGGACTCCAGGTGGACGACGAGGGCTGTCACCTTTCTCAGCGCGACACCGACGTTGACGGCGTCATGGACGACGCAGATAACTGTCCAACCGAGCCAAAAGGACCCGATGGATTTGCTGACGGTTGCCCCAAGCCAACGGCTGCCAGCGGAGATGACGGTGGTCTTCTGGGCGACCTCAGCACGGGCCTCATCGCAGCGATTGCCGGCGGAGCCGTGGCGTTGTTGGTCCTCTTGGCGGTGTTGATTCGAGTGTTGCGAGGCGATGAGGACGACGAGGACGACGAGTACGATGACTTCTACGACGATGAGGACGAGGATGAGGAGAATTTCCTCGATCGCCTGGACCGAACGAAGCAAGCCGCCCCGCTCCGTTCTCGACCCGCACCTCAACGAGCAGCACCGAGCACCACCACCTCTTCGCCCAGACCGGTTGGACGAGCCCCCGCCTCGAAGGCCAATGGACCGGCGGGACGTGCACCGGGCGGGCCGCCAAAACGAACCGTCGGTGGACCCCCGGGTCGCTCTCAAACCAAAGCCTCCAAGAAGCCCGCTGAACGCAAAAAGGCGGGGAAAAAGAAAGTCGTTGCAGCCGAAGAACCCTCGGGCGCCAAGGTTCGCAAAGCAAAAATCAACGTTGATATGAGCATCTTCGAAGACTGGCAAGCCGACGACCGTGCGGCAGCGGTGAGTTGGGTGGCCGGAGCGTTCGAGGACGGAGATCAAGAGCGAACCGTGTTGATGCAACTGCAAGAAACAGGTTGGACGGCCGAGCAATCCAGAGCGATATGCAGCCTCGCAAAGAACAAGCGTTCCTGATCAAGACCATGAGGGATTAAATGGGGGTCAACGGTCGCTTGAAAGAGGAGGGAGAACGATGTCAGACGAGATGAACCCGACCTCCGAAGGCATCGCGGTGGACGACACTGCTGCTTACTTTGGTGCGACCGCATCCAGCGATGTCCTCCACGCCATGATGGCCATGCCTCGGGAGCAGGCCATGGTTCAATTTTTCGAAATCCTTTCGGACATCGTGCTGCGACCGGGTGACTTCGATTTCGAGGCTGCCAGCGAACGGATGCAATGCGAAGGCGGTGAAATCTACTATCTCGTCGCAGGTCATCTTGGTCTTATGAGCATGCCCGATCCGCTTTTGCAGGCCCTCGGCATGCCCGATTCAAGCGGTGAAACTGCAACCGGTTCCGCTGCTGTGTCTGAACAACAGCGACCACCCCTGAAGGCCCTTGCCGACCCCATGCGGATGATGAAGCTCTTCGCCGCAGCCTTCCAAACCGGTGGCAACGACGAGGTTCTGAACTACATGAATCGTTTCCAGTCCATGCTTGACAACGTCGACAGCTCGCTTGACGCCTTGGTGAGCATCAACAACGAACTGGACGCTGCGCTGGACCTTGCCGGCCACGTGCTTCCAATCGCCACCCTCGCCAGCGGAGCAGCCTCAGCTGCGACCGTGGATGTTCCCGAGACAACCGTTCTTCCCGCTGCACCAGCCGAACCCCTCGGTCCAGTCGAATCCTCTGCTCCACCGTCAACATCGGAGTCTTCTGTTCCGCTTCCAGGTGTTGCGCCAGCCGAATTGTCCTCTCCTGAACCCATCCCTTCACCTCCGGTCGCTTTGCCGACCGCTGCGGTTGCGCTACCCGAGCGTTCATCCGAAGCCGTACCGGAGCAGGGCCTCAACATCGAAAGCGAGAAACAGGTTGCAAAAGCGACCCAAGATGCCTTTTCTGGAGCGTTCAGCTCGCAATTGGTTCCTGAAGCCGAACCGCCAGAATCGGTGGAACCAGGAGCCAACGAAACCGTCGTATCTGCCGAGGAAGAAACCGAGTTCGTGAGTGCCGCTGAACACTTCATCGCCGCAGACGAAGACGGCAGTGGAGCGTTGGACGTTGAAGAATTGGCACAAGCCACCGGGACCAGCATTGAGGAAGCGACCGCCCTTCATGCAGAGGCCGACACGGACGGCGACGGCGTCGTAACCCTGTCGGAATTCATTTCTTCCCCGGCAGCAGAAAAAACCGCAGCGTTGCCCAAACCCGTCGCTCCGGTTCGCCGGCCTCTGGGACAACGGCAGGCGGCCCAGCCCAACGCGCCCGTCCAGCAGCCCCCTGCACCAGCCACGCAGCCCCCCGCTCAACCAACACAGACGTGGCAACAACCACCGCCCCAGCAAAGTTGGCCTCAGCAGCAACCACCACGACAAAGCTGGCCCCAGCAGCAACCCCCCCAGCAAGGCTGGCCTCAACAACGTCCCACTCAGCCTCAGGCACCCTTGATTCAGCCCACGATTCGTTCGGGGGTTCACTGTCGCAACTGCGGTATTGGACTCGACCCCTACTGGCGGTTCTGTCCCGTGTGTGGGACCCAGAACCTTGGGTATTGAGGCGATCACAGCGAAGGAAAAACGCCGTTTTCAAACAGCGCCGTTTCATCAAGCCATACGCTCGGGCTCGCCAGCACCCCCGAGATGTGTATGCCGACAGCGGAGGAGCCTCCCAACGTGGTGTTGTCGCCTATAGAAAAGTAGGCTGTGCCAAAGCACTTCTCATCTTCCAGCACATTGCCCGCCATGCGAGCGTTTGGGTTCATGCCAAATCCAAATTCGGCGATGGTCCACACCAACTCTTGCTCTTTGCTCTTGAGCCTGTTCGCCGCTTCTCCAAAGGTCTGACGAATTTGAGCCGCCGCCGTGCCGCCTTTTACGTCAACAACCAACCCGTTTTCCACTTGAAGGACGACGGGTTCGTCCACGAGCGCTGAGTCCCAGGAGCCGTCCAAAACGATCGTGCCGTTCATTGTCCCCTCCCTCGGGAGCGTGAAGATTTTGCCGGCGGGCAGGTTGGTTAACATCTTTGGACGATTGCAGATTCCGTTGTCATCGAACTTCCAATCTCGCCAATTGACCTCAAACGTGACGTTGGTACCGGATTCCGATTTGACGTTCACAATTCGCTTTCTTCGAAGCAGACTGCCCATCTCACCGATGTTCTTCTTGATGACGTTGAAGTCCGCCGACATGCCTCCTTCGGTGAACATCTCAACCGTCATACCGGGCATCGTAGCGACCCGAGCCCCTTCTTTGATGGCTTGACGAACGGCTTTGGTGTGCGTGAGCGAGTATCGAGTTGGAGCGATGACGACCTGCTGCTGGCGCATGAGGTTTGCGACCGGTGCAGGGGGCTCTTCACCGTGGTGGCGCCCTTTCGGCATCACGACGAGCAAGACGCGGTCTGAACGCTGACTTGCTGCGTCGTGCAAAGCCTGTCCAACATCCGTTGTGGTTGGGTCGCACACGATGAGAATGTTCTCGCCGCGACGAAGATCCATGCACGTGTCGATGACCGTTTGTGCACTGCGCGCCATTTTCTCGGCCACGTCGGCCTCGTCCGTTAACATGTCTTCTGGAGGCGGTTCGAGGGCGAGTCCAACCTCGCCGGTTTCAACACCCTCGGCCTCGTTCATGATGTCCTCGATGTCTTGGTCCACCGGGCCGTCCTCTTTGTCGCCCGTACCCTTTCGTCGAAACGGGAGGACCATGGTTGCGGTACCGTTCAAATGTTCTTGAATGTGTCCTTTTTTTCTTCCCTTGACGAGCCTTTCTTGCGTCATGATGAGGGGGGAGTGTTGAAGAAGCACGGGTTTGTCAACGGCCCATGGAAGCCTACGAAGAGTTCCTCCAACGCGTGCAAGACATTCACCGCCTCAGCGCCCTTCAAGGCCACCTTGGCTGGGACCAAGAGGTGTTGATGCCCTCCAAAGGGTCCTCCTCTCGTGGAGAGATGATGGCCTGGCTGGCTGGAAAACGCCACGAACAGCTCACGGACGCTCGCATGGGAGAATTGTTGACCTCCCTCGAGAAGGAATCGTTGGATCCAGACCAAGCCGCCAACGTTCGGGAGATGCGACGCACCTACGATCAATCCGTCAGGTTGCCCAAGACCTTCGTGGAATCCTTTGCACAAGCTCGTTCAGAGGCGCTCATCGCTTGGCAGTCTGCACGAGAAGCATCGGATTTTGAAGCCTTCAAGCCAGCCCTCACCCACCTCATCGCTCTGACCAAGGAAAAGATTGAGCTTCTTGGCATCACTTCGACACCTTACGACGTTCTTCTTGATGAGTACGAGGTTGGCATGACAGTTGACGACTACGATCCACTTTTCGCTGGTCTCCGGGAACGTTTGGTGCCTCTGCTTCAGGCCATCACCCAGGCCCAAGCGACGTCCAACGAACCCACACTGCCCGATGAAATGAGGTTCCCGGTTGAAGCGCAAAAGGCGTTCTGCGAAGCGGTTTCGGAAAACATGGGTTTCGATTTCCAAGCCGGACGAATGGACGCCTCAACCCACCCGTTCTCAGCAGGTCTATGGCCCGGTGATACCAGGTTCACCACTCGTTTTGACGAAAAAGATCCGTTCTCCTGTCTCTATGCCGTGATGCATGAAACCGGGCACGCTCTTTACGAACAAGGCCTGGACCACGACCATCGCTTCACCCCCCGAGGGGCAGCGGTTTCCCTCGGTGTCCACGAATCCCAGAGTCGTTTTTGGGAAAACCAGATCGGGCGCACCCCCGCTTTCTGGAAGGTTGCCCTGCCATGGTTCCAGTCCGCCTTTCCCGATGCACCCGACTGGGATGAACACACCCTGAATCGTATTGCGAACCGAGTCGAGAAAGGATTCATTCGCGTCGAGGCGGATGAAGTCACTTACAACCTACACGTCATGCTCCGCTATGAAATTGAAAAGCAGCTCTTCAACGGCGAACTTGAAGTCGACGATCTTCCCACAGCTTGGAACACCATGTTCAAGTCGTGGTTTGACATTGAGGTCCCCGAAGACCGTCTCGGTTGTCTCCAAGACATTCACTGGTCGATGGGCGCCTTTGGCTACTTCCCAACGTACACACTGGGAAACCTCTACGCTGCTCAATTGCTCGAGGCGATGGCGGATGATTTGGGTGACGTCGATGACATGGTTGCTTCGGGGAACTGGCAACCCATGTTGGAATGGCTTCGCCCTCGTATTCATCAGAGGGGCAGCCAGGTTTCACCTGCCAAACTCATCGAAGACGCCACCGGCGCGCCTCCGAGTCCTGAACCCTTCCTTCGCTATGTTGAGCGGAAGTACGGGGCCCTTTACCAACTCGGTTAGCGCCAAGGCGTCATGACAAGAGGCTGGCCCACTGCACCGGGCTCGACCAGGATCTCTCCCTTCGGCCCGGTCTCGGACGTGCGTTGGAACACGGGTGTGCCGGCAACGATGGTCACCTGGGTCCAGCCGACCAATTCTCGGCCTCTGAACGGGTTCCAGCCCACTCTCGACCACGTGTTCTCATCGAGCACCGGGTGGGCATTGCTCATGTCAACCAGAATGACATCGCCATCGGCGCCCTCTTCGAGCCTTCCTTTGCCGACCATGTTGTAGCAGTCGGCCACACCGCTGGCCATCCAGTGGACCACATCTTCGACGCTGCATGCGCCGTTCTTTGCGTGGGTCAGCATAACGGCGAGCGAGGTCTCAACGCCCGGCATGCCGCTTGGTGCAGCAGGGAATCCGAGGGCCTTGGCTTCGAGGGTGTGGGGTGCGTGGTCGGTAGCGATGCATTGAATGGTGCCGGCTTTCAGTTGCTTCCACAAGGTTTCACGGTCGTGAGCATAGCGGACAGGCGGGTTCATTTGCAGGCGAGTCCCTTCCCGCGCGACGTCCGTTTCATCAAAGGTGAGGTGCTGCGGGAGCGTTTCGGTCGTGATGATGGCGCCTTCACCTGTGGCCTGAGACGGCATGACGGTGATGCCCTCCAGCCAATCGGCTTCGAGGCCACTGGTCAGGTGAAGCACGTGGAGTCGATGCCCAGAGAGTTGCGCCAGTTCAACCGCAAGCTGGGTTGCAATGAGCGCCGTCATGTCGTCCCGCCACTCGGCGTGGGCGGCGATGTCCGTGCGTCCTTCGACGAGTTCGAGGCGCTCGTCCATCCTCGCCTCGTCTTCAGCGTGCACGGCGATCAGGCCGCCCGTGCCGTTGAAGATGGCTTCCAGCGCCTTCCGTTCGTTCACCAGGAGTGTGCCCGTTGAGGACCCCATGAAGATCTTGATGCCGCAGATGCCCGGAATGGCGATGGGGGCGTCGGGTGTACCGACGGCATCCTGCAAATCGCTGACGTTGTCGGGCGTGGCTCCGATGAAGAAACCGTAGTTGTTGATGCACTTCTCTGACGCTGTTTTGAGTTTGGTCATCATCCCTTCGAGGGTGGTGATGGAAGGTTTGTTGTTGGGCATGTCGAGAAACGACGTGATGCCACCGCTCACCGCCGCTGCAGAACCCGATGCCAAGTCTTCTTTCTCGGGCTGACCAGGGTCTCGGAAGTGGACCTGTGGGTCGATCATACCCGGCATCAGATGAAGTCCGGTTCCATCGATGAACAATTCATCGTCCATGGCCTCCAGTGGCTCGCCGAGAGCGATTGTTTCGATGACGCCGTTGCGAATACGCAAGTCTCCAATGCCGGTTTCGTTCGGCAACACCATGGTGGCCCCGTGAATCAAGATGTTTCCGTTCATGCCTTCGCCTCATCTACCTTGACACGGGTTCGGCTCATGAACATGATGTGCCCCAACGGACGCTCATCGACGGGCTGAGACCGGTCGAAACGCATCGCAGACCTCTGAATCCATGTCCATGTAAGGGCCGCCCATCAAATCGACGCAATACGGCACGGCTTTCCATATCTCGTCGATGGTTTCGCGTATGGATTTGGGTCGCCCGGGAAGGTTGAACAGAAGGCTGTTCCCACGAAGCCCACCAACCTGACGCGAAAGAATGGCCGTGGGCACGTAGGCCAGTGAGATCGCTCGCATCTGTTCTCCAAAGCCCGGCATCATCCGGTCGCACACCGCTTCGGTTGCCTCGGGCGTGACGTCCCGGGCTGCAGGCCCCGTGCCTCCAGTGGTGATGACCACGCTGCAATTTTCCACGTCAACCAACTCGACCAAGGCGGCCTGAATGGCTGCAACCTCGTCGGGAACGCAACGGTACACCACGGTCCACGGGCTTTTGATGGCTTCAAGGAAGAACGCCAGAATCGCCGGCCCACCTTCATCGCTGTATTCCCCCTTGCTGGCGCGGTCGCTCACCGTGACGATGCCGAGGGTGGCCGGGTCACCAACGTGGCCCTCGCGTCCAGAGAACGAGCTCGTGGGTTCCATGTGCCCACCTATTGGTCGCCGTACTTGGCAGCGATGTCAGCATGGAAATTGTCCAGCAGCGTGTCTTCAAACAGCTCGGTTTGACGTCGCATCTTGGTTGAACGAATGTGGAGCATTGCCATGAGAATGAACACACCGATCACCAGCGGGATGAAGACTTCAAGTTTGTATTGATGCATGAATTTGACAATCCCTTCCGCGGTGTAGGCCCACGTCACGGAGGCGATGGATCCACCGATGAGGGTGGCCAGCAGCACCCGCATGAATTGCATGCGGGACAAGAGCCCAAGCATTGCACCAACGAGCACGCCGGACGCCATGAATGGAATCCAAACGAAGAAAATGAGACCCCAGAAGCCCCATTTGTTGATCATCTCGCGCTTCTCGTTGGCCATGTACTCGACCGTTGACAACGTATCACCCAAGAACTTGGTTTGCAACACTCGACCGCCCAACCCGTCCTGTTTTGCAACGGCCACAATGCGTTCGTCATCGCTTTGCGACTGGCGTTCAACCCGGCCTGCGCCGGAGCGGTCCGCCAGCGTGGAAACCTCGTTTCGGGTCTTGACGACGAGCTCTTGCGACCCCAGCAAATCTTCGTTGCGTTCGTGGATGAACCTGTACAGCTCATCTTTGATTTGCGTTGAGGTCTTGTTGAATCGGAGCCAAGCAAAGCGTTGCGTTGGCCGAAAAATGACCGAGACAAAAATGACCCTGTCGTCGCTGGTGACCACGGCGCCGTTCATTTCGACGTCAGAGCGGCGAGTAAAGAACAGGTCAAGGCTGTCTCGGACATCGTCTTCAATACGAGACAGTGAGTGCAGTTCTGAGAAGAAACTGGAGTAGTCTTGCTGCTCTTCCTTGAGGTCGGTTTCATCGCTGCGCGCTCCGATGCCAACGCCGGAATCGAAGTCCACGTTTTGGCCTTCACCGATCACCCGCACGTTCAACTGCACCGGCTTGAAGACTCGGAAGATGGCGAATTCCTCGAGCAAGCTTCGCAGCAATTCTGCACGGACTTCTGCGGAATCGGAGAGTGTGTTCTCCGTGTTTTTGTAGGCCACCATGATGTCGATGGAAAGGTCCCTCACCTCGGTTTTGAAAAGATCCTCGTCAACTTCAATGCCGAGTTGATCGCTCACACGCTGAACCGTGTCGCTGACCACGCGAGTGATGTGCGAACGAGAGAGAATGTCGTCGGCGTCTTGGTGGTAAATCTTGTACATGACCGGATAGATGATCAGCAGGGTGATGAGGGAGAGCGAGAGCGATATGAAGGCCATCCACCAAGCCGGAATTCCGGCCGCTCCACCGGTCAGCATGGCTGTTTCTCTGCCACCGCCAAGTTCGGCACCCATCAGCAGATAGCCCCAGTCGCCGAGGTCTTGCACCGTCCAGCATGTTCGCGGCCCTGCATCCTCGATGCGAACTTCGGAGTGCTCAGCATCGTCCACAAACGGAAGGAAGGCGAGTGCTTCGGAGGAAACGGTGTGCTCAAATTCGATGCTGTTTGAGATCGACGGCATGACAACGGGCGAGGACGTGTTTTGCTCTTCATGGACGACCACCCTGAATTGCAGCTCAAAGTGGCCCTCTGGCAAGTCCGAATAGGGCGCTTTGAAGAACGCCCTCCCGTTGGATTCGTCCGCCTTGTTGATGGTGCGAATCGTTTCGTTGGACCCCACGTCGCCTTCGACCAACGACTTTGTTCCGCCGTCCAGGATTTTGAAGAAGGTGTAGTTCAGATAGGCTTCACCGTTGGGAAGGTTGTGCCCGGCGATGGAGAACAACTCTTGGTCGGGGTCGGGAAAAATGTTCAGCCACGGCTCATCGGTGATCTCCGTGCATTCGTCCCCAATGTCAAGCAGCGTGGTGGATGCGGTGTGGTCGAGGGCTGTGGAGTTACCTAGCATCCCCGAGGACATCGAGAACAACAGCAGTGCAAACACCAACCCGTAAGCCATCCCACCCAGGAGGACGAAATCTTCAATGTTTGAGAGGAACATTCGGCCGCCACCGCTGCGACGTTGCCGAATTTCTTGCAGTTCCTTGCCTTCACGGTCGCGCGCTTTGGACTGTTCGTCGTGGGTTTCAATGGCATCGGAATCCATGACCGGTTCCTTCGCCATGTTGGTCCATACTCGCCCAAGTTCAAGAATCCTTTTCCATAGATTCTTGCCGGGCGTTGCTGATGGTTAATTCTATAGAATTCAGGTTTTTTGCATGGGCTCCGCTCCACGTCGACGATGGTGGGTCAGGCCGGACTTGAACCAGCGACCTCGGCATCTTCAGTGCCGCGCTCTCCCAACTAAGCTACTGACCCGTGCAGACTTAGCCAACCCCCTCGCCATATCAAGCCTTCCGCTCCGACGCATGGCGGATTGGCTGGGGATGATTCAGCACGTTGTACATCACTCAGCGCCGTTGAGTGCTTCCTTTTGAAAGACGAACAACGCATCCATACCCTTGTCCGCTCCCTTGAGCAAAGCGGTCAATTCGTCGGCTGAAAAGGTCGATTCTTCGCCCGTTCCCTGAATCTCGACGTACTTACCATCGCTGGTTTTGATGACGTTCATGTCAACGTCAGCGTTTGAATCAAGGACGTAATCGAGATCGAGGTAGACCTCGCCGTCGATCAGGCCCACCGAGACCGCCGCAAGGTCGTGAGGAATCACACTGTCTTCGTGATTCTGGCGCTCAACGGCATCCAGCGATGGCGGTGTCCAGCCTTCTTTTCGCTGTTCGGGGGTTGGACGTAGATCGATCGGAAGACAAACACCCTGAGCGATCAAACGGCGGACGGCCAAGCGCAGAGCGATGTTGGCTGCAGTGATGGATGCGCAGCGTGTGCCACCATCGGCGTTCAACACATCGCAATCAACGTTGAGAGCGACCGGCCCGAGCGCTTCGAGATCAACGGCGGCCCGGAGAGAACGAGCGATCAGGCGTTCGATCTCTTGCGTTCGTCCCTTGGCGCCTCGACGCTCTCGACGGAAGCGTGAGTCGGTGGAACCGGGCAGGAGTGAATACTCAGCGTGGACCCACCCCTTGGTGGCGTCTCGGGGAAACCACCCTGGAAGTCGTGCTTCTTTGGTGCAGCAAGCCAGCACCACGGTGTCGCCTTGCTTGTACAGGACGGAAGCAAGAGCGTTTGGCGTGAAGTCGAGGGTCACCTCAGGAGTTCGCATTTCGTCGTTCGCTCGGAGAAGGTTCAGCTCGGTTTTGAATTTCGCCATGTTCGATGCCAAGGCGTGAACCTCATCAAGCCTTCTCAAGGGCCAAGAGACGACACGGGCAGGTTGAAGATGTGTCTCTGAGTCCAATCCATCATGGCCCAGCCACAAGCGGTGATATGCGCCGTTGCCAGAACACCCATCGGGAAATTCATGGGTGCGCTTTCTTCCATGAGTGCAGTGGACCTCGGGGTGCTGACGGTCAAGGAACTGCTCTCACGAGCCAACGTTGACCCGGCCTCGGGCGTGGTGGATGAAGTGATCTTCGGACAGGTGCTTCAGGCCGGCGCAGGTCAAAACCCCGCACGCCAAGTCGCTTTGGGGGCCGGTCTACCTGTCTCGACCCCGTGCGCCACCGTCAACAAGGTCTGCGGTTCGTCGCTCAAGGCGGCCATGATGGCCGCCAACAGCGTTCGTGCCGGGGAGTACAAGGTCATCGTGGCCGGGGGCATGGAGAGCATGACCAACGCACCTCAGTTGCTGATGGGGCAGCGACGGGGGACGAAAATGGGCGATTCAACCCTCGTGGATTCCATGATTCACGACGGGCTCTGGGACGTGTACAACGACGTGCACATGGGCACCACCGGTGAAACCATCGCAAGGGAATGCAACATTGACCGCCCAACCATGGACGCCTTTGCTGCCCGCAGCCAACAACGAGCAGCAGCGGCTTGGGAGAACGGCTGGTTTGATTGGGAAACCTTCCCGATCGACATACCTCAGCGTCGTGGCGACCCTCTCGTTCTTCGAACCGACGAAGGCGTGCGAGCCACGACCACCGCAGAATCTCTGACGGGCCTGCGTCCTGTTTTTGACAAGGAAGGCATGGTCACCGCCGGCAATTCAAGCACTCTCAACGACGGCGCCAGCGCCGTTCTCATCGCTGAAGCAAACTTTGCAGAAGCGCAGGGCTGGGAGGTCATCGCCACCATCGAAGATTACTGCACCTCGGGGGTCGAGCCCGAGCGTGTGATGAGTGCGCCCATTCCTGCAGTGAACACCTTGCTGGAGCGAAACAATCTCGGGGTTTTGGACGTTGACATCTACGAACACAACGAGGCCTTTGCCTCCGCTTCGTGCGCTGTCGCCCAAGAGTTGGGCATACCTCACGAGCGATTCAACCTCAACGGCGGGGCCGTCAGCCTCGGCCATCCGTTGGGGGCCAGCGGGACGAGGTGTTTGATCACCATGCTCGGCGTGATGCGCCGCCTTGAGGCCCGGTCGGGCATCGTCACGCTCTGTTTGGGCGGTGGCAACGCCGTTGCCATGTACGTCCGTCGCCCTGCCTGAGTTGATTTCAGTCCAAAAGAGACAACACATCCTCGGGCGGTCGTCCGATGACGGCCTTTCCTTCAACCACGAGCACCGGGCGTTCGAGGACTCGTGGGTTCGACCTCAACAACGCCACGACGTCGTCCTCCGTTTCGAGCGTGGCGATGATGTGAGCACCCGCCTCTTTTTTTCGAACGATGCCCTTAAGCGAAGCGAGCAAGGGCAGGTCCTCCTCAACAACCCCGACCTCAAGATATCGGACAACGTCAACCGAAACGCCTCGATCTTTGAGGAGCTCAAGCGCCTGTCTTGATTTTGAGCAACGCGGGTTGTGGTAGAATCGCATGTACCGCCCAGGGCCGTGATTGACATCAACCCATTGGTGAGCCAAGCGAACGGAGAACCAATCGATGTGAGCTGACATGGCCACCTCAACCACGTCAATCGGTACAACACCGGTCGCTGAATCCTCGCTTTCGGGTGTGATTCGTTCGTCGGCTCAACCGTGCATTTGTTCAAAGGGCTCCTTTATGATTATATTTTTACGCTTCTTTATGTACCAAAAGCCGGAATTCCTCACAACGGAGGTGAAATTAAACATGGATTGGAAAAGAATTGGTTTTGGGGCGAGTCTTGTCTCAATTGTTGCTAGCATTGGGATTTACTTCAACGGCGATCATGAGTTGGGGATATTTGTCGGCCTTTGGGCTTCGGCATTGCTCCTTTTGACCGACCGCTTGGCAGAAATGACAGCGGAGTGAATCACCGGGCATCTCAGGATGCACCGGGCATTGGTCCGCAATCGTTGATTCTGCGATGCACCAATGAGCGAAAGCGACGCCGCAAATCGTTGTGTCGCGATCACCTCCGAAGAAGCATCGAAACAGATTTTGCATCGTGATGCAGAACGCCGACCTCTTCGAAGGCAAACCGTCGATGAAAGCGCATTGACCCGGGGTTTGGCGGCGCAAGGTTGACCTCCGCAGCGACCGGAACCCCCTGCTCTTGAGCGTAGGAAATCACATGCTGGTAAAGGTTTGAGCCGACGCCCTTGTTTTGATGTGCGACCGCGACGGCCACCCGATCGACGTAAACAAACGCGTCGTAGCGTTGATTGAACCAGCCGTAGTTTGGACTGCCGTAGTCCGTTCCGGGTGGTAGACACAAAACAAACCCGATGAGGTCGTTGTTTTGGAATCGTCCAAGCGCAACCGTTGAACGGTTGAGGAGTGCGACCAAATCGTTTGGCGAGACCTTACCGGTTCCTGGCAAGCCTTGTTCGTTGATGATGTACATGGCATCCACGTCCTCGGCGGTCAACCGGCGGGTTTGCATCATTGGAGACTCGCCGTGATGGTTTATGGATGGAGCGGTCAAGTCGCCCGCTTCGGGTCGGATGCGGAGGTCCTCATTCCTCTTCCTGGTCAGGTGGCGTCAACATGCCGTGTTCCTCAATCACATCGCACGCACCCGGAAGCACCGCCAGCAAGTCGTCGGTGGAAAGCCCGGTTGTTCGGTAGATGGTGTTGGCAAGTTGCTCTTTTTTGGTCCTCCCCGGTGCGAGCACAGCGTGGCGAGGGCAGGTGGCTTGAATGCGGTCTGGCGTGCCGCTGACCACCATCGGAACCCCGTTCACCGCAAGAATGCCGATACCGATTCGCACATCCATGTCCTTGTACCATGTACGTTGCCCGCGAATCACAAAGGCACCCTTGCCGACGAATTCACCGGTCTGAGCGGATTTGGACACTTGAGCCGGTTTGACGCTGTAGACCGTCCCGTGGGCGCCACCGCCGTTCCATGCGCGACTCCACGAGAGGGCCAACACTGCTGCCTCTGCCAGTTTCTCTTCTGTCAGTGCAGAGTCCGCCAACTTGTCAACCAGTCGATAAGCTGGAATGTCGGCAGGCAAATGGGCCGGTCGCCGTTCTTCGAGAGCGAAGCCCTGTGCGGAGCGAAGGCTGCACGACGGCGCTCCGTGAAGGTCAGCGTGGAGGTACATGTCATCACCTGAAAGGTGTTTTTTGACCACGGCATCGTTTCCTTTGGCGTCCTTTCCTCCCACCATCAAGTGACCACCGTTCACCATGCCCCACCGATGTTGCTCGAACCACATGCGCTTGCTGCGTTTGAGTCGATTGAGTTTCCCGCTGGCCTTTTGTTTTGCCTCGCTTTTCCGAGCCCGCTTGAGTTTACGTTCGGTCTCTTCGAGCGCTTGGTCCGCTCCACTGGTCTTGTTTTTCTGCTTCCGCGCGGACTCGAAATAACGCTGAGCGTTTTGGTGAACGCTTGCGTCAAGCTCAAGCAAGACCTGTGGGCCGTTTGCATCGTTGTTCTCGTCAGGGAGCACGACGGTGATGGTGCGCTCGGCTGGAACGGCGTTGACGATCCACGGAATCTGCTTGATGGCTTTCTTCACGACGCTCCATCCGTCTCGTTCAACCGCCTCTTTTGTTTGGTTGAGCAAGCCTTCAACATGGCCCCAGTGCTCCTGAATTAAGTGTCCAAGGCGTTGTTGTTTTTCGATTTTTACCCCAAACCCAGCGAGGGCTTTTTGCTGTTGCACTCGACGTCGTTCAAGCTTCTCCACTTCGGTGGATTGACCTCGGCCAGGTCCGGCTTGATCAAAGCGTTCCTCTTCTCGTCGTTGAAGTGCATGGGCGTCGTGCATGCCCTTCCAGACGTCGATGGATTCGCAAAGTGAAGAAAAACTCACTCGGGGCATACCGACGTGTTGAGGGAGCAAAATGGGGGTCGCTTCAACCGCACGCTCGCTGAGCCATGATTGTCGCAGAGGTTGCTCCATGGCGTTGCAATGGACCAACCAATCATCGGGATCGTCGTCAAGGAGGTTGAGCATGAGATGCCCTTCTCGGCTGTTCATCAGATCGCCGAGTAACATCTGCAGAGCATCAAACACCGCTTTCGGGTCGGCTTCCTTGGTTGGCGAGTTGGGTCCGTGGCCTGCTAAGTCGCAGACGGCGTTGGCGTGGGTGGCGCCGAGATTGACCTTGCCACCGAGGGTCGAGACGAGGTCCCTGTCGGACGCTAGGAGAACCTCGCTGAGCGTTTTTTGGTTCAGTGCATAGGGATCCGTTGCCGCCGGTGGGGGCGTGTAAGGTACGCCTTTCTTCAGAGTTCGACCGGCGTACGAAGCGTGCGTCAGGGGTTGAACGATGATGCCCTCGTGGTCAACAAGAATGATGTTTCCGTCTCGGAACACTTCAACGTAGAGCGTCCGCTCTCCATTTTTTGTGTCAAATCGAAAGGCGAGCACACGGTCGAAACCGACCTGTTCCACGCCCGTTAATCGTGCGTTGCGGAGATGTTTTCGCAACACCATCGCAAAGGGAGGCGGTGTCATGGGCATCGGGCGATCTCGTTGCGAGGTGTAGATGCGCTCACCACGGACGAACACGATGTCTCGTTGGTCCATCTCTTTTGGATTCACTCGCAACACGATTTGTTCATAGTGCGGCATGTAGGCTTTTTTGACGTAGGCGCCTTTCAGGCTGTCCAACTCCCGCGCCATTGCGCGAAGGTCAAACCCCGACATCGCCTTCTTCATCTTCTCACCTGATTCAATGCCAGGCTGCGAGAAGAAATGAAGGTTTCATGCGTCGACGTCGTGGAATCGAAGCAAGACCTTGCCGATGTTCTTGGCGTCGTGGATGTACTGGTGGGCTTCTCGCACGTCCTTTGCGTCGAACACACGATCCACGACGGGATCGAGGTGTCCAGATTGGATGCCTTCGACGATGCGATCCAACTGCTCTTGCATGACGGCTTCGTTGGACCACGTGCCCATGTGCACACCGAAAACGCCACGGTTTCGGCTCATCAAGCGAAGTGCGTCAAACTTGGGTGTCTTTCGCCATGCAAACAGGGCCTTGAGCGGTGAACGCTTCTGGGACGGGGCGACGGCGGACATGCCGTACGTGTAGAGCCGGCCGCCTTCTGCCAGACAGGACAAGCTGCGACGTAGGTTGTCTCCTCCTATGGGGTCAAGGACGTGATCGACGCCCTTTCCATCGGTTTCCGACTTGATGATGGCGAGGAAATCCTCGTTGTGTCGGTCGATGGCCCGGGCGCCGTACGCCTCGATGACGCCGTGTTTCTTCTTTGAGGACGTCGCCCAAACCTTGGACACACCCGCCCATTGGCACAACTGCAGCGCCGCAGTGCCCACACCGCCGGCTCCGCCGTGAATGAGCACCTTGTCGTCCGGACGGAGGTGGCCAAGGTGATGCAGCATGTGATGAGCCGTCATGTAGGTCACCGGCGTTGAGGCTGCTTTCTGAAGTGAGAACCCATCGGGCAGGGGAATCACGCGATCCTTGGGGGCGTTGACGAAGCTGGCCTGGCCACCGGTTCGCATGGCTGCGACGACCCTTTGCCCGACCTCGAGGTGCGAAACTCCTTTTCCAAGGGCGTCCACAATGCCCGAAAGTTCGTAGCCTGGTGTGAAGGGAAACGGTGGAAGTGGTCTATAGAATCCTAAACGCATCAGCAAATCGGCGAAATTAATCCCGGCATAAGCCACCTTGATGCGAACTTCGTCTTCACCGGGCTCGGAGGCGTGCATGGGTTCAGTCGTGATCGCAGACACGCCGCCCGCCTTGGTGATGATGACTCGTGTACCGGTTTTCATTCCACTACGCTCCATGTTCCGTTGGATTGGCGCACCGCTCCGTCAGCCTCGTGAGCCAGCAAGTGCGAAAGGGTTTGGTCCTCGGCCAAGCCGGGATGTGCATCAGGGGTGTCGGCGTAGGCCTCAGCAGCGATGTCTTTGAGTTCGGCCGTCCCGGCCTGCACTGCCTTCAGCACGCGCGCATGCCGAGCACGGCGATGCGTGAGGTAGTGATTGATGAGGCGTTCTGGAACGGCGACCACCGGGCCGTGACTCGGAAAGACAAGGTGCGGTTTGAGCGCTTTGAGACGTTCGAGTTGCTCGATGTAGACGTTCATGTCACCCGAGTGCGGTGGAATCAGAATCGTCCCGATGCCNGCCAGCATGTCGCCCGCNACCAAGCCCGCCTCGCTGAACAAGCAGACGTGGCCGGGNTGGTGGCCGGGGGTGATGAGCACCGTCCACGNCTGCTCACCCAANGTCAGAACNTCGCCGTCGGTCAGGATTCGGTCGCAGGGAACGCTGAGCGAGGTGTGTTCGCTGCCCCAAACGGGGACATCAAACGCCTCTCGAAGCAGGGACATGTCGGCAAGATGGTCGCTGTGGCTATGGGTGAAAAGAATGGCTTTCAGTTCCCCTCGATGCCGTCCCACAGCCGTGGCCAGGGCCTCCATGTCCTCCCTCATACGCACGGCCGGGTCAACGACGATGAATTCGCCTTCGGGGTCCCCCACCAGGTAGGCGTTGGTGTGGTCGGCAGGCGGGAGCGTTGCGGTTTTGATGGGCACGACCTCGACACCGTGAGCAAACAAAATTGAGCGGCGCCCTGGCAGTCGTTGGGCGATGTCTTCTGCGGCCTTGTCCATGTCACGTTTTGTTCGAACGAGGGTTCGTTCAATTTCCATCAACAGGGTCACCACGGGCGGAGCAACCTTGATCTCGTGAGCTTTCCATCGCGCCAAGAACTCGGTGGGTTGTGCCCACACAACCTCTGTGAACTCCGTTTGGGGCTCAAGGTCAACGGCTGGGACGGACGTCCATGAACCCAGATGGAGATGAAGAAACGCATTGTCGAACTGCACGGGGCCGAACGGCGGCGTGATACGATGACTGAGCGTTCGTATGCGTTGTCGCTCAAGAGGAAACGTCTGTTCCAACGCAAGCGGCAGCCACTGCCTCTTGTCCGCCACGATGGCCGCTCGAGCATCGGCGTCGATGGCGATGGCCCCTTGACCGTGGGCGGCAAGCCCCAGTTCTTCGCTCATTTCACGCATGATGCAGGCGATGGAAGCGGCCTCGGGGCCTGCCAATTGCGGAAGAGCTGCGACCGCATCATGGTCGACAGAGGAAACGCCGCCGCCGGGGAACGCCCAGTAGTTAGGAAACGCCCGCATGGTCTTGGCTCGCAGACCCAAAAGCACCTCAACACCCTCGGGCCCGTCTCGAGTGAGCGTCATCGTAGCGGTGGGTCGAGGGGCGCCTCGGGCTTGGGCCGACAGGCGAACGCCTTCGGGGACCTCACTCATGGGTGGCGCTTGTGGGTTGCGCTTTCAAAGTCTTGTGAACACAACGGTCGGCCACGCTCGTTGCGTCGCGTTCAAATAAATCGGTGAGGAAGCACCTGTTATGGCACACGACTCCGTTGAAGAGCATCTAGCAGAGTTGGCCGAGTTGGTTGCCGAAGCCGAAGCGATGGGTGTGGATTTGTGGCCGGAACCCAAACCCGTTCGTCCTTGGGCCAAGTACGCACTGGCTTCCTTCATGATCATCATGATCGTATCCTGGGTCTCCAAGGCGATGGTCCGGTTTGCAAACATCTGACCTTGGCCGCTTCACCGCTCAATTGAAGAAGGCAACCTCAGTGGCACGGTCAAAGTCCCTTAGTGTAGCGGTCCATCATGGAGGATTCTGGTTCCTCCGACCTCGGTTCGAATCCGAGAGGGACTACCACCGCCCATCCTCTCAGTCAAGCGAAACCATGCCACTGTTGTATTTTTAGGATGACCTAAAACTTATATTCATCCGACTTTTCGGGTGGCCTAAACCAGAGGTTTGAATATGGAATTGAAGATGAAATCAATCAAAGGAATGACGCTAGCACTGTTGATGTTGATCGCCGCTATGGCGGGGTGCATTGGCACAGAAGATGAAACAACCGAAGAGGCGGAAGAAGAGAAAGCTGCCTTCCTCGACGCCTCCGATGCGGGGTACACCTATGCGTCGGACGTGGACAACCACCGTTCGCTGATGCAGGATCTTTGCGACATCAAGACCGCCGCATCCGACAGCAACTGGGATGAAGCAAAGAACATCTACACCAACGGCAAGAACGCCGAGAAGAGTGACGGCTCCTACCGCACGCTCGCTGGGTTCGCTGCTGCTGCAGGCAAGAACCACAACTACGACGCCTTCTACGGTGCGGACGGCTCCATCGGCGCCCACATCATGGCGGCCATGGACGGCACCGGCGACTTCGCTGGCGCTTCGGACACCGTTCGATACCAAGGCATCGCCAAGCTGACCGCCAACATGGGCATGGTCGGCTACACCATCCACGAACTCAACGCCGCTGTTGCCAAGGCTGACGCCGGCAACACCGACAACGACTCCGGTGCACCTCACAACTGGGACGAAGGCTGGGCCTTCTTCCACGGACCTGACGAGCACTGGTCGTGTTCCCCTGCCTACACCATGAAGAAGCGAGCTGCTGACTACGGCACGGAAACCGACGGCGTTTCCAACGCCCTCGCTGCCAGCGAGCAAGCCATGGTCGACGGACTTGCAGCCCTTCAGGCTGGCGACAAGGACGGCTACGACGCCGCCACTGAGACGGTGATCAAGAACATCATCATCACCTACTCCCAGGCCACCCTGAAGTACACCATGAAGATGGACAGCAACGAATCGGCCGAAAAGTACCAGGCTGAGGGCTACGCCTTCTGGAAGACGATGGAAGCCTACGCTGCTCCCTACACCGACGGTTGCTACAACATGGCCGTCCACATGGTCTTCATGATGGGCGACATTGACGCCTCCGCTTGCGATGCGTTCATTTGGACCAACGGATCCATGGACAGCACCGGCGAAAACGACACCTGCTACAACACCGTGACCCACCAGGTCTCCACCGACGTCTCTTCTGAGGCAGAGTGCGACGGCTACGCTGCTATGTACTTCCAAGACATGTACGGAGCTGAGAAGATCAACGAGATCGTGAATCTCAGCGACGCTTCCAAGCACGGCACGTCCTACGATGTTGCACCGCATTTGGCCATGGTATGGGCCCACTACGGCATCTCTGAGGCTGAAATTGGAACCTACCAGTGAGTCCTCCGAAGGCACACACACTCTGTTTACGAACAGTACCCGCGGAGCGGTTGGTCAGCACCCTCACCCTTGCTGACCAACCGTTCCCATTGTCGTTTCAGCGCAGGTGAATCGAAACATGCAACAACACAACATGCGAAAGCCTTGGCTCTTGATTCTGATCCTCTTTGGTTCCCTCCTTCCATTGGGGGTGGCCAGTGGTGATTCTGAAGATCCAACGTTCACGTTGACCGGTCAAGTGTACACCTCGGAGGGTGAGCCAGCCGGCTCGACCTACGTTCGGGTCGACACGATGGAATCCGTTCTTTCCGTGGATGGCTCCTACAGCTTCCCAGGTATTGTTCCCGGCGAACACACGGTGCGAGCCTACTTCATGAACGACGGTCACACGGTCGCCTATCGGAACATCTTCATCGAGCAAGACACGACGCTTGATTGGTACGAAGGGCACAACTGGATCACCGTGGCAGCGGTCAACAACACCGGCCAAGCCCTCTCGCAGGAGGAATCCTATACGGTGACCCTTGCGGAGACGGCTGAAACCCAAGATCTCGATGACGGTCGAACCGAATTCGGTCCGTACCGTACCGGTGATTACTACACAATTTCGACCCACCTCGACGGTGGAGAATCAAACCAACTCACCACGCATCTGAAACTTGAGCCGGGCTCGGCAACGGCCCCTCACGTGAACCATGTTGTGTTCCAAGAAGGGAAAAACAGCGTGTTTGGTTTCGTCACCGACGCCGCGGGCAACCCCGCTCCCGAAGTCATCGTCTCCGGTGGTGACGTGGAGTCAACGACCAATCCGGATGGATTTTACCTTCTCAACGGATTGTCGATTGGACAAGATGTTGAATTGGAGTTTATCCAGTCAGGTCATTCGATCGCACCAAACGTTTCGGTGTCCATCGACTACGGTTCACTTTGGGTCAACCAGACCACCACAACAACGCTTGAACTGCCCGGGAATGCGACGTTCCTCAATTCGGTGATGTCGGTTCCTATGGGGCCGGTTGAACTGGAATGGACCAAGGGTCTGTACACCGATTATGTGGAATTGTACGTCAACGAGATCAGCCAATCAAACATAATCTATCGCGGTTCCTCAAGCAGTTTCGAGTACACCCCGTCGGAATCCGGGACGTCCGAGTTTTTCCTTGTGGCCTACAACGTGAACGGGACAAACCCCCACCCTGGTTCGGTCTTGGTGCTCTTCTTGCCCACACAATCCGAGGAGGGATCGTGGACAACGGGCATGTCGTGGAACTATTCGCTGGTCCATACACCAGAATACCGGTCAAACAGGACGCTCACCGCCATCGGAACGGAGGAAATTGTTGACGCTTTCGATCGCTCACAGTCAACGTATTTGCTTCGAATCACCGACGATCGTTACGAGGACGGAGAAACGGCGTTTCGTTGGGTCAGTTCTGAGACGTACCTGCCCGTGAAGACGTATTGGTCGGACGCCCCCGAATCCTCCGGGTATTACCAGGAGGGCTCCTTGGGTTGGAACTTCACCAGCAACGGGTCGGATGCGGGTCTGTTCGATGGACAACTCAGCACCCGCCTTCACTTCAATCGAACCAACATCATCGGAGTGCCGGGTCATCCGAACGGGTACGACGACACGCACAATTCAGTTTCCGTTCAGCACGGTGTGAGCGTCACAACGCCTGCAGGTGTGTTTAATTGCACATACATCTCCATTGAAGACGACGAGGACGGCGTGCTGTCTTGGGAGCTTTGGTTCAACTCCACCGTTCAGAATTATGTCAAAATCATTGACCGCCTACCGGGTTCGCACTCCGACACGGTTGTTCATGAATTGACAGATTACAGCAGACCAAACGTACCGACGTTTTTGACCGAAGCGGTCGTTCAAAGCTCGCCAACGTTTGAACTCCAGTGGTCTGAATTTTCAAACATAAAGGGGTACCAACTTTTGGAAAATGGTGTCGAAGTTTACCGGGGGACCTCCACTGAATTTGAGGTTCGCAACCGGGGCGACGGCACCTACCAGTATCAGATCAACGCCATCACTGAACTGGACTATGTGCTCATGGGCGCTGTGCTCGAACTCCAGGTTGACTTTGCACCACCTGTGCCGGTGTTGACGTCCTCCGCATCGTTCTTGAGCACCTCTGAAACCGCTTTGTTCTCATGGGAATACGAGTACGAGGTCGATCATTACTCGCTTACCGTACAGTCGCCCGACGGAACGACCAGAGAGGTTTACAACGGTTCGTCGTCGTTTGCTGAGGTGGACGAACTCGAGCCTGGGCTTCATCGGTTTCGGTTAACGGCCTCGGTGAACGACAAACTATCCGAACCCTCATCCTCGGTGTTTGTGACCGTCGAGACCGATTCCTCATCCAACAACGATGGCTTCATGCCGTACCTTTCTGCGCTGTCGGTCATGTTTGTGCTTCTCTCGGCCATCCTGCTGATTGAGATGGGGAGGGCTAAAGAATGAACAAGCAGCGTTTCATCGTTCTTCTTCAGGTGGCCTTCATCGTCGTTGCGGGTTGGAACCTGTACAAATTTGCTGAGAACACATCCACCTCAGCAAACGACGGTCAAAACGAGGTTGTCGATTCAAACGGCGTTGTTTACACGTTCGAGGAAACGCCAACCAGAATCGCGATAACCAACACCTACGCAGCGACGGTGATGAAAATGCTCGATGCGAATCTCTCGTCTGTGGTGGGCGTATCGGGGGATTTCGAAAACGATGAGTTGTGGCCTGAATTTGCTTCTGTGCCGATGATTCAAAACTCCGCCCATTCCGAGATTGACTTTGAAGCTCTTCTCGATGTTCGTCCAGATGTGTACATCGTTTTCGCGACCAACGGCATGGTGGATACGGAGGCCATTCGGCAAAAATTGACTCCAGTGGGTATTCACGTTCTCGCTCTAGACTTTTACAAATACGACAGCTTGCGATACGAAATCGGTGTCATGGCAACGCTGTTTGACCGACAGGATGAATCCGAACGTCTCTTTTCAGAATTCGACGAGATCGAGGCGTTGATCGCTTCCAGGGCGAGCAACATCAGTCTTGAAGAGCGTCCGAGTATTGTCATGGAACATCATGCATCGTTGACCCGGGACCCTGTTGTCCTGACGGGGACTTCTCAGTGGACGGACCTGATTGAGATGGCCGGAGGGACGAACGTTTTCTCTGACCTGCCGGGCCACACCACCCATGTCGACCTTGAGGCCATCATTGATTCAAACCCCGAGGTTTTGATGTTCGACGGCATCACCTTTGAAATCGGATACGACCAAAACGATCCGGAGAACAAATGCTCCACGCACATGCTATCGATCCGAGACCGCCCCGGGTTTGACAAGATGCAAGCGGTCGAAAACGACCGCATGCTCGTTCTTGCTGGGGAGTTTGCTGGGCCGATGATGGTCCACGGATTGCCCACGCTGGCTCAGCACTTCCATCCGTCCCTCTTCGACGACATCGACGCCTCTTCCTACCTCGATGGGTTCTTTGCCGACGTGTTTGATGTGGAACGAAAAGGCACGTTCATCTGCGAGTCGTAGGCGGTGTTGTTGTGAATGAACTTTCGAATCAACATCAGCGCCAAAGTCGCGCGCAGATGATGAAAATCGGAGGTATGTGCGGGTTAACCGCACTCGTGAGCCTTTTTGCTCTCGGCCAAGGGTCGTCAACCAACCTCGATATGTGGACCACTGCAAGCATCGTGTTGGGACTGGATGATGGAACTGAACTGCAATCAAACATCATCTGGAAACTGCGTTTTCCTCGAGTTCTCATGGCCATCGTCGGGGGTGTAGGATTGGCCACGGCTGGTGCTCTCATGCAGGGGTGTCTGGGAAACCCATTGGTGTCGCCGCTCACACTTGGCGTTGCTTCAGGAGCCGCCCTTGGTGCGGCTCTTGCGATTGTCTTTGGTTTCAGCATCGCCACCACGGGTGCTTTCGCCATCGCTGGAAATGCGTTTGTCTTTTCCCTACTCGTCGTCTTCATCATCATTCAACTCGGAAGGTATCGCTCGATCAGCGCAGAATCCTACATTCTGGTCGGCATTGCGATCACCTTCATCGCCGGAGCAATCGTTTCAACCATGCAATACTTTGCGACGGACGCCCAACTGTCCCAACTTGCCCACTGGTCGTTCGGCAGCCTTTCCAGACCTGATATGACGATTGTGCTTGGCGTTGGCATTTGCATGGTGGCCTTGATGCCCATCGCCTTGGGGTGGTCCTGGGACCTCAATGCGCTTTCCATGGGCGGAGACGATTTTGCCATCTCAACGGGTGTGAATCCGTCCTTGCTTCGAAGAAACATCCTCGTCGTGTCTGCTCTGATGACGTCGTTGATCATCGCCTTCACGGGCATGATTGGTTTCGTTGGTCTCGCTGCACCTCATATGAGCCGTCTTATCATAGGAAACGATTACAGAAAATTATTACCCGCATCGGCGGTCTGCGGGGCATTTTTGATGGTTTTTGCTGACACCATTGGACGAACGCTTTTTGCTCCGATCGTCATTCCTGTGGGGATTATGCTGGCGATCATTGGAGGTCCAGTGTTCATGTATCTCCTGCTTCAATCAAAGGGGGTTCAACGATGAGGAGCGTACTCAGTGTTCGAGACCTCTGTTTTTCATGGCCGGGTCGAGATGTTCTTTCCAAGATGTCCTTCGATGTAAAACCAAAGCAAATCGTTTCCATACTCGGTGTCAACGGTGCGGGAAAAACCACGCTATTGAAATGCATAAATCGGATTCTCAAACCAACCTCTGGCTCAATCAAACTGCGGTCGAACAACGTTGACGCAATGCCGATGATCGACATCGCCAAACACGTCGCTTATGTGCCACAAAGCGTTTCAACCAGCTTTCCAATGAACGTATACGATGTGGTTTTGCTGGGCAGGCGACCACACCTCCAATGGTTTGTTGGGGACGAGGATAGGGAGAAAGTAAGCGACAGTCTGGTCTTCCTTGAACTCGAGGATTTTGCCTTTCGTCGATACGACCGGCTGTCGGGTGGAGAACGTCAACGAGTGGTTCTTGCAAAGGCGTTCGCACAAGAACCTGATTTGTACCTCCTTGACGAACCCACGAGCGATCTTGACTTGAGGCACCAAATCACCACCATGGAAAAAATCCGGGACCTCGTCAAAAATTCGGAACGCAAGTCCTCTGCGCTTATCGCCATCCACGACATTGACATAGCGGCTCGATTTTCTGATCAAATTCTCCTTCTCCACAATGGAAAAATTCACGCGTTTGGGCCACCTCGGGAGGTCTTGACGCCAGAGATCATCGCTGAGGTTTTCAGTGTTGATGTGTCCATACTCGATGATTCAGATTCCTTACGCATTGTGATTCAAGGGGCGTTGGAACAAAAGAAAGGTGAACAATAATGGAAAAAATGTTGATATTGTACGGAACAGAAACAGGGAATTCTGAATTGCTGGCATTGGATGCTGCGTCGGTGGCTCGAGAGCACGGAATTGAAGCGACCGTGAAAGACATGGAGGACACGAACGTCGAAGAACTCACAGGGGTTCGAAGATTGCTTGTGTTCTGCAGCACGTGGGGTGATGGAGAACAACCAGACAACGCTCAAGATCTGTTTGACGAGGTATCGGAGTGCGAAACCGGAACGCTCGCTGGTTTGAATTATGGCGTCCTTGCACTTGGAGATACGGCGTTTGACCTGTTCTGTGAATCAGGAAAAGAATGGGATGCAATCCTCGAGGCAAAAGGGGCGAATCGACTGGTTGATAGAATGGATTGCGACACAGATTACGAGGATGACGCGGCCTTCTGGACAGAGGAATCTGTTAAACAAATGAAAACCGTGGAGTGATGAGGGGGCGGATACCATGGCGATAAAAGAGCAACCCAAACATCAAGGCCACACCATGGCGGATGGCACAAAAATGCAGGTGCCTGTTCTCCTGTACGATCCAAACGTACGGCGCTCCTCTCACGCCGAGGAGGCCCGCACCCTCGCAACCCGTCACAACACAGCCACCTTGTGCACTGTTTCCAAGCAGCACGATGATCACCCCTACGGTTCCTTTGTGACCTACGCCATCCACGAAGGAAGGCCAATTTTCCTCATCAGTGCACTCGCAGAACACACGAAGAATTTACTGAAGAGTCCAAAAGCCTCTCTTTTGATTTCGGAGAATGCCGCAGACGATCCACTGGCTTCGGCGAGGGTCACGCTTGTTGGTGAATGCAAAAAACTCCAGGATGAGGAGTTGAAGAGTGCCCGAGCAACCTACCTGCTCCACCATCCCAACGCAAAGTCGTACGTTGACTTTCGTGATTTTTTCTTTTTCGGACTTGAGGTGTCGGCGGTCCGTTACATCGGTGGATTCGGGAAGATGTCGTGGTTTGAAAACGAAGACTGGGCGACGGCTCAACCCGACCCCCTTGCTGAACATGCTGAGGACATCATCACCCACATGAACGAGGACCACGAGGACGCCCTGGTTCTGTACTGCGACACCATGAGCGCGGCCACCGGCGTGGAATCGGCCGTGATGACCTCCATCGACCGATACGGTTTCGAGATGCGGGCGACCACGGACTCGGGTGTCCACCCGATACGTCTGGGTTTTTCCAAAGATATCACAACGTCAGAGCAGGCTAGAATTGAGCTTGTCCGGATGGTAAAAGAGGCAAGGAAAGCGCATCAACACACGTCGTAGGTTCTCTTTTAGGGAGGACTAAACTTGAAAAGGTCCTCACTGTGGACACACACGGAGAGGACAGAGCTGACCGACCCGTTGTTGATCCTTGACAAGCTCGTTATCGGCTACAATGAGCCGCTGACAGGGCCCCTCTCGTTGGAGGTCAGTCGGGGTGAAGTTGTCGCCATCCTCGGACCCTCCGGCGCTGGTAAAACCACCCTTCTGCGCACCATCGCTGGTCTGGTGATGCCGCTTGGGGGCTCCAGTCGTCAACGGGTTGACAAGAAGGGTGGTCTGGGCTACATTCCTCAAAACCTCGGCCTCGCTCGACACGCCACCGTTGCTCACAACGTTTCGCTCGGTGCGGGTGTTCGAATGAAGTGGTCTCTCTCGATGTACGCTGAGCGTCGAAAACAGACGATGGAGGCGCTCGAAAAGGTGGGCATGGAGCACAAGGCCACCGAACCCGTTCGACGTCTCTCTGGAGGGCAAAAGCGTCGTGTGGCCACGGCACGAACCCTTGCGCAGCGTCCTCAACTCATTTTGGCGGACGAATTTCTGAGCGAGCTCGATGACAGGAACGCCAGCGCAGTGATGGATGCGGTTTCACCGTTGCTCGACGAAGGGAGCAGTCTCATCATGGTTGAACACCACGCCAAGTACGCCCTCAAGTACGCTACCCGGGTTTGGCACTTTGAAGACGGAAAATTTTCTGATCTTTCCGTAAAGGAATGGATCGTTTACCACAACGGGGGCGATGAAGAGTGAAACTTCGTCTCTTCGCCGTCATCGGCGCTCTGGGTCTCCTCGCTGTTGTCGTGTTGAATGATTTGGCGGGCGGTGACTGGGGTCGATTTGGTGGCGGTTTGGGCAACTTCAATGTTTTTTTCTCCGAAAGCCTGTGGCCGCCCGATTGGAGCGTCCTCGAGGCGCGCTCCTATCCGCCCTGCGAAGCCCAATTGGAGTTCACGTGCTCTGTCGGC